>NZ_JBAMYD010000031.1:0-53711 GCF_037002925.1 Rhizobium aouanii
GACGGGATTTTCCGCAAGGCCGGAACGGCGTGCGATGAAACGGGCGAGCATCGGGCCGATCATCAGGATCACCAGGAAACGGCCGGTCTGCATTGCCATGACGAAGGGCACGTCGACATCGCTGGAGGCGGCGATGATGGCGACGGAATCGGCACCACCGGGGCTGGTGGCGAGATAGGCGGTCAGTGGATCGATGCCGGCGAAGACGTGAAGTGCTACCGCCATGCAACCGCAGAGCGCCATCAGCAGCACGATGCAGGCCGACACCCTCGGCAGGGCGCGGGCCACGTGGCTGAGGATCGAGCGGGTGAAACGCAGGCCGATGCTCCAGCCGACCAGTGCATAGGCGATGGCGAGCAGCCACATCGGCAGCTCGATCTTCAGGACGCCCGTGCCCTGCAGCAAGGCGCCGAGAAAGAGCGGCACGATGATCGTGCCACCCTGGAGGCGCAGCCGTCGGACGCCGTAGGCGCAAAAGGCGGCAAAAGCCATCGTCGCCGCGAAGGCCGGCCAGTCGACTGAGGGAAAGAGGATAAGCGGCGGCGGCTCGGCGCCGTCGGCTGCCACCCACAGGCGCGAGATTACGGAGGCGCCGACGGCAACGAAGACGACGCGCAGATACTGCATGAGGGCGACGAGACGGGCATCGGCGCCATAGGCTTCCGACATGATGACCATGGCGGAGGCGCCGCCCGGCGAGGAACCCCAGACCGCGGTCGTCCCAGGCAGCACCTGCCAACGCGTCAAAAGCCAGCCTAGGCCGGTGGCGATGGCGATGACCGAGAAGATGAACAGCAGGAAGAGCGGTGCGTCCTTCGCCATGGTGCCGAGAATGTCAGGAGTGATGGTGCGCGCCATCATCAGACCGACCAGGACCTGGCCGAACTGCAGCGGCCAGAAGGGCACGCGAAGCTTTCCCTTGCCGACGGTCAACGCCAGTGCGATTGCCGCGACCATCGGTCCGATCAGCAGCGAGGCCGGCAGAGCGAAGAGTTCGAGGAAGACGACGAGAGCGGTCGAAAGTGCCAACAGCAGCGCCCATTTCGGTAGGCCGGCATCCCGCAGCAAGCGGCTCGCGTCGCTGAATGACATGATCCCATATCTTTCCTGGTCGGCGCGAGCCCTGAGGCCGAAGGTGGGAGGACGCTCCGCATGACGAAGAGAAGCCGGCTGAAAGAGCCGGCTGGCGCGTGTCCGGTATAGGTGGGCGGCACGGCAGCGGTCAATTGCGAAATCTGGCTTCTTGGCGTCTTGGAGTGCGAAACTGATTCATGCGACCGCTTCAAGTCGTTGTTTTTATGGATGTCATCTTTTCCAACATCGCTGAACGGCTTCGCGCTGGGTGCCTCAGAAACGTACGTGGCTGACGAGAAAATCGAGCAGTGCGCGTACACGCGCCGGCAGCGGGCCGCCTTGGCCCATATACACGGCGTAGAATTCCTCGAGATCGCCGGGATTGGCCTCTTCGAGCACCGGCACCAGGCGCCCGGCGTCGATATCGGCGCGCACGGTGAAGGCGGCAAGGCGGGCAAGGCCGGCGCCAGACAAAGCGAGATGGCGCATGGCTTCGCCGTCTCCCACCTGCACGCCCGGGGTGATCGGGATCATCACCGTTTCGCCGTCCTCGCGCAGCGGCCAGCCCTCGGTGGCGCGGGTGTAGGAAAAGCCGATGCGGCAATGGCGGCGGAGATCGGCGGCCGTGTGTGGTTTGCCGTGGCCCGAGAGATAATCCGGCGATGCGACGATGATCTTGCCGGTGGCGCCAAGCTTGCGCGCGATCAAGCTGGAATTCTTCAAGGGGCCGGCGCGGATTGCGACATCGGCGCGCTCCTCCATCAGGTCGACTATCCTGTCGGTATGGGAAATATCCAGCGTCACGGCCGGATGAAGCGCCATGAAGGCCGGCACAAGCGGCGCCAGCACATGGTTGCCGAAAGAGCCGCTGGTATTGATGCGGATGCGGCCTGATGCCTGTTCGCCCGTCGAGGCCTGACGTTCGGCTTCGGCGATATCGGCAAGAATGGCGATGCTTCGCTCGTAAAAGGCGCAGCCTTCCGGCGTCAGTTGCAGCCTGCGGGTCGAGCGGTTGACGAGGCGGGCGCCGAGGCGTGTCTCCAGCCGGGCGACGAGCTTGCTGACGGCCGACGGCGTCATGCGCCGGGCCATGGCGGCCGCGGAAAAACCGCCGCGCTCTACCACGCTGACGAAGACTTCCATTTCGCCGGAGCGGTTAATGTCTTGACGGCTCATGATGAATTCAAGTCACAGATGATTTTCCGATAGGCAATCTATATCATCAAACGTCCGAGGTCTATCTCGTAGGAAAGCTAAGGAGACAGATCCATGGACTACAGAAATCTCGGCGCATCCGGCCTCAGGGTGCCGGTCTTGAGCTTCGGCGCAGGCACATTCGGCGGTAGCGGTCCGTTATTCGGCGCCTGGGGCAGTACCGATGCGGAAGAGGCGCGGCGGCTCGTCGACATCTGCCTCGAAGCCGGTGTGAATCTCTTTGACACGGCCGACGTCTATTCGGCCGGCGCGTCCGAGGAGGTGCTCGGCCAGGCCATCCGTGGCCGGCGCGACGCTGTACTGATCTCGACGAAGACGGCGCTGCCGATGGGCGAGGGGCCGCAGGACTGGGGAACGTCGCGGGCGCGGTTGATCCGCGCGACCGAGGATGCGCTGCGTCGGCTCGGGACCGACTATATCGACCTCCTGCAGCTTCATGCTTTCGATGCCTCGACACCGGTCGAGGAGGTGCTGTCGACGCTCGATGAGCTCGTTACAGCAGGCAAGATCCGCTATGTCGGGGTTTCCAATTTTGCCGGCTGGGAACTGATGAAGTCGCTCGCCGCCGCCGAGCGCCACGGCTATCCACGTTATGTCGCCCATCAGGTCTATTATTCGCTGGCAGGGCGCGATTACGAATGGGAGCTGATGCCGCTCGGCGCCGACCAGGGGGTGGGAGCCCTCGTCTGGAGCCCGCTTGCCTGGGGACGGCTGACCGGCAAGATCCGCCGCGGCCAGCCGCTGCCCAAGGCAAGCCGGCTGCACGAGACGGCACAATACGGCCCGCCCGTCGACGACGAGAAGCTGTTCGACATCGTCGAGGTGCTTGACGCCATCGCAGGTGAGACCGGCCGGACGGTGCCGCAGATCGCCATCAACTGGCTGCTTAACCGGCCGACGGTATCGAGCGTCATTATCGGCGCCCGCAACGAGGAGCAGCTCAGGCAGAACCTCGGCGCAGTCGGCTGGAGCCTGTCGAAGGCTGAGATCGAAAGGCTCGACGCCGTCTGCACGGTCACGGCGCCCTATCCCTATTTCCCCTATCGGCGGCAGGAGGGGTTTGCCCGGCTCAATCCGCCGATCGTATAAGGCGCCGGGGACGGCGGATTTGTCTATAGCAGCCGGCCTATAACAAAGTGGGAATGAAATCTTCTGCCAATCTTAACTGGACAGCCGCTTTGACTTGCCGCATACCCAGCCATCTGCCTAATTCCTTAAATCGGAATCGATTTAAGGATGAAATTATGCAGCAATTCTAGAGTCCTACGGCGCCCTTTGCGCGTCTGAAAAGACGCGCGGCGCTGTAGCCCGCGGGACACGATATGGTTTCTGCGGAATGGCTGGGAGATCAAAGGGATGGCGCTGAAGGACGCGAAGGCGGGCACACGCAACGAGGCGGGAATTGCCGCGGTGCTCGGCATTCTCAAGCAGAGCTTCGGCGAGCGTTTCCAGACCGGCCAGTCCTTCCGCGAACAGCATGCCCATACGACCACCTATATCCCGCCGCAACTGCCCGACGGGGTGCTTTTCGCCGAGAGCGCCGAGGATGTGAAGGCGGCGGTCAATGCCTGTGCGACCCACAAGGTGCCGGTAATCGGTTTCGGCGTCGGCACCTCGCTGGAGGGGCAGGTCAATGCCGCCAATGGCGGTATTTCGATCGATTTCAGCCGCATGAACCGGGTGATCGAGGTTAATCCCGAAGATCTCGACTGCACCGTCGAACCGGGTGTGACACGCGAGGCGCTGAACATCTACCTGCGCGATACCGGCCTGTTCTTCCCGATCGATCCCGGCGCCAACGCCTCGATCGGCGGCATGGCCTCGACGCGGGCCTCCGGCACCAATGCCGTGCGCTATGGAACGATGAAGGACAATGTGCTTGCCGTCACCGCCGTCACTGCCAATGGCGAGGAGATCCGCACGGCCCGGCGCGCCCGCAAGTCTTCGGCGGGCTACGATCTGACGCGGCTCTTCGTCGGCGCCGAGGGCACGCTTGGCATCCTGACGTCGGTGACGCTGCGCCTGCAGGCGATCCCCCAGAAGATTGCCGGAGGGGCCTGTGCCTTTCCGAGCATCAAGGCCGCCTGCGATGCCGTCATCATGACGATCCAGATGGGCATTCCGGTGGCGCGTATCGAGTTGCTCGACACGGTACAGATGCGGGCCTGCAACGCCTATTCCAAGCTTTCCTATGCCGAAAGCCCGACGCTGTTCCTCGAATTCCACGGCACCGACGAGACGGTGCCGCTGCAATCGGCAGCCTTTGCCGAGATCGCGGCGGAATGCGGCGGCGGCGAATTCCTATGGACCGCCAATGCCGAGGAGCGGACGAAGCTCTGGAAGGCGCGCCACGACGCCTATTGGGCTGCAAGGGCGCTGGCGCCCGGGCTTGCCGCACTTTCGACCGATGTTTGTGTTCCGATATCAAGGCTTGCCGATTGTGTTTCCGAAACGCAGGCGGATATCGAGGAGCATGGGCTGCTGGGGCCGATCGTCGGCCATGCCGGCGACGGGAACTTCCATGTGCTGTTGTTGTTTGATGACAAGAGCACCGAAGGCGTCGCCGTGGCCGAGGCTTTCGTGCAACGGCTCAACCGGCGGGCGCTCGAAATGGACGGAACATGCACCGGTGAACACGGGGTCGGACAGGGCAAGATGGCGTTTCTGGAACAGGAGCTCGGCGGTGCGGTGGATCTGATGCGACAGGTGAAACAGGCGCTCGATCCGGACGGTATCTTCAATCCCGGCAAGATTTTCCACCATGGCTGAAAACGGAACATTCTCATGAAGTTGGGTCTTGCCCCCGGGATGAATAGCGCTAGAACAAGATGATGTTAGGCCGGCTCGCCCTGAAATCTGAATCTTATTCTCAATTAAAGAGTTAGAGCATGATGTCGTCCGAAAACCGCTCACACTTTTCGGCATCATGCTCTAGTGTCGGCAACAGAATCCCGAATGGAGACGCTTTGCATTGGTAGGCCGGTTCCTCGTCTTTCTGGGGGGAGTGATCGTCGTAGTGCTGTTTGTGGCGCTGCTTGCGCCGCTGTTCATCGACTGGACGGATTTCCGTAAGAATTTCGAGGATCAGGCAAGCCGCATCATCGGCAAGAAGGTCACCGTCTACGGCACGGTGGATGCGCGCCTGCTGCCGTTCCCGTCGGTGACGCTGCATGACGTGCGCGTCGGCCAGGAAGCGGACGGCACGCCGATCGTCAAGGTGGAGCAGTTCTCCATGGATGCGGAGCTTGCACCTTTCCTGTCGGGCGAAGCACTGATCTTCGACATGCGCGTCGTCAATCCGAAGGTGCGCTTGAGATTGCTCAAGGACGGCACGCTCGACTGGATGCGCGGCAGCCGCGCGGAAATACCGGCAAGGACCGTCGTTCTCGAAAACGTGCATGTCAGCGGCGGCGAGGTCGAATTCATCGACGATCAGTCGGGTCGCTCGCGTCGCATCACCGGCCTCAACGCGGAAATGTCGGCAAAGTCGCTGGCTGGTCCTTGGCGCATCGAGGGCGACGCAGCGCTCGACGGCGAGCACGGCGGCTTCTCGATCTCGAGCAGTCAACCGGACGAGAAGGGCGTGCTGCGCATGCGCACGAGGCTTTCGCCGGACAAGCACCCTGTCAGCGTGGATCTCGATGGCGAACTGAAGCTCGTCGACAGCAAGCCGAACTATCAGGGTCAGCTTTCGGCAGCGATCGAGATCCGCAACAGCGCCAAGCCCGCCAACAAGAAAGAGCAGCCGCCGCGCGTCAAGGGCCGCTTCGAGCTCACCAACGAACGCATCCGCATCCCCGAATACCGGATGGAGATCGGCCCGACGGACGATCCCTATGTCATAACCGGCGAGGCGACGCTCGATACCGGCAATGCGCCGGAATTCCTGCTGACCGCCGTCGGGCAGCAGATCGACGTCAACCGCATCGGCAATCAGGGGGCGTCCGGCAAAACGACGCGGGATCCCGCCGTTTCGGCGCGCCAGCGGCTGAATTCGCTGATCGATATCGTCGCGCAGGTGCCGATCCCGCAGGTGCCGGGGAAGGCGAGCGTCAAGCTGCCGGCGATCGTCGCCGGCGATACGACGCTGCGCGACGTGCAGCTGGAGCTCGAACCGGCCGGCACCGGCTGGATGATCGACAGCGCCACCGGCACGCTGCCGGGGCGCACGCAGGTGGAAGGCAAGGGCAAGCTCCTACTTCAGGGCGAACCTTCGTTCAACGGCCAGATCGTGGTGGCCTCCAGCCAGCCGACGGGGCTTGCCTCCTGGCTTGCCGGCTCGGTCGATCCGGCCATCCGGCAATTGCGGCAGGCGGGCTTTTCCGCCAATGTCAGCCTGACGCACGAATTGCAGCGTTTTGAAAACCTTGAGATTACCATCGGACCGGCGACGCTGAAGGGTCGGCTGGAGCGCCAGGCAATCTCAGGCCAGCCGCCGACGCTGTCGGTGGCGCTAAACGGCGATACGCTCGATCTCGACGCGCTGCAGGCGCTGAGCGGGCTGATGACCGGGCAGGATGCCGGCGACAACGTGCTTGACCACAAGATCGCCGCCCAGCTCAAGGCGGACAAGTTCACCGCCTTCGGCGTCAGTGCCGAGAATGTCGAGACCACCTTCACCATCGCCGACGGCGGGCTTGCCGTCGACCGGCTGTCGATCAAGAATATCGCCGGCGCAGAGCTGACGGCGACGGGCAGGGCGGAAGGCTCGCTGCTCGATTACAAGGGTGCGGGCGAAATCACCTTCAAATCGGCCGATCCCGGCGGCTTCTTCACCATGCTGCGCGAACACCTGCCGCATCACCCGGTGCTCGATCGGCTGGTGCGCAATGCCGGCTGGTACGGCAATACGGCGCTTCGCGGCGCGCTGACGCTCGGCGGCGACGAGGGCAATGCGCTGACGGTGACGCTTGCCGGCGTGGCGAACGGCAGCCGTGTCAATCTCGATTACCGCATGTCCGACCTCCTGGCGCTGACCGGCAACGGTACGACGAGCCTCGAGGCGACGCTCGAAAACGCCGTGCCATCAGTCCTGTTCGGCCAGGCCGGGCTCGACCCGCTGCCGGTCGATGTCGGCGCCAATGGCCGGCTGACGCTGAAGGTGAAGGCATCGGGCAACGATCCCGCCGATGCGGCGCTGACCTTTGCGACCGACCGGACCTCGTTCATGGCCAACGGCAAGGTCGACGTCCGGCCGGAGACCTTCATGAACGGCCAGATCGCGCTTTCGCTCGACAGCGCCGATATCGACCCCTATCTCATCATGAACGGCATCGCCCTGCCGCAGACCGGAACTGGGCTGCCGTTCGGCCTGCAGGTCAATACCGCCGTCGACAGCGACAAGATCGTCTTTTCGGATCTCAAGGGGCATGCGGCCGACAACGAATTTTCCGGTGCGCTGACCTTCGACCGGAAGGCTGCGAAGACGACCGCGAGCGGCGGGCTGACACTCTCCAAGGCCGATGCCGGCTGGCTCGGCGAGGCGGTGTTCGGCCAGATCGTCGATCCCGCGAACGGTCAGCTGACGACGGCGCCGCTGGGGCTGCCGATCTTCAAGGATCTCGACGTCAACGTGAAGCTGGCGGCCAAGGAATTCTGGCCCGGCCTGCCGGAAACGGCGGTGTCGGACTTCACCAGCAACGTTGCCTACAAGGGCGACGAGCTGCAGCTCAACGACATGGCCGGCAACTGGGACGGCGGAAAACTCTCCGGCAACCTGCTGTTCACCAATGCCAGCGGCACAGGTTTCCTGCAGACGAAGCTTGCGCTTGCCGATTCCGATCTTTCCGGCGTCGTCTGGCTGCGCGATGGCGCGCCGATCGCCAACGGCAAGTTCGGATTGTCGCTGTCAATGGAGGCCTCGGGCAAGACGATCGGCGAGATCGCCAGCTCGCTCAATGGTTCGGGCGAACTGAGGCTCGGCGATACCAGCATACGCGGGTTGAATCTTGCTATCCTGCCGCCGCTGCTTGCCGCGACCGATACGATGCAGGAGCAGATCAATGCCGGCAAGGTGCATCCGATCATCGAGACGCTGCTCAGCAACGGCGAGGCGAAGCTGCCGCCACTCGGCATCCCCTTCAATATCGCCGACGGGACGCTGAGGGTGCAGAATGTCACCGTCGCCAACGATCTCGCCCGCATCACCGCCGATGCGCAGATCGCGCTGCCGGAAGAGCGGATCAGCGCGACACTGGGTGTCGGGTTCAATCCTGGCACGGAAGCGCTTTCCGGCGCCGAGCCGGCGCTCCGGCTGAATTTTTCCGGCATGCTGCCGTCGCCCGGCAAGACGATGGATGTGACCGATATCACCAGCTATCTGTCGCTGCGCGCCTTCGAGCGCGAGCGCCAGCGCGTCGAGCGGCTGCAGGCGATCGTGCTCGAAAAACAGCGGCTGCGCCGCGAAGTGGCGCTCTACCGGTTCAACGACGCCGAGCGCACCAAGGCGGCCGAGATCGAGCAGCAACGGCAGGCGGAGGAAGAGCGGCTGCGCGCGCTGGCGCAGAAAGCAGCCGCTGAGAAGGCTGCTGCCGAGGCGGAGGCCGCACGCGCGGCGGAAGCCAAAGCAAAGGCGGATGCCGATGCGCAGGCGAGGGCCGCGGCCGAGGCGGAAGCAGCACGGCGCAGCGGGCAAGCGCAGCCCGGTCCCCTCAATTTCGACCAGTTGCCGGGCGTTCAGGCGCAATGACAGCGCATAGAATTTGATTCATGCAAGACGCTTCAGGTCTTTGTTTTAATTGATATTATCCCAAATCTCTACGCGATTTTGAGCAACATGCATCAAGGCTGCCGGCCTTCAGCCAGGAAAGCACATGCAAGCGCAGCGCCGAGGACAGGTTGCTGTCCGGTGGGCGGTGGTCGTCGATTTCGGAAATCAGGGCGGCGAGCGGCATCGAACGGGCGGCGGCGATCGTCTTCAGCTCGGCCCAGAACTCATCCTCCAGCGAGAAACTGGTGCGATGGCCGTGCAATGTCGCCGAATGCTTACGAATCATGGGGCCTTCACATCCCGGATAGAGTACAGCGCCTCCGAGACGACGCGCTCAGGACTCTCCATCAAATTAAGGGTCGGTTGGCAGATCGATTCAAGGAAAGTGCGCAAGTGGCTGATCGCAGAATCCATTCCGGCTTTCACGCGTTGCGTGAAATTGTCACGCGCCGTCGTCATCCGTCTCGATCCGGCCGTCGCGATGGGCTTTGTCGGCCTTGTCGTTCAGGCTGCGGGTCAGCTGTTTCTCGGCCTTGGTGCGGCCGAAGGAGACGCGGTTCTGTTCGGCCTGCTTCTCCTTTTCGGAGCGAGCCTGCTTCTTGCGGAACTGGCGCAGATTGATGATTTCGGCGCTCATGCGTTGCCTGGACCCTCACGAAAAAGGGAGGCTTGGCCTCCCTTCAAATCACTGCTTCTTGCGGAAGGAGTCGAGCGAGACGACGGAGCCCGGTTTCTTCTCCTCGCCGTCGGCGGGTTTTGCGCCTGCGGCGTCATCGGGCTTTCCGGCCGCATCCACGGGATAGGCGGTGATTTCGCCGGACGGCAGTTCCTCGCCATCGGCGAGCGGCACGTCGAATTCGAGCTCGAAGTTGACGGAGGGATCGTAGAAGCCGCGGATCGCATTGAATGGAATGACCAGCTTTTCCGGAACGTCTGAGAAGGAAAGGCCGATCTCGAAATGCGTCTCGGTGATCTTCATGTCCCAGAACTGGTGCTGGATGACGATGGTCATCTGCTCGGGGTATTTCGACTTCAGGTGCTGGGAGATGCGCACGCCGGTGGCGCCGGTGAGGAAGGTGATGAAGAAGTGATGATCACCGGGCAGGCGGCCCGTCGCTGCGACTTCCGCCAAAACCTTGCGGATGACGCCGCGAAGTGCATCCTGTGCCAGAATGTCGTAGCGGATATGATCCTGCCCCATGCTTTTCCTGTCTTTCGTCGGTTCGGAAGTCTTTTCACAAGGTTATATGCCACGTCCGGGCGCCTTGGGAAAGACCGGAGCCGAGTCACGTTTTTAAGCAGCATACATGATTTCGGCGGCAGGGAGAAGGTGAAGGCTTCTGTTGCCAGGTGCCTTCGGACCCCGCCTAGAGGTGCGAACCACTAGGACTTTGATTGAAGTGTCACACCGCGATTAAGCAGCGAGACGAGCTTCCGCATAGTTGTCGTTTGCAACTACAATTTTAGCCCGATAACGGCGGTACAATGCCGAGCAAAAAGACGATCTTTACACCCTTGTCGATCCTGTTTCGCCCCCATCAAAAGCCGGCCTTGAAAGCCGCCGGTTTTTGGTGGAGGCGCCGGGTACCGCCCCCGGGTCCAATAGGTTTATTACACCGCTCATTTATCGCCATAGCCGACCCGAAAGCCGGCAAGGCTGATATAGTGGTTTCCTCAGCCCAAGGAAAGGGCAAACGTCATAAAAGCGTTATGCGACCCATCAGAAACATGGGGAAAATACCCGCCGGTGATTGGTTTCCCGGCTCCGAAGGCTTAAATTGGCCGAAACGGAATCAGCGCGACATGAAGCAATATCTCGATCTCTTGAATCATGTGATGGAAAAGGGCTCCGACCGGGGCGACCGCACCGGCACCGGCACGCGCTCGGTCTTCGGCTACCAGATGCGCTTCGACCTCGAAGAGGGCTTTCCCGTCCTCACCACGAAGAAGCTGCATCTGCGCTCGATCATCCACGAGCTTCTCTGGTTCCTCAAGGGCGAGACGAATATCCGCTATCTCAAGGAGAACGGCGTTTCGATCTGGGACGAATGGGCCGATGAAAACGGCGATCTCGGGCCGGTCTACGGCGCCCAGTGGCGCTCCTGGCCAGCGCCCGACGGCGGCCATATCGACCAGATCGCCAATCTGGTCAAAGGCATCGTCAACAATCCGAATTCGCGCCGCCACATCGTCTCGGCCTGGAATCCGGCCGAAGTGGACGAAATGGCGTTGCCGCCCTGCCATTGCCTGTTCCAGTTCTATGTGGCTGATGGCAAGCTTTCCTGCCAGCTCTATCAGCGCTCGGCCGATATCTTCCTCGGCGTGCCGTTCAACATCGCCTCCTATGCGCTGCTGACGATGATGGTGGCTCAGGTGACCGGGCTGAAGCCTGGCGATTTCGTCCACACGCTCGGCGACGCCCATCTCTATCACAACCATTTCGACCAGGCGAAGCTGCAGCTGGCGCGCCGGCCGAAGCCCTTACCCTTCATGCGCATCAATCCCGATGTGAAGGACATTTTTGGCTTCACCTTCGACGATTTCGAGCTGATCGGCTACGAGGCCGATGCCAGCATCAAGGCGCCGATCGCCGTCTGATCCGGGATATTCCATGGCCGACATTCGCAGGACCATAATCGCCGCCGTTGCCCGCAACGGCATTATCGGCCGCGACGGCGATATGCCGTGGCGGCTTTCGAGCGATCTCAAGCGCTTCAAGGCGCTGACATTGGGAAAGCCTGTCGTGATGGGCCGCAAGACTTACGATTCGATCGGCAAGCCGCTGCCGGGACGGCCGAACGTCGTCATTTCGCGGCAAGCGGCGATAGACCATCCCGATGTCTCCATGGCCCATTCGCTGTCTGAGGCGATGACGGCGGCCGACAGGCTGGCGCTCGAAACCGGCGTCGACGAGATCTGCATTCTCGGCGGCGGGCAGGTCTATGCCCAGGCGATCGGTCTTGCCGACCGGATGTGCATCACGCATGTCGAGGCCGATCTCGACGGAGATGCCTCATTTCCCGCGATCGATCCCGAGATCTGGCAGGCGGGGGAGATAATCGCGGTTCCGGCCGGCGAAAAGGACAGTTATCCCACGCGTTTCATCGTCTACGAACGCCGCCACGCCTGAAAATGAACTATTTTCCAATTAAATTGACCAAGTTTCTCACGTTGCGTTGAAAGCCGATGCGGCGATACCTATAACGGTCACCAACGCGTCCGCCGGTCAGCCCCCACGGTTCGGATGCGTGGAGACTTAACGAACAACGAGGTTTTGATGCCCTGGAGCAATCAGAATGGCGGCGGCGGCCCTTGGGGCGGCGGCGGCGGTAATAATCAGGGACCATGGGGACAGGGGCCGAACCGGCCGCGCGGTGGCGGCGGCAAGGGCGGACCGCCTGATCTGGAAGATATTATCCGGCGCGGCCAGGACCAGCTGCGCAACATCATTCCCGGCGGCTTCAACGGCGGCGTGGCAGTGATCGTCGCGGCGATCGTCGCGGTCTTCTGGCTGATCCAGTGCATTTATGTCGTGCAGCCGGACGAACGCGGCGTCGAGCTGCAGTTCGGCAAGCCGAAGGACGAGATTTCCATGCCGGGCCTGCATTTCCACCTGTGGCCGATGGAAACCGTGGAGACGGTCAAGGTGACCGTACAGCAGCTGAACATCGGGGCGACTTCTGCATCGTCTTCGAACGGCTTGATGCTGTCCAGCGACAAAAGCGTCATCAACGTGCAGTTCGCGGTCTTTTACACCGTCAGCGATCCCAAGGCCTATCTCTTCAATGTCGAAAACCCGGCGGAGACGCTGCAGCAGGTATCCGACAGTGCCATGCGTGAGATCGTTGGCCGACGTCCGGCGCAGGACGCCTTCCGCAGCAATCGTCAGCCGATCGAAGTGGACGTGCTCAACATCCTGCAGGACACGATGAACCGCTATGGCGCGGGCGTGACCGTGACCGGCGTGACGATCCAGAACGTGGCGCCGCCGCGGGAAGTCGCCGATGCTTTCGAAGAAGTGCAGCGTGCCGGCCGTGACCGCGACAGCACGATCGAAGAGGCCAATCGCTACACGAACCAGAAGCTCGGCCAGGCGCGAGGCGATGCGGCCAGAATCCGTGAAGATGCAGCCGCCTACAAGGACCGTGTCGTGAAGGAGGCGGAAGGTGAAGCGCAGCGATTCACGGCGATCAACGACGAATATTCGAAGGCGCCCGACGTGACCCGCAAGCGGTTGTATCTCGAAACGATGGAGCAGGTGCTGAAGAATTCCCGGAAGGTCATTATCGACGAGAAGCAGGGCGTCCTGCCCTATCTGCCGCTCAATGAGCTCGGCAAGCCTGCGCAGCAGGGAGGTTGAGTCATGACATCGAACAGACTTCCCATCATTCTCATCATCCTCGCCATCGTGCTGGTCGGGCTTTATTCGTCCATCTTCGTGGTGAATGCACGAGAGCAGGCCATCGTCGTCCGTTTCGGCCAGATCCAGTCGGTCAAGACCGAGCCTGGCATTTATTTCAAGCTGCCCTTCGGCTTCATGGATGCCGACCGCGTTCAGCTGGTCGAAAAGCAGGCGCTGAGGCTCGATCTCGACAATATTCGCGTTCAGGTACAGGATGGCCAGACCTTCGACGTCGATGCTTTCGTAATCTACAACATCGCGGATGTGCGCCGCTTCCGTGAAACGGTATCGGGCGATCGCGAAGCCGCGGAAGCGCGGTTGAGAGCCCAGCTCGATTCATCGCTTCGCCGCGTCTACGGTCTGCGCGACTACAATGCCGCGCTGTCGGAAGAGCGTGTCGCGATGATGCTGGAGATTCGCGACGACCTGCGTACAGATGCCGAAAATCTCGGCCTGCATATAGACGACGTTCGCATCCGCCGCACCGATCTTTCGCCAGAGGTTGCGCCCAACACCTATAATGCCATGCGGTCGGAACGCCTCGCCGAGGCCGAGCGCATTCGAGCGGAGGGCAGTGAGGAAGGCCAGCGGCGCCGAGCCATCGCCGACCGTCAGGTCGTCGAGTTCACCGCAGGCGCCCAGCGTGATGCGGAAATCCTTCGAGGCCAGGGCGATGCAGAACGCAACCGCGTCTTCGCCGAAGTCTTCAGCAAGGATCCGGCCTTCTTCGAGTTCTATCGCTCGATGGCGGCCTATTCCTCCTCTCTCTCGTCGCAGGACACGACGCTGGTGCTGTCGCCGAATTCGGAATTCTTCCGCTATTTCGACAATGCCGCTGGCACCCTGCAGCCGACAAATCCGGCCGCGCCAGTTCCGGCAGGTCCCGGCGCAACTGCTCCCGCAGCACCGGTCCCGGCGAACTGACAGCCAGCGAAACGACCACAGACAATTTCGGAAGGGCCGGCCCGAGCGCCGGCCCTTTTTTCGTGGAATGATTGTGACTATCCGGCTTTTGCGAGGCCACGTCACATTGCACGGGGATTTCGCGAAAAGGTGATTTCACCCTCCATCATTCCGCCTTATGCTGATGCTCAATGTGCGCATGCACCGCTTATGAGGAAGCTTGATGGCCCCCACGATTCGCTCGCCCTTCAGACGAACGCTCGCGCTTATGGCCAGCGCCGCAATCCTGGCGCAAGCCGGCCTGAGCGGGATTGCCTATGCGCAAACCGCGCCTGAGACGACCGCACCCGGGGTTACGGCACCCGCTCCGGCTACTCCGGAAACGGCTGCTCCCGCTCCTACGCCTCCCGCAGCCGTCGCACCGCAGCAGAGCGCTCCGATCCAGGCCGCCATGCCCAACACCGGCCCGGCGTCCGTCGCCGATCTTGCCGAAGGCCTGCTCGACGCCGTGGTCAACATCTCGACCTCGCAGAAGGTCAAGGACGATGAGGGCGCGGGTCCGGCGCCGCGCGCGCCCGACGGCTCGCCTTTCCAGGAATTCTTCAACGACTTCTTCAACAAGCAGCAGGGCAACAAGGGCGGCAACCACAATGTCAGCTCGCTTGGCTCCGGCTTCGTCATCGATCCGGCCGGTTATATCGTCACCAACAACCACGTGATCGAGGGCGCCGACGATATCGAGATCAATTTCGCCAATGGTTCGAAGCTCAAGGCGAAGCTGATCGGCACCGATACGAAGACCGATCTTTCGGTGCTGAAGGTCGAGCCGAAGACGCCGCTGAAATCCGTGAAATTCGGCGATTCCAGCACGATGCGCATCGGTGATTGGGTGATGGCGATCGGCAATCCGTTCGGCTTCGGCGGTTCGGTGACGGTGGGCATCATTTCCGGGCGTGGCCGCAACATCAATGCCGGCCCCTACGACAATTTCATCCAGACGGACGCGGCGATCAACAAGGGCAATTCCGGTGGCCCGCTCTTCAACATGAAGGGTGAGGTGATCGGCATCAACACGGCAATCATCTCGCCGAGCGGCGGCTCGATCGGCATCGGCTTCTCGGTGCCGTCGGAGCTTGCCTCCGGCGTCGTTGATCAGCTGCGCGAATATGGCGAGACGCGGCGCGGTTGGCTCGGCGTGCGCATACAGCCGGTGACCGACGATATCGCCGACAGCCTCGGGCTCGACACCGCAAAGGGTGCGCTGGTCGCCGGCGTCATCAAGGGCGGCCCCGTCGACGACGGTTCGATCAAGGCGGGCGACGTCATTTTGAAATTCGACGGCAAGACCGTCAGCGAGATGCGCGACCTGCCGCGCGTCGTGGCGGAAAGCACTGTCGGCAAGGAAGTCGACGTGGTGGTGCTGCGCGACGGCAAGGAGCAGACCGTCAAGGTGAAGCTCGGCCGGCTCGAAGACAGCGATCAGGCGGCTGCATCCGACGATTTAGCACCCGATGGCTCGCAGGACGACGGCGTGATCATTCCGGATCCCGGCGAGAACAATGACATGGACCAGCCGGATTCCGGCGATCAGGCCAAACCTGTACCTGATACACCCGACCAGCATAAGGGCCAGGTGTCACCGGATGCGGCCACGCCGAAGAACGTGCTCGGGCTGTCGCTGTCGCTGTTGAGCGCTGAGACGCGCAAGGCCTTCGGCATCGCCGAGAGCGTCGATGGTGTCGTCGTGACGGAAGTGACGCCCGGCTCCGCCTCGGCCGAAAAGGGGCTGAAGCCCGGCGACGTCATCGTCGAGGTGGCGCAGGAGTTCATGAAGTCGCCGGATGCGGTCGCCGCCAAGGTGCAGGCGCTGAAACAGGAAGGCCGCCGCAACGCCCAGCTGATGATCGCAGGGGCGAATGGCGATCTGCGGTTCGTGGCAGTGCCGATGGAGTAAGGGAAGGAGCGGTCAGCCGCTCCTCTTTTGATACCTAGCGACATGGGTGCGTAACGCGGCATTGATGTCCGTCTGGTAGCCGCGGCCGCCCGCATGGCTCTTGAACCAGTCTAGGATATCGGCATCCAGGCGGATAGTCACTGAATGCTTCAGCGGCCGGTACAAATTGCCCTTGCGAGCTAGGCGCCACTGTTCATCGGTGATCTCAGGAATGTCGCCAGTGTCGATATCCTCTTCGGGAAGCTTCTCCAGTGCCCGAAGTTCGGCGAGCTGCGCGTCAGTTAAGGGTCGATTGTTCATATCGTCTTCTCTCGTGAGATGTCGCCTTTCGAGCGCTGATCACTCGGACGGTCTCTTCATCCTCGGCACCGAGGATGATATGGACGGCGACCAGTACAGTCACCAAACCCACGACGCCGATCGCCAGCCATCTTTGTTCGCCGTCATAGACCGCGTCCGGAATGAGAAGATACTGCGGATCATTCCAGATCAAACACGCTGTCTCGAAGGATACGCCATGCTTGGCCTTGTTGGTCCGGTTCTTCTCGTCGTTCCATTGAAACCGGCATGTCTTATCCGACAAAATTGTACGTACAAATGTGTAAAATTTCAAGAGGCTATCGTTGAAGCGAAATCCGTCTTGCGGTAACCCTGGATATAAAGCAGTGCGGTCAGGTCGCCGTGGTTGATTTGAATCCGCGCTTGAGCAGCGACTGTGGGCTTGGCGTGGAGGGCAACGCCGGAACCGGCTAGCTGCAGCATGCCGAGATCATTGGCGCCGTCGCCGACGGCGATCGCTTCTTCCGGCGAAATGCTGAGGCTTGCCGCGATCTCGTTCAGCGCATCGACTTTCGCCTGCTTGCCGAGGATCGGTTCGGCGACGAAACCCGAGAGAATGCCGCCGTCTTCGAGCAGCATGTTGGCACGGTTCTCGTCGAAGCCGAGGGTGGCGGCGATGCGGCTGGTGAAAACCGTGAAACCGCCGGAGACAAGCGCGGTGTAATGGCCTTTCGACTTCATGGTGGCGATCAGTTCCAGGCCGCCCGGGGTGAGCGTGATGCGCTTGGCGATGACCTCGTCGACGACCGATATCGGCAGCCCCTTCAGCAGGGCGACACGCTCACGCAGGGCAGGCTCGAAAGCGATCTCGCCGTTCATGGCGCGAGCAGTGATGGTCGCCACCTTCTCCTTCAGGCCGACTTCAGCGGCGAGTTCATCGATGCATTCCTGGCCGATCATCGTCGAATCCATATCGGCGATCAGCAGCTTCTTGCGGCGGGTCTCCTGCTCCTGGATAACGAGGTCGATGGGCGCGCTTGATATGACGGCAAGGATATTGGCCTCGGCCGCTTGCCTATCGGTGCCGTCGCGCAGCGCGATGTCGCAGGCAACGCCATCGGCCAGCCAGTAGAGACCGGCAGCGTTCACGGCCTCGGCCGCCTGCTCGGCGATTTCGGGGGTCAGCACGGGATTTGACGGATTGGCAACAAGCGTGGCAACGAGGGCCATGATGGAAAACCTTCTGAGCACAGTGAACGCGATCCTGATAACCGGGCCGACCGCCAGCGGCAAGTCCGCGCTCGCCGTCGAATTGGCCAGACGCCATGACGGCGCGGTTGTCAACGCCGACAGCATGCAGGTCTATGACACGCTGCGGGTGTTGACGGCACGACCGTCGAAGGAGGAGATGCAGGGCGTGCCGCATCATCTCTACGGCCACGTGCCGGCGGCTGCGGCCTATTCCACAGGCGCCTGGCTGCGCGATGTCGCAGCGTTGCTGCCGACGCTGAGGGAGGCAGGACGGCTGCCGGTCTTCGTCGGCGGTACGGGACTTTATTTCAAGGCGCTGACCGGCGGTCTCTCCGATATGCCCGAGATACCTGAGGTGTTGCGGGAGAAACTCAGGACGCGGCTGCTGGAGGAGGGACCGGACGGGCTCTATATCGAACTCGCCGAGGCCGACCCCGCCATGGCGGCAAGCCTCAACCGCCAGGACGGACAGCGCATCGTCCGGGCGCTGGAGGTGGTAAAGGCGACGGGGCGGTCGATCGCCGATTTCCAAGGCCGGTCCGGACCGGTGGTGATCGATGCCGGCCAGGCCCGCAAGATCGTCGTGCTGCCGGACCGGGCGGTGCTGCACCGGCGCATCAACGGGCGTTTCGAAAAGATGCTGCAGCAAGGCGCGGAAGACGAGGTACGGGCTCTGCTTGCGCTCGATCTGCCGGCCGAGACGCCTGTGATGAAGGCAATCGGCGTGTCGCAAATTACGGCGATGCTGAGGGGTGAGATGACACGCGACGAGGTACTGGAGAAGGGTGCTGCGGCGACGCGGCAATATGCCAAGCGGCAAATGACATGGTTCCGCAACCAGATGGACGACAGTTGGGAGCGGCTGACGCTTTAGACTTCAGCTTGTTGCGGACCTCCCGCTCCAGACATCTGCTGGCTCAGCAGTTTGACGAGTTCGCCGACCGCCGCCTGCAGCTGTTCCGGCTGAAACCCGCCGAAGCCCAGCATCAGGCCGGGGCGCGCCGGCCGCGCGGCATACATCGGTGAGATCGCCCGCACGGCGAGGCCGGCCGAGAGGGCGCGCCGCGCGAGTTGCACGTCGTCGACCTCCTCTGGCAACCATAGGAGGATATGCATGCCCTGGTCGCTCTGCTGTACGCGGCATCCCTCAGGCAAGGCCCGGGCGAGCGCCGAAAGCAGAACAGCGCGGCGCTCGGCATAGAGGCCGCGGATGCGCCGGATATGCGCTTCGAAATAGCCTTCCCGCATATAGGACGCCAGAACGTGCTGTTCGGCGATCGGCGAATGCCGGTCAAGAATGGCGCGGGCGCCAGCAAAGGCTTCCACGAGTGGCGAAGGGGCGATGACGTAGCCGAGGCGTAGGGAGGGAAAGAGCACCTTGCTGAACGTGCCGAGATAGATGACGCGTGAGGGACGCAGCCCTTGCATCGAGGGAAAGGGGTGTCCGGCATAACGCAGCTCGCTGTCGTAGTCGTCTTCGACGATCCAGGCGCGATTTTGGTCGGCCCAGGTGATCAAGGAATTGCGCCGAGCCATGCTGAGCGGCATTCCGATCGGATATTGGTGCGATGGGGTCACGAATGCGGCGCGCGCCTGCGGGCATAGCTCGAGGCCGCGTTCCACGTTCATTCCCTGTGCATCGACCGGCAGGCGGTGCGTCTGGACACCGAGATCGTCGAGCACCGCCGTCAGGCCGGGATAGGCCGGGTCCTCAGCCCATGCCGCATCGTCACGCGAGAGAAGCACCCGGCCTGCCATATAGAGGCCTTGCTGGGTGCCTGACGTGACGATGACCTGTTCCGGCTCACAATGAACGGCCCGCGCGCGGCGGACGTGGTCGGCAATGGCAAACCTGAGTTCGAGCAAACCCATAGGATCGTGGTAACCCGAGGGTGCGGCCTGTCGCGACGCGCGCACGCGATTGCCGAGACGGCGCCAGTTGTCGTCGGGCGCAATACCGCAAGCCGGGACGGCGATGGCGAAGGGAACGGGCGGGTGAGGGGTGAGTGCACGGGCGATGGCGATCAGCCGGGCAGCCGGGAAAGGCAAGTCGACAGCATCCGCGCTTGACGGCACTGCCGGCGCGGGCGGGAGCGCCGGCGTGGTGTCCATCAGATCGGCGGCAACACGGGTTCCGGCTCCGACCCGCGCTTCGAGATAGCCTTCGGCGGTCAACTGATCGAACACCTCGACGACAGTGCCGCGCGCGATCTTCAGCGAAGCCGCAAGGCTACGCGTCGAAGGAAGGCGTTCCCCCGACCTCAGCTCACCGCGGGCGATGGCGTTCCGCAGGGCCTGCGTAAGCTGGCGACCGACATTGGCCGTTCGATCGATCGCCTTCAGCGTTGGTATCTCGATGATGCTGCGCCGTTTGGACATCGCAAAAATGGTCCATATAGTTTCTTCAAAAATGGCGCTTCATGGTGAACCAATTTTCGAGGAAAAGGAAGCGTATTGGCGGTTCCCGACGGCGCATTCTTCGTCTTCGTGGGTCGTGCGGGCGCAAACTCCGGAAAAAACGTAAATGCAGGATCTTCTCGTCGTCTACATTGCCTACGCAATCGCTGCAGGCAGTCCCGGACCAAGCAATATGGCCATCATGAATGTGGCAATGCGGCAAGGGCGTCGACCGGCGCTCACCCTTGCCGCTGGTGTTATAACGATGTCGACGTGCTGGGGGCTGATCGCGGTCACCGGCATCTCGACACTCCTCGTCCGCTATGCCCATGCCCTGCTGTTTCTTAAGATCGCAGGCGGATTGTACCTTCTCTGGCTCGCCTGGAGGGCGGCCCGCTCGGCCGCCGCCCCGGACAGACCGGCAAGCGAGACAGTCCGGCCTGCCGCGCAACTCGGCGCGCTCTATCGTCGCGGCGTTTTGATGCATCTCGGCAATCCGAAGGCGGTTCTGGCCTGGGTGGCGATCATGTCGCTCGGCCTCAAGCCGGGCGCTTCGCCGCAGATGGCCGTCACCGCCTTCGGCGGCTGCGTGGTCTTGGGGATCTCGATATTTGCCGGCTATGCGGTGCTCTTCTCCACGGCACCGATGGTGCGCGGCTACGCCCGTGCGCGGCGGTGGATCGAGGGCAGTCTTGCCGTCTTCTTCGCGGGCGCCGGATCGCGCCTTCTGTTCTCACATTGACTGGATTTTCAGGATCGCATCATGTCTATCGCTTCTCCTTTTCATGGACTTTCGGCCTTTCCGCTCACGCCCGCCGATAGGGATGGCCGGGTCGACACGGAAGCCCTCGGCCGCCTGCTGGAACGCCTGTGTGATGCAGACGTGGCTTCGATAGGCCTTCTCGGCAGCACCGGGATCTATGCCTTTCTCACACGCGAGGAGCGACGGCGAGCCGTAGAGGCTGCGGTCGAGTGCGTTCGCGGTCGTATTCCCCTCGTCGTCGGCGTCGGTGCTCTGAGGACAGACCATGCCCGGAGCCTGGCAAGGGATGCCGAGGCCGCCGGTGCAGACGCTCTTCTGCTTGCGCCGGTGTCCTACACGCCGCTGACCCAGGACGAAGCCTACGAGCATTTCCTGGCGGTCACCGAGGCGGCGAAGCTGCCGCTTTGTATCTACAACAATCCTGGCACGACCCACTTCACCTTCAGCCGGGGTCTTCTGCAGCGCCTGTCCGATATCGAGACGATCAGGGCCGTGAAGATGCCTCTGCCTGCTGACGGCGATTTCGCAGGCGAGTTGGCGGCATTGCGAGAGACAACCAGGCTCGCGATCGGCTACAGCGGCGACTGGAGCGCGGCCGAAGCGCTGCTTTCAGGTGCCGACGCCTGGTACAGCGTCATCGGCGGCGTGCTTCCGCGCGTCGCCCTTGCCCTGACCGAGTCCGCGATTGCGGGCGAAGACGGTGAAGTGCGTCGGCTCGATGGTCTTCTCGAGCCGCTCTGGCAAACGTTCAAGGCGTTCGGAAGCCTTCGCGTGGTCTACACGCTGGTCGACCTTCTTTCACTCGCCAGGGCAGAGCTTCCACGCCCTCTCTTGCCCCTCGGGCCGACGGACCGGCAACGGGTGCTCGAGGCCGTCGAGCCACTGATCGCCCTGGAGAGCGAGCTGAAGCCTCAATCCTTGTTGTAGAGGCTGCTCAGCGGTTTCTTCAGGATGCTTTCGCGCAGCGACGTGCCGGGTTCCCGGCGCGAGACTGCGGGCTGGTCCGCCGGCGGTGCCGGCCGGGGAAAGACCGGCTCATCGCGGCTCATCTCACGGCGGAGCGCGTCCAGCCTGGGATCGATCGCGGGTGACGTGGCGGGGTCCAGCCGCGGCGTCTGCGGCAGCAGTTCGCGGCGGTAGGATTCAAGCGGCGCGGAGGCGGGCGGCGCGGCGGAAGAGGTGGGCGGCGCGTAGGGCTTGGCGTCAAGATCCTCGTCGGCTGGATCAGCCTCGTCGAAGTCTGCCACGGCCGCGGCATAGTTCTGCTGGAAATTCGAAATGTCGGGTCCGACGGTCACCGCCCGCATGCGGGTGACGATCTTGCGTAGATCGACCGTATCCGGATCTTCCTCGCTCTGCTTGCTGTTGGCGCTGCTCGCCTTCGGCAGGAGGTTTTCGTCGACGCGGGAAAAGCGCATGCGCATCGGCACGCTGATCGCCTCGCCAAAGGCGATCGCCTCGCCGTTGCCGATCGAGGAGATGAAGCTGGTCGTCGAGATCGACGAGTTCGGGATGGCCGAGCGGATGATGTCCTGATCTCGGTCGTTGGCGAGGCGCATGGCAAAGAGCGTCGAACACTGCGACAGGATCGTCTGGTCGAGCTCGCCCGGCCGTTGCGTGATGATGCCGAGCGAGACGCCGTATTTGCGGCCTTCCTTGGCAATGCGGGCGATCGCCTGGCGCGTCGGTACGAAGCCGAGGGTGGGATCGGAAGGGATATAGCGGTGAGCTTCCTCGCAGACGACGAGCATGTGGATGGCGCCGTCGCTCCACAGCGCCACCTCGAAGGCCATGCGGCAAAGCACCGAAGCGACCGAATTGACGACCTCCGAGGGGATGCCGGCAAGCTGGAAGGTGCAGATCGGCCGGTTCTCGCCGGGGATGCGGAAGATCTGCGCGATGGTTTCGGTGATCGTGTCGCTGATGGTGTTGTTGGAGAACATGAAGTGATAGCGCGGATCGTTGATTGCAGCGATGAGACGCATCTTCAGCGACCGCAGGGAGGGCTTTTCCGCGCGGCCTTCCAGGCGGCCGATGCGCTCGTCGATCAGCGCCAGCAGATCGGCCATGCGGTAGGGGACCGGCGTATCGGCGGTGATCGAACTCTTTTCCGTCGTGCGGCGCACCAGCGAATTGTCGCTGCCGCGGAAGGCGCGCTTGGCTTCCGGCAGGATATCGCGCAGCATGTCGAGCTCTTCGGGCACCGGCGGGCGGCCGCGAAAGACGACTTCGGCGAACTCCTCCAGCCGCATCAGCCAGAAGGGCAGATCAAGCGTATCAGTATCGATGGTGACGGCGTGCTGAGGAAAGGCGGCGGCGAATTCGTTATGCGGATCGAGGATCAGTACACGCAGCTTCGGGTCCGCCGCGATCGCCTTGTGCAGGAGCAGCGACACGGCCGTCGACTTGCCGACACCGGTGGAGCCGACGACGGCGAAATGCTTGGAGAGCATCGAGGGGATGTGGATCGCCGCATCGATGCTTTCGTCCTGCGTCAGCTTGCCGATGACGGCGGTCGTACCTTCGCCGGCATCGTAGATGCGCATCAGGTCGGCCGATCGGATGCGGTGCGCGATGGCGCCGAGATAGGGATAACGCGAGATGCCGGTCGAGAATTCCTCGCGCCCGTCCTCGTCGACACGGACTTCGCCGAGCAGCTCGGTCTCGATCTTGAATATATTGTCTTCGCCTTCGCCCCAGGCATGGCTGCCGGTGTTCATCTGATAGACGAGCGCGACGACGCGGTTGCGGCCGACGCTGATCGAAATCAGCCGGCCCACGGACCAGAGTTCGGTCAGATCGGTGCCGCCCTGTTCGGCGACGGCGGCAATCGTCGCCCGCGAACCGCTGCATGCGACGACGCGGCCGAGAAAGCGATTCCCCGGCGCATGGCCATCGCGGCGATCATGCTCGCCTGCCTTGCCAGACATGCGCAAGTCGTTGTTGAGCAAAGGGCTACTCCCTGCGGTAGCGTAGAAGAATAAAGTCGATCCTTTAACAAATCCTTCATCCTATCGATTTTCGGGGATGCAGGCGGGGGGAGTTTTTTATTGCGGCATGCGTTGACGCTGCGAAATTTTCTGTCTATCACTTCCGACCATGAAAATCGCAACGGCTCTTATCGTGGTGGGAAAGCGCATGGGCAGGATGGTGTAACCATCCGGCGATAGCCACCCATGCGCTAGATGACAGGCTCCTCAGGGGCCTTTTTTTATGCCCGAAATTCGGGCTTCCGGCCACAAACGCAATCCCAGCATCAAACGGAACAGACAGATGAGCACGGACAATCAGGCGGCAGGCAATCGGATGACGGGGGCGGAGATCGTTCTCAAGGCGCTGAAGGACAATGGCGTCGAACATATCTTCGGCTATCCCGGCGGCGCCGTCCTGCCGATCTATGACGAGATTTTCCAGCAGGAGGATGTCAAGCACATCCTCGTCCGCCACGAGCAGGGGGCGGGCCATGCGGCCGAAGGTTACGCCCGCTCCACCGGCAAGGTCGGCGTCATGCTGGTGACCTCCGGTCCGGGCGCTACCAACGCCGTCACGCCGCTGCAGGATGCGCTGATGGATTCGATCCCGCTCGTCTGCCTGACCGGTCAGGTTCCGACCCCACTGATCGGCTCCGACGCCTTCCAGGAATGCGATACGGTCGGCATCACCCGGCCCTGCACCAAGCACAATTGGCTCGTCAAGGATGTCAACCAGCTCGCCGCCGTCATTCACGAGGCTTTCCGGATCGCCCAGTCCGGTCGTCCGGGCCCGGTCGTCGTCGATATTCCGAAAGACGTGCAGTTTGCGACCGGCACTTACACGCCGCCCGCCGATTACGCGATCCAGAAGAGCTACCAGCCGAAGATCCAGGGCGACCTCAACCAGATCCATGCCGCGATCGAACTGATGGCGAATGCGCGCCGTCCGATCATCTACTCCGGCGGCGGCGTCATCAATTCCGGCCCCGAGGCTTCCAAGCTGCTGCGCGAGCTGGTCGATCTCACCGATTTCCCGATCACTTCGACGCTGATGGGCCTCGGCGCCTATCCCGCTTCGGGCAAGAACTGGCTGAAGATGCTCGGCATGCACGGCTCCTACGAGGCCAATATGGCGATGCACGACTGCGACGTCATGGTCTGCATCGGCGCCCGTTTCGACGACCGCATCACCGGCCGTCTCAATGCCTTTTCGCCGAACTCGAAGAAGATCCATATCGATATCGATCCGTCCTCGATCAACAAGAACGTCCGGGTCGATATCGGCATTCGCGGCGATGTCGGCCATGTCCTCGAAGACATGGTCCGCCTGTGGCGGGCGCTGCCGAAGAAGCCGGAAAAGGGGCGCCTGGACGACTGGTGGACCGATATCGCCCGCTGGCGGGCACGCAACTCCTTCGCCTATACGAAGAGCAATGACGTCATCATGCCGCAATATGCGCTGGAGCGGCTCTTTGCCCATACCAAGGACCGCGATACTTACATCACCACCGAGGTCGGCCAGCACCAGATGTGGGCGGCACAGTTCTTCGGTTTCGAGGAGCCAAACCGCTGGATGACCTCGGGAGGCCTCGGCACGATGGGCTACGGTCTGCCGGCCGCGCTTGGCGTGCAGATCGCCCATCCCGACAGCCTCGTCATCGACATTGCCGGCGACGCCTCGATACAGATGTGTATCCAGGAAATGTCGGCAGCGATCCAGCATGATGCGCCGATCAAGATCTTTATCATGAACAACCAGTATATGGGCATGGTGCGCCAGTGGCAGCAGCTGCTGCACGGCAACCGTCTCTCCAATTCCTATACCGAAGCAATGCCCGATTTCGTCAAGCTGGCGGAGGCCTATGGCGCTGTCGGCCTGCGCTGCGAAAAGCCGGATGCGCTTGATGACACCATTCTGGAGATGATCGAGGTCAGAAAGCCTGTCATCTTCGATTGCCGCGTCGCCAATCTCGCCAATTGCTTCCCGATGATCCCCTCGGGCAAGGCCCATAACGAAATGCTGCTGCCGGACGAAGCCACCGACGAAGCGGTCGCCAATGCGATCGACGCCAAGGGCCGCGCGCTCGTCTGATCAGGGAAGGAACCAAGACCATGAACGCACACCTACAGCCCACGGGCTCCGCTTATTTCATCTCGCCGGAAACGGCGGCGGTCGAAAGCCACACGCTTTCGGTTCTCGTCGACAACGAACCGGGCGTTCTTGCCCGGGTCATCGGCCTGTTTTCCGGCCGCGGCTACAATATCGAGAGCCTGACAGTCTCCGAGACCGAGCATCAGGCGCATCTTTCCCGCATCACGGTCGTCACTCGCGGCACGCCGCAGGTGCTGGAGCAGATCAAAGCGCAACTGGAACGCATCGTGCCGGTGCACCGCGTCGTCGATCTGACGGTGCGTGCCCGCGAGCTTGGCCAGGACCGCCCGATCGAACGCGAAGTGGCGCTGATCAAGGTGATCGGCGAGGGCGAGATGCGCGCCGAGACGCTGCGCCTTGCCGATGCCTTCCATGCCAAGGTGGTGGATGCGACGGTCGGTCACTTCATTCTGGAGATCACCGGCAAATCATCGAAGATCGACCAATTCGTGGCGATCATGAAGCCGCTTGGCCTCATCGAGGTGTGCCGTACCGGCATTGCGGCAATGAACCGCGGCGCGCAGGGGATGTAAACCCGGCACCGCAACGGTGTTGAAAGCCGCTGGAGATCAGAGCATTTCCAGCGGCTTTTTCTTTGCCGGCGACGGGAAAGCGGCGTCGAGCGCTTGCCAGTCCTCCTCGGTGATCTCAAGCGAGACGCAGTCACGGTTTTCGGCCGCTCGTTTGGCACTCGACGTCTTCGGGATGACGATGACGCCGTCGCGTTCCAGCAGGAAAGCGAGCGCCAGCTGGGCGGGCGTTGCCTGATAGGCCTTGGCGATGCGGATCAGTTCGGGATGGTGCAGGATATTTCCCTGCTCGATCGGCGAATAGGCCATGACGGGGATCTTGCGGCTCTGACACCAGGGCAGCAGGTCGAATTCGATGCCGCGGCGGGAGAGATTGTAGAGCACCTGGTTGGCGGCGACATTGGCGCCGTCGGGCACGCGGAGCAGTTCTTCCATGTCGTCGGTGTCGAAGTTGGAGACGCCCCAGGCACCGATCTTGCCGGATGCCTTCAGGGTTTCGAAGGCCGCGACGGTCTCTGTGAGCGGATGGTTGCCGCGCCAGTGGAGCAGATAGAGATCGATGCGGTCGGTGCCCAGCCGCTCAAGGCTGTGTTCGCAGGCTTCGATCGTGCCGTTCAGGCTGGCATTCCAGGGATAGACCTTGCTGACGATGAAGACTTCGTCGCGCCGTCCTTTGATCGCCTGGCCGACGATCTCCTCGGCGCCGCCGTCGCCGTACATTTCTGCAGTATCGATCAGCGTCATGCCGAGATCGAGGCCGGCCCTCAGGCTTTCGATCTCCGCTTTGGCATGGCCGGCATCCTCGCCCATCGCCCAGGTTCCCTGGCCGAGCGCCGGCACTTCTACGCCGTTCGGGAAGGTGATTGTCGGAATCCGGTTGTCTTGCATGATCTTTTCCATATTGCAGGAGATTGCGGCGAATTCTTATCTTTCAAGTAATCCTGTCACCATGACAATGATGCAATGGTATGGGCCACTTAGGACAGTTATGCTGACCTAAATAAGCAGGCCGCAGAAAGCTGGCTTCGGGAGGTCGCATGCCGCTGGATACATTTCTCGCCCTCGTTCTCTTCGCCTTCACGACCTCGATCACGCCGGGACCGAACAATATGATGCTCTTCGCATCGGGCGTGAATTTCGGCTTTCGCAGGACGATCCCGCATATGTTCGGCATCGGCGTGGGTTTCTTCTCGCTGCTGATCGGCGTCGGCCTTGGGCTTGGCGCGCTGCTGCACACGGTGCCTTTGGTCTATACGGCGCTGAAATTTGCGGGCGGCGCCTATCTCCTCTGGATCGCCTGGAAGATCGCCTCGTCGCGCGCGCTCAGCGAAGGCAGGAGCGGTGTCGAGCCGATGTCCTTCTTCGCAGCGGCCGCCTTCCAGTGGGTCAACCCGAAAGCCTGGGTGATGGCGGTCACCGCGATGGCGACCTACACCAATCCGCAACTCTACCTGGTGAGCGTGCTGATCGTCGGTCTCGCTTTCGCGGCAGTCAATGTGCCCAGCGTTTCGACATGGGCAGGCTTCGGCTCGGCGCTGAGGGAATGGCTGTCCGATCCGGTGCGGCTGAAATGGTTCAATATCAGCATGGCGGTGTTGTTGGTGCTAAGCCTCTGGCCGATGCTAAAATAGAGTGATTGCCGGCTTCATGAGCATCAGCCAGAAAATGCCGATGACAGCGAAGAAGGCCGGAAAACCGCAGGCGAACCAGATGCGGTAAAGGCTGAAATAGGCTGGTGGCAGTGCTTTTCCCGCCGCTGCTGCGGCGCGGGCATGATCGCGCAAGCGGATCTGGATCCAGACGACCGGCAGCCAGAACAGGCCGGTCACGACATAGAGCAGCAGCGAAAGCGCAATCCATCCCTCCGACAAGTCCCAACCGATCGACCGGGCCAGCAGATAGCCGGTCACCGGCTGGAGAATGGCGGCGGTGGCGGTGAAGAGGGTGTCGGCGACCACCACAGTTGCCGCAACATGAGCGATCAGCTTGGGATCGCGTGTCCGGTGCGCCATCACCATGAAGAAGGCGATGCCGGCGCCAGTGCCGAAGAGCACGGTCGCGCCGATGACATGGGCAAGCAGCAGCCATTCCTCAAGCATTAGCGTTCATCCAGCGTGGAAAGTGCGGTGAGCGTCAGCAGGATCGATGGCAGCACCTTGACGAGTGGACCAAGAGGATCGAGCCAGAGTGCGGGTTCGAGCAGACTGGCGCCGGCAAGATAGGTGAACGACACGGCCATCATGCCGAGAAGGGCACGTTTCGCCAGCGGGCGAAGGAGGACGGCGGCGCCGAGAGCGATGTCGATCAGGCAGGTTGCAAGCGTCAGCGCCGTGGCTGCGGCCTGAGGCATGAACGGCAGGAAGTGAGCGGATGTCTTCTCCAGCGTCAGCAGCGGGATCAAACCTGAGAGCAGCCAGAAAGCGGATAGGCCCGATATGACGAGCGGCTTCAGAAGATAGAGCCTGGCAAACCAGAGATCCTGTACGCCGGACGGATTGGCCGAGAGCGTTGCTGCCGCGGGTGTTGTGGCAAGGCTGCTCCCTGTTTTCGAGCTCCGCACGCCTTCGGACATGACAGTCATCGCCGTCGAGCGCAGCGGCGAACGCCAGCCGAGGAGGCCTGATATATCGGCCAGCCACGTCACCGGCCTGGAAAACCAGCCGGGAAGGGCGAACACGCGGGCGGGCGGCAGGCCGAGCCACTGGCGGTGAAGGCGGACGAGATCGGCGAGCGGTAGAACTTCGTCGGCGGCAAGATAGATATCGCCGGAGATGCCGCCGGAGACTGCCCGCGACACGGCTTCTGCCACATCGTCCACTGAAAGTGTTTCGACCGGACTTTCGGCATGGACCAGTGGCAGCACGCAGGGAAAGGCGGCAAGCGCCCGCAGCAGCGCCGAGCCGCCATGGGCATTGCGGCCGAGAACGAGGGCAGGGCGCAGGATGAGGTGAGGCAGACCGCTTGTCGCCAGCGCCTCGTCGGCCCGCCGCTTGGTAGCGAGGAAGGGCAGATCACCAGCGGCTCCCGTCGTCCTTGCCGATATCTGCACGATCAGCGGGCGCGACGAGCGTTTTGCGGCGGAATAGAGCGCCAGCATCGCCTCTGCCTGGGTGGCCGACAGATCATCCGAGAGGCCGTCCTGCAGAGCGCCGGCGCAATTGACGACGACATGCTGGTCCTTAAGGATCTCGTCCCAATCCGTTGGTTTCGTCATGCGCGAGAGATCTGCGCGCTGCCAGTCGATCGCCGGCTGTTTCAGGCGTGCACGCGCGGGATTGCGGCCGATGCCGGTGACGGCGTGGCCGTCGGCAACGAGCCGGGCCGCGACGACGGAGCCTATGAAGCCGGTTGCGCCGAGAATCAGAATGTTCATGGCAGGAGATTAGCGGAAAAGCGCATGAGACATAGAAGAGCTTGGGCGCAGAGAAGGGCTTGGCGGATGCGCGGTGTATGCTAGAAAGAGGAAGATGTTTCGAGGGATGCGTTGGTAGCGCGCGGCCTTGCTTCATTCCCCCTTCTCCCCAGCGGGGAGAAGATGCCGGCAGGCAGATGAGGGGGTGAGCGGCGAAAGCCGCGAATGCACGAAGCGTAAGCGAAGGGCAACAATGACGGGTCTGCTGTGCGGCCCCCTCATCCGACCCTACGGGCCACCTTCTCCCCGCTGGGGAGAAGAGGGAGCAAGCCTCGGACTTCGCTGTTCCTCAGACCGCCCTCAAAGAGAAGGGGCGGAAATTGCTTGTCTGCAGTTAAGGGAGGATCTCGCCTTGCACGACGACCACAATCACGCCCACGGGCATGATCATGACAACCACTATTCCGACATGCAGGCGCGCGTGAAGGCGCTGGAAACGCTGCTGACGGAGAAGGGGCTCATCGATCCGGCAGCGATCGACGCGATCGTCGAGACCTACGAGACGAAGGTGGGGCCGAGGAACGGCGCGCATGTCGTCGCCAAGGCCTGGAGCGATCCTGATTTCGCCGACTGGCTGAAGCGTGATGCGACGGCGGCCATTGCCAGCCTCGGCTATACCGGCCGACAGGGCGAGCATATGCGCGCCGTCTTCAATACGGCCGAGACCCATAATCTCGTCGTCTGCACGCTCTGCTCCTGTTATCCCTGGTCGGTGCTCGGCCTGCCGCCGATCTGGTACAAGGCGCCGGCCTATCGTTCGCGCGCCGTCATCGATCCGCGCGGCGTGCTGGCCGAATTCGGGCTGACGCTGCCTGAGGATAAGAAGGTCCGCGTCTGGGATTCGACGGCGGAGCTGCGTTACCTCGTCATTCCCGAGCGGCCCGAAGGGACCGACGGAATGGACGAGCAGGCGCTCGCTGGCCTCGTCAGCCGCGATGCGATGATCGGTACGGCCGTTGCCGGCAAGCCGGAGAGCTTGACATGAACGGACCGCACGATCTCGGCGGGCAGATGGGGTTCGGACCTGTCGCGCCCGAAAAGGACGAGCCTTATTTCCATGCCGAATGGGAAAAGCGGGCGCTCGGCATCACGCTTTCCTGCGGCGCTTTCGGCGCCTGGACCATCGACGAAAGCCGGCACGCGCGCGAGAATATTCCGCCGGCCGCTTATCTCGCCGCCAGCTATTACGAGATCTGGATCCGCGGCATCGACAAGCTGCTCGAACGGCATGGCTTTGCGACTCGCGCGGAATTGCTGTCCGGTCATGCGCAGCAGCCAGGAGCCGTTCCGAAGCGGGTGCTGAAGGCGGACATGGTGCCCGGCGTTCTTGCGAAGGGCGGGCCTTGCGATCGTCCTGTTAAGACCGCGCCGCGCTTCGTGGCCGGCGAAGGGGTGAAGATAAAGAATTTCAATCCAGTAACACATACGCGCCTGCCGCGTTATGCCCGAGCCAAAACAGGCGTGGTCGAGGCAGTGCAGGGTGCTTTCGTCTTCCCTGACGACAATGCGCATGGCGAGGGCGAAAACCCGCAATGGCTCTATACGGTCGTTTTCGACGGCGCGGAGCTTTGGGGTGGAGATGCCGATCCCACGCTGACCGTGTCGATCGATGCTTGGGAGAGCTATCTTGAGCCGGCATGAAATGTCGCCGCTGACGCAATCGTCCGGGCTGCCGAGGTCGCCGGAGGGCGAGCCGGTTTTTCCGGAACCATGGGCGGCCGAAGCTTTCGCCATGACCGTGCACCTGCACGCAAAAGGCCTGTTCAGCTGGAGCGAATGGGCTGAAACGCTTTCCGCGCAATTGCACAAGCCTGGCCGGGCCGAAGATGGCAGCGACTATTTCGACTGCTGGGTGGCTGCACTCTGCGACCTTATCGTCGACAACGGCATCGCCGATGCGGAAACGATCCTGGCACTGCAACAGAGCTGGCAGCGGGCGGCGGAGGCGACGCCGTATGGACGGCCGATCGAGCTCGGCAACGATCCCTCACGCTGATCCTTAGAGCGGTTCAGCTGTTCACGGAAGCGCAGAACCGCTCTAAGTCTTTGTTTTCTACGTAATTCCGGACGGAAAACCGCTTCGCACTTTTCCTGGAATTACTCTACGACGGGAATTGCCGGTAGCACTCCTCGGCTACCTGACGCAGCGTCTCGCGGGAGATTTCGCCGGTCACGGCATAACCGAGTTCGCCGTCGATCCAATAGAAGGTTTCAAGATTGCCCGATGAGGCGAAGCGGAAGCTCGTCGTGCGGTTCTCCGTGTTGCGGCCGACCATGACGGTCAGGCGCTCGCCGGCCTGGTTTTCATACATGAACATCGCGCCCGGCCTGCCGTCGACCGGCAGCAGGCGGCCGCCGACTAGCTTGAAGCCGAGCGGCTGCAGGTTCGGAATCTTGAGGTTCTGGATTGCCAGGCGCTTGCCGAGCCAGCTGGCGAGGTGGACCTCCTCGTTTGCGAAGACCTCGACAGGGTGGCGAACCTCGGCGGCATAGACCGTAAACGCGGTCTGGGCCTGTTTTGGCAGGGTTTCGGAGCCGGCAAGCTGCAGTTCCGGCTTTTCCAGAAGTGCGGGGCCATAATGGCCGCTGACGGCACCGAGCGTGAAGACGAGGAGGGCTGATGCGGCAATCGCCCAGCGTTTCGGTCCCGATGAAACGGCGCGCGGGGGGACGACGAGTAGCGGATCGGTGTCCTTTGCCTTTTCATAACCGGCAAACAGCGACCGGATCGCTCCATTCTGCGCTTGCCAGCCAGCGACCATCGCCGCCTCGTCCGGGTTTTCGGCAAGGTAAGCCTCGATGCGGGCGCGCGCTGTTTCCGGCAGCTGGTCGTCGGCATAGGCGTGAAGGTCGGCTTCGGTGACGCTCGGATTGGTCTCGTTCATTTCGGTCTCCGAAGCGTAATGATGTTGTCGGCCTTCAATCGCTCGGCGACGCGCCGGCGGGCGCGCGACAGGCGGGACATGACGGTGCCGATCGGGATATCGAGCGCGGCTGCGACCTCGCCATAGGTGTATCCCTCGATGACCACGAGCATCAGCACAGCGCGGTGTTCCTCCGAAAGGCTGTTCAGCGCATCGTCCAGCCGAGCACGTTCCAGCGGATCGGCCGGCGGTTCGGGCACGGCCAGATTTTCTGCGGCATCGAGCTCGACAAGGCCATCGCGCGTCTTGCCGCGCCGGCCGTTGCGGTAGAGATTGGTCATGATGGTCAGGACCCAGCCGCGCAGGTTGAGGCCGCGCCATTGGCCGCGGCGCGTGAGAACCTTTTCGACGCAATCCTGGAGCAGATCCTCGCTATCGGCATCCGAACGAGTCAGGCTGCGCGAATAGCGCCTGAGCGAGGGCAGGAGGGCCAGGATCTGGCCCTCGAAGGTTTCGGGTGCGGGTATCTTCATGCCGGCTCTCTTGGCATCAGGGCCCCTGCAATCAAGGTTTGGCGAGATCCCAGTTGCCGCCGACGCCGTCGCCGGTGATGTCGCCCATCTTCGTGTCCTTGACCCAGAAATAGAGCGGCATGCCGTCCTTGGCCCATTGCTTCGTGCCATCCTTGCGATCGACGATCGAATATGCACCATCAGCCTTGGCATCGGAAGCCGCCATCAGCGGCGGCCAGTTCTTGGCGCAATCGTCGTAGCAGTTGGAAACGCCCTTGACGTCCTTCTTGAAGGTGTAGAGGGTCATGCCGTTTTCGCCGGCAAGCACCTTGCCCTTGGCGGAGTCGACTTCCTTGACGGGAGCAGCGGCGAAAGCAGCGGTCGCGGCAAGGGCGGCGGCGGCCACGACGGACAGGAATTTCACGGTTCTCATGATGTCTCTCCTCAGATTGGGCACGCAATCTTGCGGTACCTGAGATGAGACACGTGGCGCGGTGGTTTTATTCCAGGTGCGGCAAAAGTTTCATGGCGGGCGCGGTGGGCCGAAGCCCGTTTCGCCCGCGCATGTCGCCTCAGGCGCCTTGCCGGCTATTCTCCGGTGGCGGTCGCCGCCGCCATGTCGACCCAGACCGCTTCGAATATATGGCCATCGGGATCTTCGAAGGCACGGTTGTAGAGCCAACCCATGTCCGTCGGCGCGCGCGGATCGGCTTTGCCCCCGGCAACTCCGGCCGCCTCGACGATGGCGTCCACCTCTTCGCGGCTGTCCATCGTCAGCGCGATCAGCACTTCGCTCGCCTTCTGCGCTTCGGCAACGGGTTTTGGCGTGAAGGTCGCGAAGAAATCGCGCGTCAGCAGATGGAAGAAGATGGCGTCGGACCAAACCATGTTCGACGCCTGATGGTCGCTGAACTGTTCGTTCTTGCTGCAGCCGATCGCTTCATAGAAGCGGGTCGCAGCAGCAAAGTCTTTCACCGGCAGGTTCACGAAAATCATCTTCGGCATGGCAGTTCTCTCCTCTTCCTTTGTCTTCCGGGTTTTGACGTCGAGGCTTTGTTTTCCAGGCGGCGGCTCGGCTCACACAAATTCCTGCACGATCGTGTCGCTGGCATGAATACAGACGATTTCGAGCCGTCCGGTGCCGACATTCTCGAAGCGGTGGGGAATGTTGGCGGCCACGACGACGATATCGCCGGGAAAGGCGCGGGTCTTGGCGTCACCTACGGTGAACTCGGCTTCGCCTTTCCTGACGGCCCACGTTTCGGAGTAGGGGTGGACATGAAGGTCGGGTCCCTGGCCGGGCTCATTGTCGACCAGGAAAAGCGAAATCTCGCCACCATGATCGCGGCCTTCGAAGCGGACCGTGCGGCTCTGATCGGGTCGCGGTTCCTGGTGGCGAAGAATCCTGAACATCACGTGCCTCCTGCTGGTGCTGTCTATGAACATAAAACTATCTTCTCGAGAAGAGATATTCCCAAGCTATCTTCCTGTCAAGATATCTTCCGTAACTCGGATAGAAGGTGTATGTCTCGCTTGTGGTGATATGAGGCAGAGAATGATGAATGGAACTAAAGGGGACGGTGGCCGCCCCGGGGACGGTGACCGCCTCGGGGACGAGGACTGCCCTGGGGAGGACCACGTCGACCGGCTGCGACGGCAATGGGCGTTAGAACTGCCCGACCTCGACACGGAGCCGATGGCGATCCTGGGACGGGCCTTCCGGCTGTCGAACCTGGTGCGTCCCAGTATCGAGGCAACATTTGCCGATTTTGGCCTCGACCGCGGCGAATTCGACGTGATCGCAACGCTGCGCCGTTCCGGGCCACCTTACCGGCTAACCCCCACGGACATGTATTCGGCGCTGATGATCTCCTCGGGAGGCCTGACTCACAGGCTCGACCGGCTGGAGAAGGCGGGACTGATCCGCCGGGAGAAATCGCCGCGGGACGGGCGCAGTGTGCTGGTGGCATTGACCGAGGCGGGTGCGGCACTCGCCGAAAAGGCTTTCCGCACCGACATGGCGAGCGAAGCTTCTTTCCTGCAGGCTCTTGACGGAAAGGAGCGCGAGGCGCTCGCGGCGCTGCTGCGCAAGCTGATCGCCGGAATTGAAAATGAGCAGGCGCGGGGAGAGGACGAGAACGGGGGCTGAGGGGAGCTGGACAGCCCCGCATCGCTCGCCGTTCAAGCAGCAACACGCTGCTTTTGCAGCTCATTTACATCGTGTCTGTTTTCGGATAGTATATGTCCTTAATTCCATTGGCGGAACCAGCCATCACACGAGTTGCTGAATGATCCTGAAAAGCCAGGTCGAGTGGGTGCTACACTGCTGCGCCATTCTCGCGGGCCTGCCAGAGGGCAGGTATCTTTCCACCAAGGCGCTCGCCGAGCTTCATGGTCTGCCGAAGGAATATCTCTCCAAGGCGCTGCAGAGCCTTTCGCAGGCATCGCTGGTCGAGACCACGCTCGGGCCGAGCGGCGGCTACCGGCTTGCCCGGGCTCCCTCGGATATCAACTTTCTCGAGATCGTCGAGGCGGTCGAGGGGAAGGCGCGCAGCTTCACCTGCACGAACATCCGGGAGAACAATCCCTGCCGGCCGGCCGGTTATTGCGACAGCAAGCCCTGCGCGGTCGCCCGCATCATGTGGGAAGCCGACGAGGCCTGGCGGGATACTCTGAGGCGCGTGCGGCTTTCCGATCTGGTCGGCACCTTGTCCGAGGAAGTGCCGGCCGACATTTGGCGGAGCACGTTCGAATGGGTGCTCAAGCGCGCCGGCTGAGCGGAGGTGCCGATTTCTATGCCTTGAAGATGGTCCTGATGGTCTTCAGGATGGCATGCGCACTGCGAGCATGTTCCGGGGGCAAGGAGGCGCCGTTGCGGAAACGCTCGGCGCGGCTGGCGAGTTGGTCGGCGATTTCTTCCGCCAGCGCCGGGCGTTCGCTTAGCAGCGGCGCGAAGGCCTCCTGGTCGATCTCATAGGCGGTCACGGGGGTCAGAGCCTCCAGGGTGCAGACTTCCTGCATGCCGGCGAGCAATCCGGTCTCTCCAAAAAAATCGCCCGGCGCGAGCCGTCCGCGTTCCTCGCCTGCGTTCCGCGCCGCGATGATACCGGCGCGCACCATCATCAGTGAGGGGAGCATTTCGTCCTCCCGCACGATCACATCGCCCTTGCGGAACTCCCGGACAGTCGTGGTTTCGGCGAGCCTGCGCTTTTCATCTGATGTCAGCGTCGTAAAGACCGGAATGGCCTCAATCAGGGCAAGCGGCGTTACGCTCGGCGGCTTTGCGCTTTCTTCCGTCGGCAGATCGGCGGTCAGCACCGTCGCCGACGGCGGAATGGCCAGCAGCAGGCCGGCGGATTTGCAATGGCGATAGACGAGATCGAGCACCTCGTTCCGCGCCGGCACCCGCTGGCTCGGGCTCGTCACCCGAAACTGCAGCTCGACCTCAAGCGCCGTGGCATCCAGCCCCTTCAGCGCAACGACCGGCGGCGGTTCGCGCACGATCGAATTGCAACTCGCAAGTGCCGTTGCCATGACGTGGCGGACCGATGCCGGCATGCGCGTCGGGGCGATGCGGATGGTGAGGATCAGAAGATGGGTCTCGTCCGGCCGGCTGACATTGGTCAGGCCGAGCTTCGCCAGAAAACTGTTCGGCAGAACGACGACATTGTTGGCACTGGTCAGGATGTGCGTCGCGCGCCAATTGCTTTCGACGACGCGCCCCTCCGTGCCGTCGCTGAGAAGGATCCAGTCGCCGATAATGTATGGCCGGCCGAGTGTCAGGGCGATGCCGGAGAAGACGTCAGCGAGCGTGTTCTGCAGCGCCAGGCCGAGAATGATGGCGACCACGCCCGAGGTCGCGACGAGGGTTCCGATCGGCACGCCGAAGACGAAGGCCAGAACCGACAGGGCCATGCCGATATAGACGACGCCGATAACCAGATCCTGGAGCAGGCGAGCCTCTCGCGGACTGCCCTCCAGCACCAGATAGAGCCTGATGAAACCGATGACGGCCCATGCCAGATGGATCCACCAGAGCGTTTTTGCGACGATGACCAGCAGGGCCCGCGGATCCTCGGACTCATATCCTTGAAACCGGTGGGGTTCGATGCCGCTGCCGACGAGGATCAGCGTCATTACTGCAAAGAAGATGATCTGCACCACCAGCCGCGTCGTCGGCCGGTGGCGGGAGAGCAGATGCCAGACGACGATTCCGGCGAATCCGACTGTTATCAAGGATATCAGAGGTTTGCCGAAGAGGGCGTCGTCAATCATCTCTCTGTCTCCGGGGTGCAGGCCGCACATGATTCAGCATCTCGTCCGCCCGCGCAAGCATCAGGCCTGCGCAGGCGGTATCGCATCGGCCCGAAAATCGGAACCGATTTTCGGAAAGCACGATGCGTAGATTCAAAGTGTTACAGCGTCCTTTGCGCGTCTGAAAGACGCGCGGCGCTGTAATGCTGATCGTTACTTCTTGAGCGGATAGGTCAGCTCTATCTGGTTGGTGTCGACGACGAAGACGGCGAGCAGGCGGGCGGGCTTGGTCTCGCTGTCGTTGGCGCTGACGCGATGACGGTCGCCCGGCATTTCGGAGAAGCTCTCTCCGGCCTGATAGACCTTGACCGGACCGTCATTGACCTGGCTGCGGATCGCTCCTTCGAGCACGGTGGCGTAGATGAAGGCGGTGTCGGGATGGGTGTGGCCTTCGGAGAAGCCACCCGGGCCGTATTCGACCAGCACGCCCTTGATGCTCTTACCCGGCACGTTCGGAAGCTCGTGCTCATAGACGAGTGTCACCTTCGCAGACTCGCTGCTGTCATGGGCGCTGACGCCGGTGGCAGCCGGAAAGGCGAGGGCGGCGGCGAGGAAAAATGTTCTGATCATCGGAATCTCCATGGTTGGTGGGTCGGGGAAGACGCGCCCGAGCGGTCGCGTCTTGAGGGCACGTCAATCATGTCCGCTGGGCGGACTTTGCGAACCACTGCTCGAAGGTGATCGAACCAAGCCGCGGATTGTCGTCGGAAACGAGCGACTGGTCGTTCAGTCTTGCGCCGAAATATCTCGCCTCGACATCAGCTTCGGTGGTGCGTGGGTCTTTCATGGCCTTCAGATAGCGGGCGACGAGCTCGCTGAGACGCGCCCGTTCCGGACCAGCGATCTCGAGCGTCGCGTTGGCGGGAGCAGAGAGGGCCACGTCCGCCATGGCGTCCGCCACGTCGTCGGACGCAATCGGCTGCACATAGGCCGGCGACAGGTGGACCGTCTGGCCGACCGTTCCCGATTGGGCGATGCCACTGAGGAATTCCATGAACTGCGTCGAATGGACGATGGTGTAGGGAATTCCCGATGCCTTGATCAGTTTTTCCTGGGCAAGCTTGCCGCGGAAATAGCCGCTTTCCTGCAGACGCTCGGTGCCGACGACGGAGAGGGCGATATGGTGCTTGACGCTGGCGAGTTTTTCGGCGGCGAGAAGATTGCGGCCCGAGGTCTCGAAAAATTCGAGCACGGCTTTATCCTCGAAGGATGGCGAATTGGCGAGGTCGAGCACGACTTCGGCGCCCGAGAGCGCCTCCGCCAGTCCTTCTCCCGTGATCGTGTTGACGCCTGAGTTCGGCGAGGCGGCGATCACGTCATGGCCGCGTTTGCGCAGGCGTTCGACAGTCTTCGAACCGATAAGGCCGGTTCCGCCGATGACAACGATTTTCATAACGGATCTCCGTTCGCTGCCGTGGTGCGGCAGCGTCAAAGGTGAATCTTCTCAATGAATTGCGCGGTTTAGTTCAGGCCAGCCTTATCGAGACCGTAGGCCTTGTCGGCCGTGCCGGGCACGGTCTTGAAGCCGACATTGACGCGGTTCCAGGCGTTGATCGCCATGACGACGAAAGTCAGATCCGAGATTTCCTTCTCGGAAAGCTGGCCGCGCACCCGTTCGTAAATCTCGTCTGGAACGCCGCCCTCGGGAAGCTTGGTCAGCGCTTCGGTCCAGGCAAGGGCTGCGCGCTCGCGGGGGATGAACAGGTTCGATTCCCGCCAGATGGCGACGTGGTAGAGCCGCAGTTCCGTCTCGCCGTGGATCTTGGCCTGCTTCACATGCATGTCGAGGCAAAAGCCGCATCCATTGATCTGCGAGGCGCGGATCTCGACGAGGGCCTGCAGCTTCTCGTCGATCACGCTGCTCTTCAGCGCCATGCTGAATTCCATGAATTTCTTGAAAAGCTCGGGGGACTGTTGGGCGTAGTTCAGTCGCTGGGTCATGTGTCTCTCCTTTAATTAAGGATATTAAATATCCTTATGGATAGAAGATATCCTTAATTGCTGGACTGTAAAGCCATTCTCGTTTAGTCTGGCTGCATAAAGCCTATGCGCAAAAGTATGAGGGGCAGGGGGATGGATATCGTTTCGGCATTGCGGACCTTTCAGCGCGTCGTGGAGACGGGTTCGTTTTCGGCGGCGGCGCACGATCTCGACGTGACGCAGCCGGCGGTCTCGCGACAGGTCGCGGCCCTCGAGGGCCATTTCAACACCCGCCTCCTGCATCGCACGACGAGTGGCCTGTCGCTGACGGCAGAGGGGGAGCGGATGCTGCCGATGGCGCTGCGGATTCTCGAAGCGGTTGAGGAGCTTGGCGATGCGGCCGGATCGGACGGCGCCATGGCCTCGGGAAAGGTCAGGCTCAGCGTTCCAGCACCACTCGGCCTCTATCTCAGCGAGCGGCTCGGCGATCTTCTCGCCGCCCATCCGAAGCTCTCGGTCGAACTCATCTTAAGGGAGCAGGGCTCTGATATGATCGAGGAGCGCCTGGATCTCGAAGTGCGCTTGGGCCAGGTCGCCGACAGCAGCCTCGTCTGCCGGCGGATCGGCTGGACGACGGCCTTCCTCGTCGCCTCGCCCGCCTATCTCGCGCGCAGGGCGGCCCCCCGCGCACCGAAGGAGATCAAGGACCATGAATGCCTGTGTTACAACAGGGCGGGCGAGGCCAATACCTGGTCCTTCTCGAACGGTTCGGAAGACATATCGGTCCGGATCTCGCCGCGGCTGACCGCCTGCAATGCGGTCGCCATCCACCGGGCAGCCCTTGCTGGAGCGGGTCTTGCGGTGCTTTCGCACATCATCGCGATGCCCGATATCGCCGCCGGCCGGCTGGTCCCCGTGATGAGGGATTTCCAGCCGAGCCGACTGCCGGTTACCGTCGTCTATCCCTCGCGGCGCAACATGGCGCTGCGCGTCAAGACGGTTCTGGATTTTCTCACCGAGGCTATGGGGCAGGACCCGTCGATGTGCGCCAGCGGCGCGGACCGGCAGTGGAACTGATGATCGTCCGGCCGGGTGATTTGCCGTTTTCCGCCTTGCCTAAAGCCCGCGAATCCTGCCAAGTCCTGCGATCATGCAATTTGCGCCGCAACAAGATGAAGCCCTGAAGGCTGTTTCGAAATGGCTGAAGGAAGGGCGCTCGCCGCTCTTTCGCCTGTTCGGCTATGCCGGAACGGGAAAGACGACACTTGCCAAGCATTTTGCCGAAAATGTCGATGGCGACGTACTGTTTGCCGCCTTCACCGGCAAGGCGGCGCAGGTGCTGCGCTCGCGCGGCGCCTCCAACGCCCGGACGATCCATTCGCTGATCTACCGGCCGCGCGGTGAGGAGGCGGTGGAAGATGAGGAAACGGGCAAGACCTCGATCGCGCCCATGTTTTCGATCAACCGGCAAAGCCCGGTCGCCAAGGCGGCGCTGATCATCGTCGACGAATGCTCGATGGTGGACGAGGCGCTCGGCAAGGATCTGATGAGCTTCGGCACGCCGATCCTGGTGCTCGGCGATCCCGGCCAGCTGCCGCCGGTCACCGGTGGCGGCTACTTCACCAATCAGGATCCGGACTACCTGCTCACCGATATCCACCGGCAGGCGCGCGACAATCCGATCATCAAGCTCGCCATGCAGGTTCGCGAAGGCAATGAGGTGATGTATGGCGATTACGGCACGGCCAAGGTGATCTCGAAGAACGAGGTGACGCAGCAGCTGGTGCTCGATGCCGACCAGGTGCTCGTCGGCACCAATCGCACGCGGCGGCGCTACAATCAGCGCCTGCGCGAGTTGAAAGGCTTCAATGCCGATTATCCGCAGACCGGCGACAAGCTCGTCTGCCTGAGGAACGATCCGGCAAAGGGCCTGCTCAACGGTTCGCTCTGGCAGGTGATGACCTCATCCAAGGAAACGACGAAGCCCGGCATCAATCTGCTCGTCCGGCCAGAGGATGACGACATGGACCGGGGAGCAGCCAAGATCAAGCTGCTGAAGCAGGCCTTCGAGGATGTCGAGGGCGAGATTCCCTGGAACACCCGCAAACGCTACGACGAGTTCGACTATGGCTACGCGCTGACCGTTCACAAGGCGCAGGGTTCGCAATGGAACGACGTCGTGCTCTTCGACGAGAGCTGGGCGTTTCGCGATACCCGGGAACGCTGGCTCTATACTGCGATCACGCGCGCGGCGGAGACGTTGACGATCGTCCGCTAATTCCAGTCGCACCTACGACTAGGTCGCATTACCGATCTGGACTGGCGAGCAAGAAACGGTGGCGGCCGTGTCTTAGGCGGATGGTACTAAGCCTGCACGATGCCGAGCAGAACTGCCTTGGCGATGGCCTGGAAGCGGTTGTTGGCGCGGAATTTCAGGATGATTCCGGCCTCCAGGTCACGCGTTTCGTCATGCTTCAGGTCGAGCGCCCGGGCGATTCGCTGGGTGGAATAGCCCTCCGCCATCAGTTCCAGGCAACGCCGCTCCTGCGCGGTCAGGCTTGCACTGTCCTGGTTGTCGTTCAGCGGCGGCTCTTCGATGCTGCCGTCGAAATCCAGGAGGTCGCCGACCTGCTGGAGCTGGCGGTGCAGCGTCGACATCTCGGCCGTCAGCTCGCGCTTGCGCACCTGCAGGGCCTCGCGGAACATCGCCTCGGCCGTTTCCTGCGAATCGGCATTGCGGAGTTCGTCCATCAGTTCCTGGATGACGGCGATCGGCATGCCGGTCTCACGGCAAACGGTAATGACGGCCATGCGCATCACATCGTCCTCGCCGTAGACCCGCATCAGGCCCATGCGGTTGGCCGAGATTAATCCCTTTTCTTCGTAGAAATGCAGTGTCCTGTGCGTAACCCCGAATGCATTGGCCATATCGGCGATGGGCACGGGACCATCAGGTAGATCCGGCGGCAGCGCGGCTGAAGGCAGGAACCGATATTTCGACCGGGCCTCCGAAGCGATACCGGCGGCAGCAAACAGGCGTTTGGAACCGTCTGGCATGAACCCTCCTAGGGCATGTTGTTGCACCTCATGCGGATTTGCCAGTTGCTTCCCGGGCGCGGCGAGTGGGGTTTCCTCTAAGCGTTCTTGTCATTGGGAAAGAAGCAGTACGCGGCTAACTTTTACGCGATACGATATCCACGTTATGCGTGAACGATCTTTTTTATAAGTGCTAAAAATAATCTCTTTTAAATGGGATAGCAACGTGACGGCTTCATTTGCCGAGGTTTTCGGGTGTGCTGCAGCAAAACATGCGCTGCATTGCGGCATCGGCCGGTCGTCTTCAAGGGCGATGGGAATTACTGTTTGTGCTACGCAGCTGCGCTCGAATGCACCAACAGCGATGCTCATCAGCCATCGGCATCGCATTCATCTGCGAATCTGATTGGCCATCGTGTGGCCCTTGGCTTAAAAGCAGGGTCTCCCGCTTCCGTGACCGATGGATATCAGCCATGCCCGCCAAGCTCTCCGTGAACCTTAACGCCATCGCCATGCTGCGCAACCGGCGCGATCTGCCCTGGCCGAGCGTCGAAGCGCTCGGGCGGTTAGCACTTGCCTCCGGCGCCAGCGGCCTGACGGTGCATCCGCGCCCCGACCAGCGGCACATCCGCTTTTCCGACCTGCCCGTCATCCGCAACCTGATCGACGACGAATTCCCGAAGGCCGAGTTCAATATCGAGGGTTATCCCACAGAGGAATTTTTCGAGCTCTGCGCCGGGGCAGCACCCGAGCAGGTGACGCTGGTGCCCGACGATCCTACGCAGGCAACCTCCGATCACGGCTGGGATTTCCGCAAGCACCGGGCGTTCCTGACCGAAGCCGTCGCGCGGCTGAAGACGATGGGATGCCGGGTGTCGCTGTTTGCCGACGGCGATGGGGATGCAGAAGCGGTTGATATCGCCAAGGCGGTCGGGGCCGATCGGATCGAACTCTATACCGGCCCCTATGGCGGTTGCTTCGACGCGCCGGAGCGGGCGGCCCCGATCCTCGAAGCGCTCGGACGGACGGCGGATGCGGCCCTTGCAATCGGCCTCGCCGTCAATGCCGGCCACGATCTGACGGTCGAAAACCTGCCTGATCTGGTGAAGCGCATTCCCCAGCTTGCCGAGGTCTCGATCGGTCATGGGCTGACCGCCGATGCGCTGGAATACGGCATGGCGGAAACGGTGCGGCGCTTCTGCCGGGCGTGTGGGCAGGCGGTTTGAGGAAGGTCGTTTCCTTCTTGCGTATTGGCAGCGACTAACTTGCCCTGCAAGGGTCTCTCCTGTGTTCGTGACATCCGACCTGCGGACTGGCCATATTTCCAACACACGAGCATCTCCTTGTTCCTTTCAACCGGGGGGCGCTAGGATGAGAGTTGTTACGCGTCACTTTATGTTTGTCGCGGTGGCATGGGCGTGTTTGCTCTGCTCCGTTGGGATCGGCGTCGCCGATCCCCGGCCGGAAAGATGGGTGGAAAGGTGCGGCGGCGTCTACGCTCTTTGCGGCTATATCGACAGAGCGACGTTAGAACCCCGGATCGATCGCAAGTTCGAAGTTGCGCTTCCTTTCTCGGAGGGGCTGGCCGCCGTGCGCTCCGAGGGGAAATTCGGCTATATCAATTCGAGTGGCGAGATGGTGATCGCGCCTGCGTTCGACCTTGCCCGTGCATTTCGCAAAGGCCATGCCGAGGTGGTGCTCGGTGAAAAGGCAGGAATCATCGACAGGGCGGGAAAGCTCGTATTGGCGCCGAACTACGCGCGTGCCATCCCATTCGGAGCCGAGGCGGCCCTCGTTCGTCCTGGCAAAGCGATCGCGTCGGATTCCTTTGGCATGTTGCGCTTCACGATCGGTGAATTGTTCGCGGAGAGGGGCGATCTGCGCTATCTGCTCATCGATCTCCCTTCGGGAAAGATGCTGAAGGACGAGTTGGCCATTAAAGAATTCGAATTCGGCACTTTCGTCTGGGCCGCTCAACCGGGAGATAAACGATACGGATTGCTTGCTCCCGACGGAGATCGAGCCTCGCTTCGAAACAGTCGGTAAACTCCATGGAGGAAGAGCAATTGTCTGTTATGTCCGGCCGGCCGGACACAAAGGCCAGTCCAGCCAACGTGGCCGGGCCGACACCGCCCAATGCGGCGTGATCGACCGGGACGGTCAAACTATTCTCGCCCCACAGCAGTTTAGGATTCATGGGTATCGAAACGGTTTTTACCTTGTGACCGAAGGCCAGAAAGCCGGCCTCCTTGACGAGGCGGGACGGTTGCTTGGCGGGCGTTTGTTTGACGATGCGAGATTGCCCGATTATTCCGGTGAGGTGGCCAAGATATTGGTCAACGGCCAGTGGACCGGGCTCAACCGTGCCGGGGATCTGGTGCCCAACCCGGAGGATGGGATGGCGCTGGTGGCATGTCCTTCGGGTATCAAATTCATGCACAGCGGCAACCGTATTCAGGTCGTCGGAGCGGACGAAAAGCCGACCGTTTCGTATCTCTTTGACGACACGCACATGACTTGCGAATTCCCCGTGTCGGTTCGGTACAATGGAAGATGGGGATTTCTCAAGCAGGACGGCAAACTGCTTGTCGATCCGCCGTCATTTCAGAGCCAATTTAGTTTCAGCGGTGGCTATGCCGGCGTCAAGATTGACGGCAAATGGGGAATACTGGACAGCAGCGGTGTGCTGGCCCTCGCTCCCCAGTTCGATGAGATGCAGCCCGATTCCGGCGCCTATGCGGTATCGAAGGATGCGCGGAAGTTTTGGATCGACGCATCAGGACGTGAAGTCTCCGAGCCGCGCCGCCTGGAGGATCGGCAATCGAAGTTGCGTTGCGAACCAGACCGCGGACAGCGCGTCTCCAGGAATTCGAACGGAACCTTGCTTTGGGGCATCGCGGATGCCGCCGGGAACATCGTCGTCGAGCCGAAATATCGCGCCATCACCTGTTTCCGGGATGGTCTCGCATGGGTTCCGTTCGACGAGAGACGAGAATGGTGTGCGATCGACCGGAACGAGCGGAAACGCGAGAACGTCGCGTGCGTCAAGAACTGGCCTGACAGCAATGTCGCCCACGCGCGAACTGAGACAATGTCTGACGATCCCTATGAAAGCGGTGTTCTCTGGATGAGGGCCGAGCTTGAATACGGCCTGGACCTTAGGGAAAAACCGCCTCGTTTCGTCTCGCAATTCTAAGGATCGCTATCTCCGACGGTGTCTACTGCACCCCTGTCCTTGGGTTAAACCCAGAGGACAGGGGCGACAAGTGTTGCCTCAGGCGGTCAGCGCCGCCTTGTGCTCCACGAAGAAATCCTTCAGCGGCTGCGGCTGTTTGCCGGTCAGCTTGGTGAAGTCTTCGGTGACGATGTTGAACTTGCCGGCGCGGGTGTTGGCGTCGGCAGACACCAGCATGTCGGCGACGAAACCGGGAAGGCCGGCGCCGCGCATGCCCTGGCCGAGCTGCTCATCATTGACATCGACCACTTCGAGCGGCTTGCCGGCGACATCGGAGACGATGGCGGCGATCTGCCGGTTGTTCAGCGACTGGGTGCCGGTCACCGTATAGGTGGCGCTCTCGGATGTGCCGGAGGCAAGGGCTGCGGCGATCGCCAGGGCGCAGTCGTCACGCGAGATGGTCGAGATCTTGCCGTCGCCCGTGGCGCTGTACCATTTGCCGCCCTGCAGGTTGTGCGGCATGCCGTGCAGGTAATTGTCATGATACCAGGCGTCGCGGATGATCGTATGGGCGATGCCGCTTGCCTTGATGGCGTTTTCGCTGCCGAGATGATCGGGCGCGAAGGTGACGAGCGAATTGTCCGGCGCCGGCATCGAGGTATAGGCGATGTGCTTGACGCCTGATTTGACTGCCGCCGCGACGGCGCCCTTGTGCTGGGCGAGGCGCTTGCCGGGAGTATCCAGTGCGTCGGTGCTGATGATCAGCAGCCGGTCGACGCCGGCGAAAGCCTTCTCCAGACCTGCCGCGTCATCGAAATCGGCCTTGCGGGTCACGACGCCCTTCTCTTTGAGTTCGGAGAGCTTTTCGGGGCTGCGCGTCGCGGCGACAATGTTGCCGGGGGCGACCTTGTAGGTCTCGATGAGGTGATGGATGACACGCTGGCCGAGCTGCCCGGCAGCGCCGGTGACCAGGATGGATTCACTCATAAGTCGTTTCCTTCTGTGTTGTGCTGGCTGTGTTGTGCCGGTGGTCTCAAAAAGAGAGTAACACTAGAATAGGAATTGACTTGACGCTGTAAAGGAGGCAGTTTTTCAGCTCTACGTTACCAAAAGGGAACCAGCAGATGAGCGGTGCGGTTGTCAGTCTGAAGAACAGGGTGCCGGGGGCGCGGCGCGAGATCGATCTCGCAGCCCTCGATTTCGGCAATTGCCCGGTCAGGGACATGATGCAGCAGATCGGCGGCAAATGGTCGACGCTGCTGCTCGAGGTGCTGGCGGATCGGCCTTATCGCTTCGGCGAGCTGCGGCGGATGATCCCCGATATTTCGCAGCGCATGCTGACGCAGACGCTGCGCGACCTGCAGAGGGATGGTTATATCGACCGCGAGGTATTCCCGACCAAGCCGCCGAGCGTCGAATATTCGATGACCGAACTTGGACGTTCGCTCTACCAGCCGTTGTCGCAGCTTCTCAACTGGGCGGAAGCGAACCATGATGCCGTTCGCGCCGCCCGCTTGCATTTCGATTCCGCCAGCGGCTAGTACCGTTGATAAAAGCGAATTTGGCGTTTCTGGAAACGGAAACAGCGATTATTTGGTTGGCCGCATGAACAGAGCGCGGAACAATTCCTCCGATCTTCGCAAACCTTCGTCGCTCAGAACGACAGACTTGGCCTTGCCTGCGGGATTTGCGATCAGACCCTTCTGGTGCAAACGGTCCATCACGTCCCAGTCAAAACCCTTCCAGGCACGATCTCCGTCATGCAGCGTCAGCCATAACAATGCGAGCACAGCATCGTCGATTTTCTCTTCGTCTATCTCCATGTCGGAATCCCATGCAAAAGGCGAAAATTCTGCAGCTCTCAAACGGATGCATACGCTGCTTCCTGGATGTGGGCATCTATAAATCGGCTCTGTCAAGATTTTAGATGTTCGATCCTGGATTCTGATGGTGCCTTACTTGCCGCGTCCTTCCGTCAGGAACAGCAGGAAGGCCAGCGCCGGGAAGCAGAAGCCGATCCAGGCCGTCATCGTCCAGCCGCCGGTCGCATAGGCCCAGCCGCCGACGGCGGAGCCGAGTGCGCCGCCGGCAAAGAAGGTGGCCATGAAGAGGCCGTTCAGCCGGCTGCGATGTTCCGGGTTCAAGCCATAGATGGCGCGCTGGCCGCAGACGAGATTGGTCGTCACCCCGAAATCGAGCATGATCGCGGCTACTGTCAGAAGGATCAGGGCGGCGAGCGAGCCGTCGCTGGCGAAATGGCTAATCAGGAAGGACGTCATGCCGAGCAGCATGGCAAGCGTCGAGGCGATCTTCGTCATGCCGCGATCGGCAAGCCGGCCGGCAATCGGCGAGGCGATGGCGCCGGCAGCACCTGCGAGGGCGAAGAGGGCGATGCCGTTCTGTGTCAGGCGGAAGGCCGGGCTGGCGAGTAGCAGCGGCGTCGTCGTCCAGAACAGGCTGAAGGCGCCGAACATGCCGGCCTGATAGAGCGCCCGGCGCTGCAGCACCCGCGACGTCAGCGCCAGATGGCCCATGGAGGCGAGCAATTCGCCGTAGCGTAGCCTGGTCGTCGGCCGGCGGACCGGCAGGTTGGCGCGAAGCACGACGGCGAGCACGAGCATGAGCGCTGCAGTGACGTAGTAGACCACATGCCAGGACGAGGCTTCAGCGACAAAGCTTGCGAAGGGGCGCGCCAGCATGATGCCGCAGAGCAGGCCGCTCATGACGTTGCCGACGACCTGGCCACGGGTGGCATCAGGCGCCATGTTGGCGGCAAAGGGAACCAGGACCTGAACTGCGACCGATGAAAGACCGATAGAGAGCGAGGCGACGAGGAAGGTTGTCGACGTCGAAGACAGCGCCGCGCCGATCAGCGCAACGGCAGAGACGGCGATCAGCATCAATACCAGACGGCGGTTTTCAGTGAGGTCGCCGAGCGGCACGATCAGCAGCAGACCGAGACCATAGCCGATCTGCGTCAGCGTGACGATCAGGCCAGTGGCGGCAGGCGTGAAGCCGAGGTCGGCGCTGATCGGACCGGCGAGCGGCTGGCCGTAATAGAGATTGGCGGCCACCAGCCCGCAGGCGGCGGCGAAAAGGAAGGTGAGCCAGGGGGATAACTCCCGGGGAATGGCCTCATCCGGCGTGGTGGCTGAAACGCTCATCAGAAACTCCGGTATTCAAAGATTGTAGGGATTGAATGCAAAAATGCTGGCTGCGGCCACCCGATCCTTGACCGAATGCCGGTATTTCTCTCGTCCACGGTGCGGACTGTTCAGGTCACGAGCTTCATCGCGGCCTCGGCCGCAGACATCATCTCTTCCCTGCTGCGTCCTGTTTTGCCGATGACGCGCAGGCCCTTGGTAAAGCAGAGGAAGGCGAGGGCGGCGGCATCCGGGTCCACCGTCTTCGGAATGCTGCCGTCTGCCTGGCCGATGCGGATGAGATCGGCCATCAGCTTTTCGTCTGCGGCAAAGGCAGTCACGACGTGGGCAGCCGCTTCCTCGTCTAGCAGGGCGAAGTCGTTGGCGCCGCCAACGACGAGACAGCCTTTACGGCCGGCCTCGCCATAGGAGAGCTCGGTATAATACATCACCATCTGGAAGACTTTGTCGCGGCCTGTTTCCGCCGACGCAATCATCGCTTCGAGACGCCGCCGGCCGAGTTGGCGATAACGACCAAAAGCGGCGAGGAAGACGCCGCGCTTGTCCTTGAACGCCTTGTAGATACTGCCAGAGGCGAGGTCCATTGCCTCGGTCAGATCGCTGATCGAGGTGGCGTGGTAGCCGCGTTCGGAAAAGACCCGTAAGGCCGAATCCAATGCGGCGTCCATATCGAACTCGCGCGGACGGCCACGGCTGCGGGTCTTTGCTTCTGATGTGAGAGTGGCAACGGTCATGGCGCATAATTAGGGAATGAACGTTTCCAAATCAAGTGGAATTTCTGTGACGCAGCAAATTCAAAGGTCGAGCACCCAGGTCTGCCCGTTGGCCTCAGGGCCGAACATGCGATGTCTCTCCTCGGAGACAAGGCGGAAGCCCGCCTTGACGTAGATGGCGCGGGCGGTCTCCAGCATGTCGTTGGTCCAGAGCGAGAGTTCGCGGTAGCCTTTCTGCCTGGAGAAGCGGATGCATTCGTCGACCAGCAGTTTGCCGAGCCCGAGGCCGCGGGCTGATTTGTCGACATAGAGCAGGCGGAGCTTGGCGATGCCGTCGCCGCTATTGGTGACGAGGACGGAGCCGATATTGACGCCGCCGCGTTCGGCGATCCAGCAATATTCCTTGGCCGGATCGAAATTGGCGAGGAATTTTCCGGCGACGTCGGCCACCAGCGCCTCGAAGCGTAGGTCCCAGCCATACTCCTCGGCATAGAAACGGCCCTGGCTCTGAACGATCCAGCCGATATCGCCGGCGCGGTGGGCGCGGATGATGGCCGGTGCGGGCTTTGCCGCCGGGTCGAGCAGCGTGCGGATCGTGTGCATGGCGGAGACCGCGGCCTCCGGCTCGCCGCTGGCGAGATTGTCGAAACGGGCGGCGATCTGCGCATTGGCGCGCCGGCCGAGTTCTTTAAACTGCTCTCGTCCCCGGTCGGTGACAATGATGACCTGGCTGCGCAGGTCGGCCGGATCGGGGCTGGTCTCGATCAACCCCTCGGCGCGGAAACGCTTGAGGATGCGGCTGAGATAAGCGGCGTCGAGATGCAAGTCGCGGACAAGTGCGGCGGCGCTGACGCCGTCATGCGAGCCGACCTCGAAGAGGATGCGGGCATCCGTCAGCGTGAAGGGCGTGTCGAGATAGGCCTTGTTCAGCAGGCCGAGGAAGTTCGTATAGAAGCGGTTGAAATCGCGAGCGGTTTCGATGAGGGCAATATCGGACATGGCAAAAATCTCCAGATGGAGATCGTCGCCGGTTTGTTGACAAACCTCGCTCTTTGCTCGGCGTCATCCTCGGCCTTGTGCCGAGGATCTGCTGCACCGGTTGCAGATGCTCGGGACAAGCCCGAGCATGACGAAAGAGGAGTTGGCCGACTTTGTCAGCAGTCCGACAAGATCTCCAGATGGAGATCTTGTCCTGTATTTAGTGGACTGAGTCAACTAACATGGCAATATCAAGCTGCTTCCTCTTCTGCCGCTTCGTCTGCGCCGAGCGCAAAATCGACCGCCGCCCTCGCATGGATCGCGGTGGTGTCAAAACCCGGCAGCGGCAAATGGTCGGGATCGAGGATCATGCAGATCTCGGTGCAGCCGAGGATGATGCTGTCGGCGCCGTTGTCGATGGCGCGTGCAATCACTGCCATGAGCTTGTCGCGAGAGCTGTCGAGCACCTTGCCGGCGCAGAGTTCGTTGAAGATGATGTCGTGCACGGTCGTGCGGTCGCTAGCATCTGGCACCATGATATCAACATCAAGGCTCTTCATGCGGTCGCTATAGAAGCCGTGCTCCATCGTATAGCGGGTAGCAAGCAGCAGCGGGCGCTTGCGGCCGGCCGCATGCAGCGATCTCGCGGTCTCGTCGATGATGTGGATCAGCGGTACGGAGATCTTCTCTGCGACCTTGTCGGCGATCAGATGCATGGTGTTGGTGCAGATGAGGATGCAGCCGGCGCCGGCGATCTGCAGGCGCAGCGCCACGTCGGCGAGGCGACGGGCGGCCATATCCCAGTCGCCGGCCTTCTGAAGCGCGACGATCTCCTCGAAATTGACAGAATGCAGGATGAGTTCGGCCGAGGCGAGGCCACCCTTGCGGTCACGCACCATCTCGTTGACGACACGGTAATAGACCGCCGAACTTTCGAAACTCATGCCGCCGATAAGGCCGATCGTTTCCATCTCTTCATGCTCTCCATGCTTCTGAACCTTAGAAAATGATGCCGCAATCCCGGCGCGATGTGTTTGCTTTGTTTGTCTCTCGCGTCATATATGTGACAGGATTTTGCGTCATTTTATGAAATCCTGCAAAAAAGACGCGAGAGGTATATGTTCGACACATGCTTGATGATCGCGACAGACGCATTCTGGACATGCTGCAAAAGGATGCGGGCATATCCGTGACCGATCTTGCCGAGCGCGTGGCACTTTCGATATCGGCCTGCTCGCGGCGCATCCAGCGGCTGGAGGAGAGCGGCCATATCGCCCGGCGCATCGTCGTGCTCGACCGGGAAAAGATGGGCGTGCCGACGACGGTCTTCGCGCTGGTCAAGACGGCGCACCATTCCGACGAATGGACGGAGACCTTCCGCCGGATCATCAGCGACATTCCCGAGATCGTCGAAGCGCACCGGCTGACAGGCAATCACGACTACATCCTGAAGATCGTGCTGCCGCGCGTCGAGCATTACGACGTGATCTACAAGCAGATCGTGCGCAAGATCGAGCTCTTCGACGTGTCGGCCTCGATCTCGATGGAGCTTCTGAAGGGCGGCACGGCGATTCCCGTAGGATATGCCGATTGAGCCGGCTCCACCGACCGGGATGCAGGGGAGCTATGCCGAAACGGCAGTTGCAACCATCGCGGCGAAGGCCACATTGGCTTTGAGCGAAATGGCGCAAAAGGGGTAGGTCATGAGCGATCATCATGTCGTCGTTGTCGGCGGCGGTTTCGGCGGGCTGCAGCTCGTCAACGGCTTGAAAGGCGTGGGTGTCAGGATCACGCTGGTCGACCGGCGCAACCATCATCTCTTCCAGCCGCTGCTCTATCAGGTGGCGACCACCATTCTTTCCACCTCGGAAATCGCCTGGCCTATTCGCCGGCTCTATGCCGACCGGCCTGACGTGACGGTGCTGCTCGGCGAGGTCACGGGCGTCGACAGTGGCGCAAAGACTGTTTCCTTACGCAACGGCATGACTCTTGGTTACGATACGCTGGTGCTGGCGACCGGGGCGACGCATGCCTATTTCGGCCACGACGAATGGGAGCCGGTGGCGCCCGGCCTGAAAACACTTGAGGATGCAACAACGATCCGCCGGCGCGTGCTGCTTGCCTTCGAGAAGGCGGAGATGGAGGCCGACCCGGCCGTGCGCGATGCGCTATTGACCTTCACCATCGTCGGAGCCGGACCGACCGGCGTCGAGCTTGCCGGCATCATTGCCGAACTTGCGCATTTCACGCTGCCCAAGGAATTCCGCAACATCGATACGCGCAAGACCCGCGTCGTTCTGGTCGAAGCCGGCCCGCGGGTGCTGCCGACCTTCGCCGAGGAGCTTTCCGCCTATGCTCAGAAGGCGCTGGAGAAACTCGGGGTCGAGATCCATCTCGGCAAGCCGGTGACCGAATGCAACGCCGACGGCGTGAAGATCGGAGAGACCTTCGTTGCCAGCCGGACGATCGTCTGGGCAGCCGGCGTCACCGCCTCGCCTGCGGCGCAGTGGCTCGGCGTGCCGGCCGACCGGGCAGGGCGCGTCGTGGTCGAGAACGATCTGAGCGCGCCCGGCCTGCCCGACGTTTTCGTCGTCGGCGATACCGCCTCCGTCATGCGCGAGGATGGCAGGCCGGTGCCGGGCATTGCGCCCGCCGCCAAGCAGCAGGGCGGTTACGTCGCCAAGGTCATCCGCGCGCGCCTGTCCGGCAAACCGGCGCCGGCGCCCTTCCGTTATTGGCATCAGGGCAGCCTGGCGACGATCGGCAAGAGTGCTGCGATCATCGATTTCGGCCGGATCAAGCTGAAGGGCTGGATCGCCTGGTGGATCTGGGGTCTTGCCCATATCTACTTCCTGATCGGCACCCGCTCGCGCTTCTCCGTCGCCTGGAGCTGGCTGTGGATCTATCTGAGCGGCCAGCACAGCGCCCGGCTGATCACCCAGAGGGAGACGATGCGGGAGGAGGGGTAAAGCGCTTCTTCGGGTCATGTTGGGGACAGCAGGAGAGGGCACGCCGCGCGGCA
>NZ_JBAMYD010000032.1:0-45569 GCF_037002925.1 Rhizobium aouanii
CCCGATGCACCCCTTACTTTGAGAGATTCGGGTTAGGGCTTTCACCATCAGCAGGCCGTCGTCGAAGTAGCCATTTCTCGCGTAGAACTGGTGCGTACGCTCCCTTCCCAGAACCATGGCGATACGGACCACAGCGCATTCAGTCCGCTCCGCCTCCGCCTCGATCCACGCCATCATCTTGCCGCCGATGCCCTGACCGCGCACGGCGCTGTCTACCACCACATTGTCCGCCTCGATATACTTGCCGCACCACAATTGAGTGCCCGTCCAGAAACCCGACGCACCCACCATCCGTTCGTCGATGTATGCTGCTATGCAGCGGTAGTTGCTCTGTGCGAACATGGCTGAATGCCGTTGGCAAACCACGGCCTGACTCAGGCGACTAACCTGGCTGTACAGCGGGAAAATTGCCATCGTCTGATCGAGGCCGACCAGCTCGCGGATGATCACTTCGTCGGACACAGCAGCCCCCTATCCTCTCGATCACATGATAGTGCACGCGAACTTGGTCATGATCCATGGGCGTGAACCACTTAAAGTAGACTGCCTGTCTTCCCATTGTAATCCGCTGCGCTTATAGCTCCCCGCCCGTTCCGATCGCACAAGGAGGAGAGCCATGAACGCCAATGATGTCGCCGCCCATTGGGAGAGCAATGCCGAGACCTGGACGATCTATAGCCGCGCGGGCTACGACAAATATCGCGACGCGCTGAACACACCGGCCTTTCTGAAGATGCTGCCACCGGTGGCGGGCCTTGCCGGGCTCGATCTCGGCTGCGGCGAAGGTTCCAACACCCGCGCCGTCGCCCGCCTCGGCGCCCGCATGATCGGTCTCGACATCGCCCCGACCTTCATTCGTTATGCCCGCGAGACCGAGACGCAAGCGCCGCTCGGCATCGACTATGTGCTCGGCGACGGCCAGGGCATCGATTTCCCGGAGGCGAGTTTCGATTTCGTCACCGCCTTCATGTCGATGATGGACATGGCCGATCAGCGCCAGGTGCTGGAAGGAATCCACCGCGTCCTGAAATCGGGCGGCTTCCTGCAGTTTTCGATCCTGCACCCCTGTTTCGTGCCGCCGACACGCCGCAATATCCGTGACGAGGCCGGCAAGCCCGTCGCGGTGGAGATCGCCGATTATTTCGACGAGAGCGACGGCCGGGTCGAGCGCTGGATCTTTTCCTCCATCCCCAAGGAAGAACGGGCGACGCTGACGCCGTTCGCCATTCCGCGTTTTCACCGGACGCTGTCGACCTGGGTGTCGATGATAGTCGAAGCGGGGCTGACGATCGAAGCTTTCGGCGAGCCCATGGCGTCAGTCGAGGTGGCGCTCGCCGAGCCAACGGTCGCCGATACCCGTATCGCGCCGATCTTCCTCCACATCAGGGCGCGCAAGGCGTAAGGCCTGTTTTCCCGCCGCCACCGAGGTTTGAAGGAGGGTGAGTTCTCACCCCGACATCATCGTCGCACGGCGACCACCGAGCTGGCGCGATATCTGGACAGCTGGACTCGATTGGATTGGTTGCCGCCGAACAGGTAGACGTACTGCCGGCGCTGGTCCATGTGATCGAACAGGCTCACATGAAAGCGCCGGCCGGTGCGGATCACCACGACATCCCCTCGCCTGGCGGAGCGGACACCGACCGGCTTGCCGAACTTCCTCCAGGACGCCGCCATGTTGGGGTTGGGCGGCGGTTGCCGCGAAGATCGCTTGGCGACAAAGGCCAGGAACGCCCCGCACCACGATACCCTGCGCGGATTGATGCTGAGGAAGGAGATGGAGCGTTCGTGCATGCTCTTGTACCTGGACGCCGTGCCGAGCATGTCCGCCTCACAGGGCACGGCAAGCGCCGTGAGGACGATGACGAGAATAACCTTCATAGTTACCCACCATTGTTTGTATAATCTTGAAAATCCAAAATGTGGCGAAGAATAAAACAGGCGGCGCAACGTAGATGTGAATTATGGCGTGAATTAGAAACAACTAATACTGGCATTTTGGCGGCAAAAATCTGTCCGAAGCGAGGCGCCGACAGCCGCTGGCGAGCCTCCCTTTGCGACCGGGCCCGGCGGGCGAAAACCCGAAAATGCCTACTGTACAAGCCGGACAGGCTGCAGTTCTCCATCCAAACCAGGTTCATTCAGATAAGATGGACCGCGCCCGCAAGTGCTTGAGCGGTAAGACCATTTGCCAGGGGTGGACCACCGCGCGCAAACTTAGGTCATCACCTGTACGGCTATATTTATGAGGATCACTCATAATACTTCGACGTGACGGAAAATACATTGCGCTCGCTTCATTCGCCGGGCGAAAGCCGGGGTTACTTGCGGCCGGTTGCGGACATCAACGACTTTGGGACAGCAGACCGACGGTGCGGCATATCAACCGTGAGGTTGCACCGGTTCGGGCTGGCCCATGGGGGCAGGATCAGCGGCAAGCGCCCTGGTGACCAGGAGTGCGGCACCGATAACCGGGACGACCATCCCGTACGAAAAGCGAATGCCGAAATGCTCGGCAACGAAACCGAGCAGTGGCGGCCCGGCGAAAAACACGAGGAACGTCGTCTGCGCCAGCGCCGCAACATTGACCGGCGCGGGCCGATCCGTACGTCGGGCCGCAGCCGAGATGGCAAGCGGATAGACCGAAGAACAGCCGATACCCGTCAGGCCAAAGCCTGCGAGCGCGACAACAGGATGTGTCGCCGTCGCAACCATGACGAGACCGGCGGTCGCGATCCCGAGGAGGATTATTGCGACCGGGCGTGGATTGAAGCGGTCGATGACAGGATCCATGCCGAGCCGTCCAATGGCGATGAACAGGGAGAAAATGGTCACGCCGAGCCCACCGATGAAGGGTTCGACCGCGAATACGTCACGCATATAGATCGCCGACCAATCGACGCTCGCGCCTTCGGCGAGAAGTGGAGCTGCGCCTATCAGGCAAAGAGGCAGCAGCCCGATCGTCGGAAAAGCGATGGGCGGACTATCTCCTGGGTGCGCGTCCTGCCGATGGGGCGCGTTCTCGATCCCGGAGAAAACGATCGACCCCGCAATCAAGACGGTGACGAGGATGATGAAACTATGCAGTTCGATGGAGACGGCAGCCTGCCGCATGCCGGCGGCAACAAGGGCGGTGATGCAGAAGCCGAGGCTCCACATGCCGTGGGCCCGGCTCATGATGCGGTACCCAAGCAGCGCCTCACGGCGATCGGTTTCGATATTGGCGTTGATCTCGAATGCTCCGGTGAAAATGCCGGCAATGAAGAACAACGGTACCGCCGCGAGAGCTGAAGGCATCCAGGGGATCAGCGCGAAAAACAGCGCCGCACCGAAGACGGTAACGAAAGCCGTGGTACGCGCACCGAGCCTCTCGATGAACCTCACCGAGAACGTCAACCCGCAGAGAACCCCGGAGGACATGACAGCGAGCAAAAGACCCAGCTCTCCTTCGGTCAGGCTGAACTTGACCTGAAGGTCGGGCAACCGCGACACAAACGCGCCTAAGGAAAGGGCCACGGCAAACTGAATGAAGAAAATGCGGTGGTGCGGCTTCATCTCGACACTCTGCTCCGATTGGGGCGGGATCGAAGCAGAGCGATCCCGCCGATAGCCGGACTTTCCGACGAAATGGCGCTAGCTCAAAAGCCGCGCTCTCAGGATTGTCAACCACCCTTGCTGACAGCCCCTGTCAGCATGATGCAGCCGCGGCTGATTCACTGGTGCTTGGCGGCCGCTGGTATTTCTGTGACGCGCAGCTGCTCCGTCCACATCCACTCCCCCTTTCTCACAAAAAGTCGCACTCACCTCAATTTACTTGCCGTTCTGCAATCGGCATATGTTTGTGCCATAGGCAAGTGGCACGAGAGGGGAACTATGACATCGACGCATATAAACAATACGGGTGCACGTGCCGGGGCTGAAAGGGCTTTGTCGGACTGGTCGTCGGCGCGGTGATCGGCTTTGCCTTTGCGCAGGCGGAATCCTTTTCGAAGCTCGAAAAGCAGGGCTATGCCGTCGGCAAACTCACCAAAGGCAAGGCCGGCGGCTACGGCTGGGTCAACTCGAACAGCAATAAGCGGTTCTTCTGCCGGCTGAATGCCAGCCTGGCTTATGTCAGCAAAAAGGAGATGGTGGGCATCACGTCGTCAGGACGGCTCATCAAGGTGGACCGAGCCACGTTCGAGGCAAGGATCGGCGGCCCTGATCCGTCGATACCGCAATGGAGCGATCTTCAATCCGGCCGCGTCAAGCCTGATGACGTTGGGACCTGCACGCCTGTGCGCTGATTGACCGAGAGCATGATGCCGAAAAGTGTGAGCGGTTTTCGGACGACATCATGCTCTAACATCTAATTTAGAGCAGGATTCAGATTTTAGGCCGAACGGGCCTAAAATCATCCTGTTCTGGAGTATCGCGGGGGGCGCGACAAGGTGTTTGGAGTTTGCCCCGCTCCCCGAATTGAATACACAACGCTAAAGCGGCTGAAGGAGGACGTGTCGCTTCTTGCCGACCGAGAGCCGGATCATCCCGTCCTGGACGTCGGAGTCGCCAAGCCGCATTGCCTCGTCCTTCACGCTGCCGCCGTTCACCCGCACACCGCCGCCGACGATCAATCGACGTGCTTCGCTTTTCGACTTGGCGAGCCCGGCAACGACCATGGCGTCTACGAGCGGAAAGGCACTGCGAAGGCTATCCGCGAGAATGACCGTCGGGAGACCCGCCGGAACTTCGCCTGCTTCGAAGGCGCGCCGGGAGGTTTCGGAAGCTTGCGCGGCGGCATCTGCTCCGTGGCACAGGCTGGTGACCTGGTCGGCAAGTATCTTTTTTGCTTCGTTGATCTCGGAATCCCGAAGCACTTCCAGGCGCGCAATTTCATCCAAGTGTAACTCGGTGAACAGCCTGAGAAAACGACCCACATCGGCATCCCCGGTGTTTCTCCAGAATTGCCAGAATTCATAGGCCGACAATCGGTCGGCGTTCAGCCAAACCGCCCCCGAAACGCTCTTGCCCATCTTCGCGCCCGATGATGTCGTCAGCAGCGGAGCAGTCAATCCAAACAGGGCGCGTCCACCGATCCGTCGCCCAAATTCGACGCCGCTGACGATATTGCCCCACTGGTCGGAGCCACCTAGTTGAAGCAGACAGCCGCGGCTTTCTGCGAGGACATGGAAGTCATAGGCTTGCATGACCATGTAGTTGAATTCCAGCAATGACAGCGATTGCGCCCGTTCCAACCGTTGGCGCACGCTCTCCGATGTGAGCATCCGGTTGACTGAAAAATGCGGCCCGATATCACGCAGGAAATCGAGATAGTTGAGCCCGCCCAACCAGTCGGCATTATTGACCATGATGGCATCAGTTGGGCCGTCCCCGAAAGCGAGGAAGCGCTCGAAGACCCGCCGGATGCCGATCAGGTTTTTCATGATCTGCTCTTGGCTGAGAAGAGGACGCGACGTGTCGCGGAAGCTCGGATCGCCCAGGCGGCTTGTTGCACCGCCGAGCAAAGCGATGGGTTTGTTACCCGTCTTCTGGAACCACCGGAGCATCATGATCGGAATGAGATGGCCGACATGCAGGCTATCGGCGGTGAGATCGAACCCGTTATAGGCGGTGCCGGCCCCTGAACAAAGCCAGCTGTCGAGCGCCGCCAGGTCGGTGCATTGATGCAGGAAGCCGCGTTCGCTCAAAGTGCGAAGAAAGTCGGATCCAGGTCCGGTGGACTGAGAGGATAGTATCACGAGGGTCTCCATTTAGGCCGAGAGGCCGGAGACCTTCTGTTGACACACGTGCCGCCGACCGTGCGGCGTCTTGAGTGTCAGGAATATGACCTTGCGCCGCTCTCTATGGAAGCAGGGTGTAATAGACGCTCGAAAAGTTCAGGGCGCAGGTCATGCATCCTTATTACCATGCGACAGCACAATCACAAGAGGATGCGAATTGAGGACGTTTGAACGGATCGCAATGCCACCCTCCCCATCCCCGCATCCGCCTCCGCTCCTCACAAAAAAATTTAGCACCGGCATCAATTTGCTTGCCGTTCTGCAATGCGGCATATGTTTGTGCTCATAGGCAAATGGCATGAGCGGGGAACCATGACGTCGACGCATTTGGATAAGACGGGGGATGCCGCCGGCCGGAAGGGCTTTGTTGGTTTGGTCGTCGGCGCGGTCGGCGTCGTCTATGGCGATATCGGCACCAGCCCGCTCTATGCCTTTCGCGAGGCGCTGAGGCCCTTTGCGACCGACGGCACACACGAGCCGGAAATCATCGGGCTGATTTCGCTGATGGTCTGGACGCTGACGGTCATCGTGACCTTCAAATATGTGCTCTTCCTTCTCAGGGCGGACAATGACGGCGAAGGCGGCACGCTGTCGCTTCTCGCCCTTTTGATGAAGAAGATGGGGCGAAACGTGCCGGTGCTCTTCTTCGCCGGGCTGATTGGCGCCGCTCTCTTTATCGGCGATGCGATGATTACGCCTGCCTTGTCGGTCATGTCGGCACTCGAAGGCCTGAAACTGATCACACCCGCCTTTGCCGAATACGTCCCGCTTGCGTCGGCTGCGATCATGATTGTTCTCTTTGCCGTCCAGTCGAGGGGAACAGCCGCCGTCTCGAAGCTTTTCGGGCCGATCACGGTGTTGTGGTTTCTGGCCATGGCGGCGGGCGGCCTGGTCCATATCGGCGACGACTGGCGGATTCTGGCGGCGCTCAATCCGCTTAACGCGCTCTCGTTCCTGGCCCATGCCGGCAGCGTCGGCCTCATCGTGCTCGGCGCCGTCTTCCTGACGGTGACGGGTGCCGAAGCGCTCTATGCGGATCTCGGGCATTTCGGGCGGCGCCCGATCCAGATGGCATGGTTCGTGCTCGTTTTTCCCGCGCTGCTACTGAACTATCTCGGCCAAGGCGCGCTCGTTCTCGCCCATCCGGAAGCCGCCACCAATCCGTTCTTTCTGATGTATCCCGACTGGGCCTTGCTGCCGGTGGTTATTCTGGCGACGATGGCGACGATCATCGCCAGCCAGGCGGTGATCACAGGCGCATTTTCGCTGGCCCGCTCGGCGGTTCACCTCGGTTTCCTGCCGAGGCTCAGGATCAAGTTCACGTCGGAGACCAACACCGGCCAGATCTACGTCCCGAGCGTCAATCTTCTCCTGCTGGTCGGCGTCTTGATGCTGATCTTTTCCTTCGGCGACTCCGAGTCGCTGGCGACGGCCTATGGCATCTCGGTGACCGGAACCATGGTGATCTCGACCATGCTGGTCTTCCAGTTCCTCCGGGCCGTCTGGGGCTACTCCCTCGTGCTCGCCGCCGTCTTGCTGCTGCCGCTCTTCATCATCGAAGTCCTGTTCCTGGCGGCGAACCTCTTGAAGATCCACGATGGCGGCTGGGTTCCGGTCGCCCTTGCGCTGGCGATCATGATCCTGATGTGGACATGGACCCGAGGCCAGGCCTATCTGAAGAGAGTGCGGGCCAACAACGAGATCCCGCTCGATTCCTTCATCAGGTCGATCGAGCGAAAGTCGGAGCATTCCCCCGTCACCGTCCCGGGAACGGCAGTCTTCCTGACCAGCGTCCCGGATCGCACGCCTAATGTGCTGCTCCACAATCTCAAGCACAACCACGTGCTCCACGAACAGAACGTCATTCTGACCGTCTGGACCGAGGACGAACCTTATGTCCCTGACAGCCGCCGCATCAAGATCAGCCAGCTCTCGCCGCGTTTCGTGCGCCTCGACATCACCTTCGGCTTCATGGACGACCCCGACGTCACCAGGGCGCTGGCTCTCTGCCGGGAAAGCGGCTTCAAGTTCGAGATCATGAGGACCTCCTTCTACCTCGGCCGCCGGAACCTCGTCAGGACGCCGAACACCGGCTTGCCCGCCTGGCAGGAGCGCATATTCATGGGGCTGGAGGGCTTGGCGATCGATCCCTCCGATTACTTCAACCTGCCGTCCAACCGCGTCGTCGAACTCGGCGAACAGATCGCCATTTAGAGCATGATGTGCTCGGCGGCGGCGTCCGGACCGCGCTTGTATCAGCCTCGATATCGCAATCCGTTGACGATGATGTCGAAGGCGCCAGGCGCTGGACCTCACGTCTTGGCCGAGATCGCGCTCAGCTCTTCGAGATCGAGGTCCTGTTCCAGCACGTCCAGCGTCTCGTCGTCGATGTCGCTGGCGGGATGAAGACGGATGAGCTCCCGGCGCCCTGTGGCAACCGCTTCGAGAACGACGTCGAAGTGGGCATGGAGCACCGGTTTGGCGGCAGCACGCTGCAAAACAGCCGCCCTCACAGGATCAGTGCGGAGCACTTATCTTTCAATAGAATTGGCTGTCAATTTGTCCGTCCTATCGATTTCAGAATTGACTAGAGTTCTCGCCGGGACAGAGGCTTCGTTGCCGTCAATCATTGCCCAAATTTAATTGGAATTTCCTGCGCATCCTCCTTAAATCCTCCGTCTTGAGGCAGAGGAAGACAGATGAAGAGGCGGACCCTTGTGCTTGGAGGTGCGGCCATTGTCGCATCATCCGTGGCTGCTGCAGCAATCTGGCCGCGGCGGCATGTCACTGTTGCGACCAGGACATTCGACTGGAAGGGAACGGATTTCCTGACCGGCGGGACAAAGTCGGTTACATTGGAAAAGCTGCCCGAGCCGCTCTTCCGTATCCGTCCGAATTGCGTCGTGACCGTCGCCCAGACCCTTGGCCCCTGCCATGTCAACAATGTCCCGGCCCGTCAGGACGTTTCGGAAGGAAAGGCCGGGCTGCCTTTGCGGTTGGCCGTTCGGATCGTCCACGCGGCCGATTGCCAGCCGGTCGAAAATGCCGATATCGAGATCTGGCATACCGATCACCGCGGCATCTATTCCGGCCGCGAGGCGGCCGAGATGTGCACCTTCAGCGATGCCGAGGCGATCAGCGGCCTTGCCTTTCGTGGCCGCCAGCTGACGGATGCCAAAGGGCAGGCAAGTTTCCTGACGGCCTATCCCGGATGGTACAAGGGCCGCACGCCGCATGTTCATTGCCGCATTCTCGCCGAAGGCAAGGAGCTTCTCGTCAGCCAGATCTATTTCGACGATGCGCTGAGCGACATCATCTACGGCGAACATCCTGATTATCTCGGGCGCCCTGCCCGCGCTACGCGCAACGACGAGGACGGCCTCATCCCGGAGGATGCCGCCGATCACATGTTCGATTTCGAAAAACTCGATGGCGGCGTGCTGTCCGCCACCATCACCATCGGCCTCTCAGCCTGAGCGCGGGAGCGGCGGGGCTTCCCGCGCCCCCATTCGCCAGGGCATCCCGCCTAGATTCCCGCATACCATTCATAACCGCGATCTTCCCAGAAGCCGCCATTGCCGCCGTAGAGCTGGCCAAGATCGGCGACGGCTTCGATGCCGGTCAGGTATTTTGCCTGCTTGTAGCCGAGCTGGCGCTCCACCCGAAGCCGGAGCGGCGCGCCGTGGGCGACTTCGAGATCGCGGCCGTTCATGGTGTGGGCAAGAATCGTCTGGGGATGAAACGCATCGACGAGATCGATGCTTTCATAATACCAGCCGCTGCCGTCGAGCGTCTTTTCATATTCGTCGGCGCAGTGGAAGACGATATAGCGGGCTTCGGGTTTCAGACCGGCCGCCTGCAGCAATGCACCGAGCGGCACGCCGGTCCATTTGCCGATCGCGCTCCAGCCCTCGACGCAGTCATGCCTTGTGATCTGCGTGCGGGCCGGCAGGGCTTTCAGCTCGGCCAGCGACAATTGCATCGGCTTGTCGACCTGTCCGCCGACCTCGAGCTTCCAGCCCGAAAACCGCTGGTTCATCCAGTCGATATAGCGGGCATTGTCGGGCATGCTCGTGCCGTTGGCGCGGAAGGTCGGCGAGATATCAGCTTCGGTGAACTCCCGGGCGAGCGCGTCGTCACCGAGCAGGAAGCGTTGCGTCTTCATGCTGAGGCCTTCGGCGATCTTCAACACCGATTTCGTCCGATCGTTTTCGACGAGGGCATCGCAGCCGGCAATCCCCAGCGCCGATGCCGTCATGGTCGCGCCGATCAGGAAGCGACGCCTAGTGATGATGCGGCTCATGACTTTCCTCCCTGCCCGATGTCGTAATAGCCTGTGACCATCGAACGCAGATTGTTGAACACGCCCGAGACCAGCACCATCGCCACATGCACGGCGACGAAGGAGACGAGCGAGAAGGCGGTCAGGAAATGCAGCGTGCGGGCCGATTGCCGGCCGCCGAACAGATCGAGCAGCCAGGGCGCGACCGCGTTGAAGCCCGGCGACATGGTAAGCCCTGTCCCGATCATCAGCGGCAGCAGCACGAAGATCACGGCGACATAGGCGAGTTTCTGCAGCGTATTGTAGTGGCGGGCCTCCGGCCCCTTGGGAAAGCGCAGCCGGGCGTGACTGACGATCTCATGGCCGAGATGCGAAGGCTTCAGCTCTTCGGCCGCCGGCAGCAGATCCCGGCGGAAATGCCGGCTGACGAAACCATAGGCGAGATAGATGAAGCCGTTGATGACGAACAGCCAGGCAAAGAAGAAATGCCAGCGCCGGCCCGATGCCAGATCCTGGTAGCTCGGCAAGGTCAGCCAGTTCGGAAAACCGCGCACCGCAGCCTCGCCGTCGACATTCGAAACCCCGAGAATGCCCGTCGTGTCGAAACTCAATCCGCCGATGCGCGTCACGCCCTTCAGCGCATCGCCTTCCTGTTCCGCCTCCATGGAAATGAAGGACGGATCGTCGTCGGCGCCATACTGGCCCCAATAAAGCGCCGGATGGGCGTTGAATATCTGCAGGCCGCTATACAGCAGCACCGTCATGCACAGCACGTTCACCCAGTGCGAGAGGCGCACCAGCAGCCCATGGCGGTAGAAGAGCGTGCGTCCGCTCGCCATGCCGGCATCGGTCGTAACCATTGTAGTTCCTTCCGGATCGACATAAAAGGTCTTCGCGAGAAAGGACGCGGCCGCCGACGATAAAGTTTCAGCGGCAGCGGCTAAACCTACTTCATCGCGTCGCAGTCCTTCATCATCGTGTCCTTTTCCATGCCGGCACTGTGCATGCAGTCGGCCTTGGTGCTGCCGGTCGCCATTGCGTCCTTCGACATTGCGTCCTTGGACATGGCGTCCTTCGACATCGTGTCGGTCTTCATGCTGTCTTTCTTCATGGTATCGCTGCTTTGGGCGCTGGCGGCGCTGGCAAGCGAGAGGCCGATGACGAAGGTGCTGGCTCTCGGATCGATGACATGTCCGCCGGCACCCGCCGACGGCTCACAGTCCTGAATTCGATCCCCTTGCGAAGGCGGTTACAGCCTCACGCTTATGTGATAGCGCTACAGCGCCGCGCGTTTTTGGAGACGCGCAAAGGACGCTGTACACTTTGAATTGCCGCCGGAAGATTTTTGAACCCGCCTGTAACCAAAGCGTCATCTACCCGAATGATATTGCAGACGACATGACGAGCGCCCATTCGGAACAAGCACTGAAGATGCTGATGCTTCTTTCCCTCGATGGGGACGAGGCAGCCTACCGGCGTCTGCTCGTGACCTTGCGAACTCTGCTCGTCGGTTATTATGGTGGGCGGATCGGCACTACCGCGAAATCCGACACGGAAGATCTTGTGCAGGAGACGTTGCTGGCGCTGCATTCGCGCCGGGCGACCTATGACAGGGAGCGGCCGTTCACCGCGTGGTTCTTCTCGATTGCCCGCTACAAGCTGATCGACCACCACCGAAAGCATGGCGGCCGCTACAAGGCGGAAATAGAACTGCACGAGGAGATCGAAGACGATTTCAGGGAGGATGCGATCGCAGCGCGCATGGATGTCGAACGGCTGTTGAACGGCCTGCCGCAGCACCAGCAGGAGCTGATCCGTCAGGTCAAACTCGAGGGGCAGTCGGTGGCCGACACGGCAAGCCGCACCGGACAGTCGGAATCGGCGGTCAAGGTCGGCGTTCACAGGGGCATCAAGGCGCTGGCGGCAAGATTGCGAGGTGGGATGTGAGAGAAACTGAGGACGTGATCGACAGCCTTGTCCGGGATCTGAAGCCGGTGCCGAGACATGCGCTCGAACGCCGCTTCGCGCTCGCCATCCTGCCTGCTCTGGCAGTCTCGCTGCTGCTGATGCTTATCGTCCTCGGCCTTCGCACCGATATGGCGCAGGCGCTGATGCTGCCGGTCTTCTGGATCAAGTCCGCCTACAATGCCTTGCTTGCAGTCGCCGCCTTCGCAGCCGTTTACCGCCTGTCCCGGCCGGATGGCTCAGAGGGCCGCTTTTTCGGGATTGCCGCGGCCATCATACTCGCCCTCGCAGTCATGGCGGTCATCCAGCTCGCCGTGTCGCCGGCCGCAAATTATCCTGTGCTGGTGCTCGGTTCCTCCGCCCTGCACTGCCCGCTGCTGATCTTTGCCTTTGCCATGCCGATCCTGATCGCAAATACCTGGGTTCTCCGTGGTGGTGCCCCGAGCAACCTCGGCATCACAGGCTTCATCGCCGGCATTGCCGCCGGTGCATCCGGCGCCTGGGTCTATTCCTGGTTCTGCACGGAAAACGGCCTGCCCTTCGTCACCCTCTGGTATTCGCTCGGCATCCTCTTGACCGGCGCAACCGGCGCGCTGCTCGGCCCCCGCCTCCTGCGCTGGTAGCACCGGCTGTTTGCGGCACTGCGCCACTAGAGCCTTTCCGGGTCAGATTGAAGCATTCTGTTGGCTCAAACGGAGTCGGATGGTCGACCGGCCGGCGCGCGTCGTAGCCAAGCTCTGCGGCCAAGCCGGCCGGTCGATCAGCCGGCCCGTTTCAGCCAACCCCCGCAGATTTGCCTGGCAAATCTGCAAGACTCAGAATCGCCAGACGCACCTATTGCTTCGCATGGCGAAGCAGTGCGGCCGGTGGGCCGGGCATCTTTCCGCCAGGGCAGAGGCGATCGGCTCGGACGTACCTTGGGGTATGCCCGTCGCCAATCGCCTCTGCCCTGACGAAAACCTGCTCCGGCAGAATGCTGCAATCTAACCCGGAAAGGCTCTAATCCTTCATCCGGCATGAAACCAGATGCAGCATTCCTGCGTACTACTCGGGGGGTGAGTATTGCGTACCCCCTGGATCGGAAAAACACAGGCAGCGGGGAATGACGGCATGGTCAGGAAAGAAGGCGTAGCCCACCTCGCCCGGCAAGCCGCGGAACAGGGGCTGGCCAGGCTGATGATGAGGCTGCCTGCGACGCGGGCAACGATCAGAGCAGTTGCGGCGAGCCAGCCCCATTTTTATGAATTATGCGGCGCCTACGGCGAGGCTTGCGCCGTCCTCGATCGCATGCGCCGGGATAGATCGGCCGATCCCGCAATCATCACTGAATACGAGATCATCTGCGCGGAAATCGAAGTCGACGTCATCAGGATCCTGCTCGGCGATCAATGAGACCACCGCGAGCACCGGACTGACCTCCGTCCAAGATAGGTACCGCATCATCCCAGCAGGTCATCCACATGGATGGAGATGCTCAGCGTATCCGTGTCGAAATGCAGCGAAGTCCCGTCGGAGATCTTGTAATAGAAGGTGTCGCTGACATCTCCGCTAAGCCCGGCGAGCTTCGCCGCGTCGGCCGTATAGCTATAGTCGCCGTCACTGTCGACATGGATGGTGCCGTATTGGCCGGTCAGCGTCACACCGTCCTTGTCGACGAATTCGCCCTCGAAGCGGCGAAGCAGCAGGGTTCCATTGGCCGAGCTGTCGTTTTCGAGGAGATTGCCGTAATGGGCGCCATCCAAATCGGAGGAGATTTTCAGGCTGTCATGGGTTGCGACAAGCGCAGGCGCCGTGTCCGTGTGCGTCGTATCGCCGACCGCGAGACTATCGCTGCTCGCAAGCATCGTCGCCTGGGCCTCGTCGAGCGTCGTGTTGTTGCTGACGGGAAAGGTGTTCGCGGCGATGATAGTGGGAGAGATGCTGTATGGCCTGACATCGCTGGCGATGACATTGTCGTGGAAGGAGCCGGATGCCGGCCTGTCGACTTTCAACGCTGCCTGAGACAGATCGTCGAAGACGTTGTTGTGGATCTCGATACCCTCGCGAACGTAACTGGTCGTGCCGGAGGCGCTGACCGCCACGCCCCATACACCATCGTGGATGTAATTACCTGAAATGTCGTAGTCCCGCGTATTGCCCTGGTCGCCGAGACCGATGGCATAGGACCAGCTGTAGCCGCCATAACCTGAAATATCGTTGTCGTGAATAGCGATGTTGGTGCCGGCTTGTGCGCCGATCCCGAAGCCACCGCCGATGATCGCGTTGTCCTCGACCAAGGCATTTACGGTCCGAACGAGCGCGATGACACCCTTCGGCGTAGCTGCCCCCGTCTGGTCGAGATAATTGCCGCTGATCACGATATTGCTGCTGTCGTTCATCTGGACGGCATCTGCCGCCGTGCCGTGGGCGTTGGTGACGGTGTTGTTGTTAAAATTGACGCCGTTGACTTTTTCGATCCAGACGCCGTCGCCGTTGACGTCGTTGATCGTGCTGTTTTCGATGGTGATGTTCGACCCGGTCCTGAAGGTGATGGAACCTGATTTGCCCGCCAATCCGGTGTGATCGACCTCGACGTTGCGGACCGTCCAGTTCGAAACACTGCCACCATAGATGGCTGCCCCGCCGGTGTCGGAGATCTTGATGTTCTCGATGACGATGTTCGATGCATAGAGGCTGTGGATGCCATCATTGGGGCTGTGGATGACCGGCGCATCGCCGACACCATAACTACCGATCGTAATCGGAGCCGCAACGCTGCCGGAGTATTTAAGGTCGAGCTGATCGTTGAACACGCTTCCGGCGGCGAGCAGCACGCTGTCGCCCGGCTGTAGTTTCAAGTTTTCCACCGCCCAGAACGATGAAAACGGCGTGTCCTCGCTCGTTCCATTGTTGCTGTTGGAGCCTATCGCTGGATTCACATAATAGATTGCCATATCGCCTTGTTCTCGAATTGCCCGCGCAGCCGTCTGAATCGGCTGCGACGCGTGGATCGGATGCGGTCGGGGCTAAAGGCCATGTCAAAAGGCCTTCGATATTGCCCTCACGACGGTTGGCAGACCCTGTGGGCCTGCCTTGGTCTCGAGAACGCCTGGCGGAGGCGTAGTCTGGAAATGACAACTTATACGAAAACAATCTACTAAATAACGACCGAAAGGTGAATGAACGATAATCGTACACCTCGGCGACGTATGGTCGCAGAGATGAGATGTCCTGTTTCAGGTCAGTCGCAAGCAGGAAAGGTTGAGGCCGTATTGCAGCCCCTTACCCTCACCCGGCGGCGGCAGCCGGATGAGGGACACTGCGGAGCCATTTGATGGCGAGAACAACGCTTCCCCGGGGGAGCCACGCCTCCCCGGAACGCCTGCCGACATAGCGTCGCTCCCGGCACCCTCACCTCAGCTCAGCAAGCCATCCAGATGGATGAAGACGGTCAGCGTATCCGCGTCGCTATGATGCGAGCTTCCATCGTTGATCCCGTAGCTGAACGACTCGCTCACATGTCCGCTATGGTCAGGGAGCTTCGTTTCATCGAGCGTGTAGGCATAGTTGCCTTCCCGGTCCACATGGATCTCACCATATTCCCCGGTCAGCGTCAGGCCATGCTTGCCGACGGTTTCGTCCCCGAAGCGCCGAAGCACCAGGGTGTCGTTATCCGAGCTGTCGTTATCGAGGAGATTGCCGCGATGGGCGTCGCCCGTATCGGTGAAGATTTTCAAATTGTCATGGACGGCGACAACCGCCGGATCCGCGGAGGCCTCCGTGACTGCCGCGGTCTTCGCAACCGGGCTTGCCAGCGCCGTCTCGACATTGGCGACCGTATGGTTGCCTTTGACCGTGAAGGTATGCGCGTCGGCAATGGCCGGCGATATGCTGGTGGCCTTGGTGCCGGTCTCGATCGTATTGTTGTAGAAGGAGCCGGATGCCGGCCTGTCGACCTTCAGTGCCGCCTGCGAGAGGTCGTCGAAGACGTTGTCGTGGACCTTGATATTCGTGCGGGTATAGCTGGCGCCGCTGGGGCCGCTGACGGCAACGCCCCATGCGCCGTCATGAATATGGTTGCCTGAAATATCATAGTCCCGCGCATTGCCCTGGTCGCCGAGACCGACGGCGAAGGACCAGCTGTAACCGTGATATCCGGATATGTCGTTGTCGCGGATGGCGACGTTCTTGCCAGCGGGCGCGCTGATGCCGAAGCCGCCGCCAGTGAGCACATTGTCCTCGACCACGGCATTCGTTGCCCGCACCAGAGCTATCACCCCCTTCGGAGTGCTGGCGTCGGTCTGGTCGAGATGATTGCCCTTGATCAGAATATTGCTGCTGTCGTTCACTTGCACGGCATCGGCCGTCGAGCCGTTCGCGCTGGTAACGGTGTTGTTGAGAAGCTTGACGCCGTCGACCTTCTCGATCCAGAAGCCGTCGCCTTTAACGCCCGATATCTTGCTATCTTCGACCGTGACGTTCTTGCTGCTCCGGAAGGTGACGGCGCCTGCGTTTTCCGACAATCCCGTCTTGGCGATCTCGACGTCGCGGACCGTCCAGTTCGTGACACTGCCGCCATAGATGCCCGAACCGCCGATATTCGATATCTTCAGGTTCTCGATGACGATGTTCGAGGCATAGAGACTATGGATGCCGTCGCCGCTGCTGTGGATGACGGGTGCCGCACCCGTCCCGTAACTGCCGATCTTGATCGGCGCACTCTCGCTGCCGGAATATTTGATATCGAACTGCTCGTTGAACACGCTCCCCTTGGCAAGAAGCACGCTGTCGCCGGGTTTCAGCTTCAAGGATTCCACTTTGGACAAAGTCTCAAAAGCCGATTTCTGGGCCGTTCCGCTGTTGCGGTCGGAGCCAGTTACTGAGTTCACATAGTAGACTGTCATATCGCCATGTTGCCCTGTTCGTCGGATCGCTATGTCGCCGCCGGGATCGACCAGGATCGGCCGGTCGGATGCGGCGGGGGCAACCGGCCACGGCAAAAAGGCGATAAGATGTTGTCAATGGGGCAGCGGGCGGGTTCGCGCGCTTCATTCCACAGGCAATTGCCTGGTGTGACAAAAGTTACAACTTGGGCCGAGAAATCGGCGACTTCGAGGTGAATAAATCGCGGTGTGTTTGCGCGAGGCACACGTCGCCTTCCGTCTGTGCGTCATGTGATTCTTGCCTTCGCTTGCGCTCAGGGGTGAGGAGCGCCAGCGGCGAACGCCTTGAGCGTAAGCGAAAGGCGCACTCCAAGGTGAAACCCTACCCCCTCGCCCTCAAAGCCGACGTCAGCGGCAACCATGTCGCAGCGATGGGGAGACCTCAGGCCCTACAGCGCCGCGCGTCTTTTCAGACGCGCAAAGGACGCTGTAGCACTTTGAATTGCTGCATAATTTTATCCTTAAATCGATTAGGATTTAAGGAATTATGCAGCCGCCGCTTCGGCCTTGATCTTCGGCTTCAGCAGGATGATGAGAAGCAAGCCGGCGATGATGAGTGCCGCGCCTTCGAGGTGATAGCGTTGCAACTGCTCGCCAAGGATCAGATAGGCGAGCACGGCTATGAAGATGGTCTGAATGTAGAGGAGGACGCCCGCCCGAGCCGCGCCCAGTGCCTCGATGCTGCGATTGAAGAGGTAGTACATGACCGCCCCGCCGGGGATCGCGACATAGGCGAGCGCGATGAGCCCGCTGCCGTTGAGCGTCGAGCGCTCGTCTGAGAATAGCTCGAACAGGTAGAAGGGCAGCGCCATCAGCACCGCCGCACCGAGCAGCAGCACCAGGAGCGCAAGACGATTCATGTCGAATTTCGCGCGGCGGAGCAGGACGGTATAAAGACTGAAACAGAACGCGCCGGCGACGATCCACAGTTCACCCGGGTTGAAGTCGAGCCGCATCAGCGCGGCCGGACTGCCCTTGATGATGATGACCACGATCCCGAGAAAGGCCAGGATCGATCCGATCATCTGCCAGCGTCCCATCGGCTCGGCCAGCATCAAACGGGCGAGGATCATGGTGATGATCGGGATCAGGGCGATGATGATGCCGGCAGTGGTGGCATCGGCATGTTCGAGGCCGACAAAAATCATGCCCTGGCAGATCGCCAGTCCCACACCGCCAATGAGAAGCAGTTCGAGCGGGCGAGCCCACATCAGCGCGACCATGTCGCCAAAATGCCGGCGCACGATCGGCATCAGGATCGCGAAGGCGATCAGCACGCGCCAGAAGCAGAGTGCCCAGGGCGGCATCTCGGTAGAAACCCATTTCGCCGCGATATAGACGCCGGCCGACAGCAGCCAGCAGAGAACGCCCACGGAATAGGCGGCGGCAAGCGAATTGCCTGCCGCCTGTTCCGTCCCGACCGTGTCGCGATGGACCGCCAAGACATTCATTGCCATGGCTTAGTTATGCCATAGTTTCCGTGGGCTGCACAGATGAGGCGGCGGCGCTCCGCCTGTTGCGGATGTCTCCTTCGGGCCGATCAGGACGGTCGCCGTGATGATGTGACCCGCCTGGAAGATTTAGACAGCCAGCCTCTACCCTCTCGCCCGCAAAGCCGAGGTCAGCGGCAGCCGTGTCGCCGCAAGTGCCGGCAACGCGCCGCCGATTATGCCGATGGCAAGTCCCAGCAGGCCGGCGGTGAGCGCGACGTCGGCGGTGACGTCGAGCTGGAAGGCCATCTTGGTATTGTTGGCGCCCATCGTGCTGGCCTGCCAGCCGTTGAAGGCGAGCCATGAGGCGAGGATGCCGAGGGCGGCACCCGCGATCGAGAGAGCCGCGGCCTCGACCCAGGTGGCAGTAAAGGCCGGCAGGCGGCCGAAGCCGAGCAGCCGCAGCGTGGCGATCTCGACGGTCCGGTCGGAGACTGAGCTCATCATCGTGTTCAGCGCCCCGGCCGTGGCGCCGACCGCCATCAAGAGCGCGATCGGCCAGCCGAACAAGCGGATCAGGCTCTCGGTGCGCTCAGCCTGCGCGGCATAGAGATCGGCCTCGGAGACGGCGGTGAGCGGCGGACCCGAGAGACCGGACAGGCGCGCGCGCAACGTCGCCAATGCGCTCGCGGGATCGCTCCCGCCATCGAGCCGCACCCGCAGGCTCTGCACCTGCCCCTGCCGGTCGAAGGCCGATTGCACCGCTTCGAGATCCGCCCAGATCTCGGATTCGAAGGCGCTGCCGCCTGAGGTGAAGTGGCCGGCGACCCTCCAGTCGACCGCGCCGAGGCGCACCGTCTCGCCGACGGTAAAGCCGGGGAAAGTCTGGGCGATGCGGACGCCGACGACGATCTCCCGGGCGCCGGGCGAAAACAGCCGGCCTTCGGAAAGCAGGGCGCGCTCGCGCAAGCCAGGGCCTGCCACGTCCATGCCCCTCAGCGACAACGTCTGGTCGGCACCGTCGCTTGCCCTGACATCGACGGGAACGACGGTCTCGCGCGACAGTGCCAGCCCGCCCGCACCGTCGCGGGCAATGCCCGTGTCGCCACTCATGGCGGCAAGGCTGCGGATCGCCTCGGCCGGCACATCCGAGCCGGTCTCCTGGTTGGTGCCGCCGCCGAGAATGACGGCGATGCCGGTAGAACCCGCGCCTTGAAGGGCTGCCTCAAAGCCCCTGGCCATGGCGAGAAAACCCGCAAGCACCGCCACCACGAGCGCCACCGAGAGTACCATCGACAGCGAGATCCACACCCGCCGCGGCAGGCTGCCGAGATTGACTCTGATCATGAGAAAGATCTGCTTGAGCGCTGATGACATTGGACTATCTCGATCTGAAGGCGTTGACGATGGGCAGGCGCATGGCATTGGCGGCAGGCAGCAATCCAGTCAGGAGGCCGAGACCGGCGATGATGGCGACGGATTTCAGCAGCACGGACGAGGTGAAGGCGAGGCCGAATTCCGGCCCGGCAAACAGCGTCGCGAGTTTGGCAAGCGCAAGCCCGCCCGCCCCGCCGGCGGCGAAGACGAACAGCGTCTCGCCGAGGATCAGCGCCATGATCCGCCCGCTGGAAAAGCCAAGCACCTTCATGACGCCGATTTCGAAGCTGCGCTCCCTCACGGCAAAGAGCATGGTGTTCACCACGATCATCAGGATCGTCACGAAGGCCGCGCCGACGACGAGGCTGACGATCAGCCCGACATCGGCGAACTGCCGGAGGAACGCTTCGAGGAACTGCTTTTCCGACTGCGTGCGGGTCGGTGCCGCCGAATTGGCAAACAGCGCATCGATCCGGGCGGCCAGCACGCCAGATGAGACGCCGTCCCTCGGGCGCACCACGAAGCCATCGACCGTGTCCTTGCCGCGTGCGCGGCCCGCATTGATCGCGTCATAGCGGGCGAGCATGAAATAGGTGTCGGTGCTGGCATCCGCCCCTTCGAATATGCCTGATATCTCGAAGCTCCAGTCGCGGCTGCCGTCTTCCCTAGCCAGCTGGCTGGTGACGCCGATGCGTTGGCCGATCGACCAGTCCTGCGCCTCCGCCAGCGCCCGCCCGACCAGCACCCGGTCGCGGCCCTCTTCCAGTGCTGATATCAGCTGAGGCGTCAACCCGAGTTCATCGCCATTGGCCGCAGCAATCAAGCGCGGATCGACGGCACTCGTCATCACCACGTTCTTCTCGACATCGACGAAGCCCCGCATGCGCGTCATATAGGCGACGGCGGCGACATCCCCGTCTCCAGCGATCCGGTTGAGATAGGCAAGCGGCAGCGGCTGCGCTCGCCCCGCCTTGTTGAAGACGCCGAGCAGCGTATCGCTCGCCCCGGCCGCCCCTTGCGAGCCGCTGAGGAAGCTCGCCGTCAGCCCGTAGATCAGGAAGGCGACGCCGACCGAGAACATCAGAAGCGTCGCGCGCAGCGGCCTGCGCCAGGCATTGCGGCGCATCAGCTGGAAGAAGGTCATTGGACGATCCTCTCCTGCTCGACGAATTCGCCCTTGTTGAGATGCAGCGTCCGCCGGGCAAAGGCCGCAGCCTCCGGATCATGCGTCACCATGATGACGGTCTTCCGCAGTTCTTGATTAAGAAAGCCGAGCATCTCCAGGATATCGTTTGCAGACTTCCGGTCGAGATCGCCGGTCGGTTCGTCGCAGAGCAAGAGGTCGGGATCGCCGACGATGGCGCGGGCGATGCCGACGCGCTGCTGCTGCCCGCCGGACATGCTGGATGGAAACTGCCGCTGCCGCCCGGAGAGCCCGACCAGATCCATAACGGTCTCGACGCGCGCCTGCCGCTCCTTGCGCTTGAGCGGCTTCAACAGCAGCGGCAGCTCGATATTCTCGCCCGCATTCAGCATCGGGAGCAGGTTGTAGAACTGAAAGACGATGCCCATGCTGTGTGCCCGCCAGGCGGCTCTGGCGCCTTCGCCCATCTGCTCGATATGGCTGCGGCCGATCCTGATCTCCCCTCCGTCGGGGCTGTCGATGCCGCCGAGCATGTTGAGCAGCGTCGATTTCCCCGAGCCCGACGGCCCCATGACGGCGACGAAATCGCCGCGTGCTATGGAAAGGTCGAGCCCGGAAAAGATCGGGATCGTCTCCGAGCCGATCCTGAATGCCTTCCTGACGCCGCGAAGCGCGATATAGGGTTCTTGAGTGTCGGTCATCGCTCTGCTCCTTGCTGATGGTCTGTGCTATCCCCTGCCTCACCCACAAGAAGGCGGATGCGCGCGGCCATGGCGGGGCGCATGTCTGGCGGTGGCGAGGAGAGTGACAGGCGAAGCGTCACCGTCCCCTTCTCCCGCGAAATCATCGGCGCGATCTTCGAGACTTCGACCGCAAAGGGCCGGTCGGGAAAGCCGTCGAGCACCGCCTCGCCACGCAAGCCCGGCCGCATCAACGCGATATTCGCCTCGGCCACATCGGCATCGATGACCATGGTTGCCATGTCGGCAATCGCAAGCAGGCTTTCATTCTCCCGGACGCTGTCCTCGCGCGACAGCACGGTGTCGCCGACATGTGCGGTAAGCCGCGTGACGGTGCCTGATATCGGCGCCCGGACGGTCAGCGCCTCCACCTGCTCGCGCGCCCTGTCGATATCGAGATCGGCCTTGGCCACGTCCTGCCGTGCCTGCAGGGCGGCATTTTCGGCGGTGTCGAACGCCGTCTTCGCCTCCTCCAGCGTCTGCGCCGACATCGCATCGCGCCCGGCCAGCCGCTCGGTGCGCGTGAGGGAAGACCGCGCCTGCGCCAATTCGATAGTCTTCGCCGCAAGCGCCAGCCCCGCCGATTGCCAGGCGATCTCGGCCCCCTGAAGCACAAAGCGGGCGCCGGCATCATCGAGCCGCACCAGCACCTGGCCTGTTACGACCCTGTCGCCCGCCTCAACCTCGACGGCGACGATCCGGCCCTCATATTTGGAGAAGATGGTGGCGATATCAGGTGCCACGACGTAGCCGGAGCCGGTGACTTCCCGGGACGGCAATGCTCTGTCCGCTGGGTTATTGGAGGGCAGAGCCCGGATAGGACCGGCGGCGGGCACGTCTGTTCCATCGACGGATATTGCGGCCTCGTCCTTGCCTATGAGACCCTCAAGCACAGTCTCGATGCGCTCCAGCGTATCGGGCCGATAGAGAAGCGCCACCGCCAGCGATGCCGTCGCGGCAAGGGCCAGTATTGCTCTTGGGATCACCCACCGCTGGGTCTGACGATCCGGCGGCTCTGTCTTGAAGGCCGCGGGCTCGATCGAAAGCGATCTCAGCTTGGCGGCAAGGTCTCGGTCATGTTCTGATGTCGTGTTCATGCCGCCAGAATGACCAACGGCAGCAAAACCGCGACCTCGAACGCGTTTCTGACAGTCCTCGATCGCGATTGTGTACTTGGCGCGGCAAGGCACCTGGGATCAGTCCTCATGGTAAGGAGGCCCGAAGGGCCGTCTCGGACCACGAGGGCGGGTGGGCTCTGCACCAACGGCAACATCCGCATTGTTAGAGCGACGCGGTGGCCAGCCCCGTCCTTCGAGGCCCCTGCGGGGCACCTCAGGATGAGGCTGGAGAGAGGTGGCGGCTTGGAATGCGGCCGGGGCCTCCTCCCACGATCTGAGATACACCGATCACTCCGCGCGGCAAGACACCTGCGATTAGCCCTCATGGTGAGGAGGCCCGAGGGGCCGTCTCGAACCACGAGGGCGGGTGATTGCGTAGGCGGGAGCTGAGAGAACGTACCTTAAGACGAAGCCGAAGAGACGCCGGATCCGCCCTTCCTCTCACGCCAGGCAAGCGGTGTCATATCCGTGACGCGGCGGAATTCGCGGTTGAAGTTGGACTTGGTCTGGAAGCCGACCTCGAACATCACCTCGGTCACCGATTTCTCGCTCGCGGCAAGCAGCCGGCAGGCCTCGCCGATCCTGTAGTCGTTGACATATTGCGAGACGTTCTTGTCCATCGCCCGGTTGATCGCCGCCGAGATCTGGCGGGCGGGAATGCCGGCCTTGCGGGCCAGCCGGTCGAGATTGAGATTGGCGTCGCGATAGAGCCTCTTTGCCTCCATCAGCGCATCGACCGTGGCGATCGTCTCCTTGTCTTCGGTCGTTTCGGACTTCAGCACCGCCTCCACCGTCTCGGCTGGCGCCCGGCTTCGGCTGGCGGCGGCGGCCGCAATGCCGAGGATGACGAGAACCGCGAGATTGCTGAGGCTGATCAGCGTCAGCGCATGCTCGCCATGCGCCCACGCGAAATCGGAAAAGACGAAAATATCGACCGAGGCCGACAGGCACAGCGCCGCCGCCGCGAAGATGATGGCCCGATAGGCCGGCACCGCTCCCTCGAAGGGCGCAAGCCGAAGCGCATCCGCGCCCGGCCGCATCAGAAGCAGGATCGCCAGGGCATAACCGACGAAAACAAGCACCAGCGCGAGATCGATCGCATCCCGCCGGAACACCATCAAAAGCAGGATGACCGCGGCGGGCACTGCATGCAGTGCAATGCGCGTCGGCAGCGGCCGCCGGCTCGTCCTCACCAGCCTGGAAACCCCGGCATAGGCAAGCGGCGGCACCATCGCCGCGGTGACAGGCGCGATCACGCCTGCCGCCTGCACCCCGTAGCCCCAGCGCAGGCCGGAGAGGACGGATTGCAGCACGGCGAGCAGGATCAGTGCCAGAAACGGCAGGTTGGGCTGCGCCTCCTCGTCACGCCTGAGGACGGTGACGAAGAGGATGAGCAGCAGCAGGGCAACGACGAGGGGAAGCGGAATGAACAGCATGGCCTGATAGGATCGGAGTGGCGAATGGACGGCCATCATTGCCGAGATCCTCAGCCGGCGCGACCTCCATCATGTTTTAGGACGCGTTTTAGGCTGGGATTTTTTGTGAGCGGCATGCCGTGATACCTTGTCCGACCCTTTGGGTCGCCGACCACAAGTCTCAATCCGCCGTTAAGGTCGGTATGGTTGTTTTCCAGCCAATCCGACAGGCTGTCGAGATCGGCGACATCGCAAGTCCGGGTGATCAGCGCGGGCACGACCGCCTGCGCCGTGTCTTTCGGAAAGTTGCGCTACGAGGACCTGCCTAGAGCCTTTCCGGGTTAGATTGCAGCATTCTGCCGGAGCAGGTTTTTGTCAGGGCGGCGACGGGCATACCTCTTGGTACGTCCGAGCCGATCGCCTCTGATCCTGGCGGAAAGATGCCCGGCCCTTCGGGTTGGCTGAAACGGGCCGGCTGATCGACCGGCCGGCTTGGCCGTAGAGCTTGGCTACGACACGCGCCGGCCGGTCGACCATCCGACTCCGTTTGAGCCAACAGAATGCTGCAATCTAGCCCGGAAAGGCTCTAGCCGAGAGCGCTTTGTGCTGCGCAGATCCGATCGACCAAAGCATCAAGATCGCCCCTTGGCGGACGGTTCTTGGCCAGGCGCTGCTTGAGATGCATGATCGGTTCCGCCAGAATTTCATCAAGGCTCTCGGCGCAGGTGAAGTCGCCCGCCACGCTTTTGACCTTTGAATTGTCAAAGATCGCCGACCATGCCTTGTCGCCCCGAAGGGGCCCAATCCACTCCGGATTGTACCGGACCAGGGTGTCCGTCGGCACGTGTACGATCTTGGCCTCGACATCAAGCAATCTGGCGATCGTCTTTTGAATATAGTTCCAGATGTGGGCGCGGTCGGAGGTGATGTGGAAGATCTCGTTCAACGCCGCCGGCTTGCCGAAAAGCCCGACAAAGGGCACCGCGAAATCAACCGAGCGGGTCAGTGTCCAGGGCGTGTGGCCATCGCCGGCTACGATAGTGGGCTCGCCGTCCAGCATGCGTCTCGCCATGACATCGCTGTCGCCCATCATGATCGGCAGGCCGGTGCGAACGGTGTGACTGGGACGGACGATGGTCCAGGCGAGATTCTCGGAATTCTTGAGCAGCGTCTCGCAGGCAATCTTGTCCTGGCTATAGCGCCAGTAGGGGTTGATCGCCGGTGTCTGCTCGGTAATCACATAATGGCGCGGCGGCTTTTCATAGACCGAAGCCGAAGAGATGAAGATGTACTGGCCGCAGTGCCCGGCAAACACATCGATGTCACGCGCGACTTGATCGGGCGTAAAGGCAATGAACTGGCACACGACGTCATAATTGGCCTTGGCCAAGTCCGCATAGGCGGGCGCCGCGAGATCGCCGACGATCGAGGTAACCCCCGCAGGCAATGGGTCGCCTCTCAAACTGCGGTTATAGACGCTGACATCGTGGCCCTGAACCACGGCGCGCTCGACGCATGGATATGAAATCTGGCCGGTACCGCCAACGAAAAGGATTTTCAAAGCCATGTGAAGGACCTCGGTGTCGGATGTAGCGGGGATATGCGGTCAGTCTTCATAGCGCGAAAGAAATCGGTCGTCTCCTGCAAAACACGTGCACCGGCTCACGTCGTTTGGATCGACCTGTCGCGTAAACCAGCGTGGTGGCAGTCCGCATAAACCGATCGGACGACGTGAGGTCGGCCGCAACCAGCCATTGCCGATACCGCAAAGATCTCTATCTCAAGCCAATAATGCCCTTCTGTTTGAGATCAGCACAAGACGGAGGCTTTCTTGAAAGATTATCTTCCCTATGCAGCCGGGGTGCTGGCAGGATTATTGGTCGCCTTCCTCATGTCTGGCCTGTTGGCGCTGACGGAGACACCGCAGCTCTTACTTTTCGCATTGCTGCCGGCCGTCGGTGGCGCGCTCGTCGAACGCGTTTGCCGTCGCCGGCCCAACAATTCTTGAAGGATTCCATGGCAAGGCTGAAAGAAATCGTCATCGATTGCGACATTCCCTCGCGTGTCGCCCGGTTCTGGGCGGAGGCGCTCGATGGCTACGACGTGATGCCATATGACGACGACGAACTGGACCGCCTTGCCGCTCTCGGATTGACACCCGAGACTGACCCGACCGTGATGGTCGAAGGTCCCGGAACCCGCCTTTGCTTCCAACTTCGCCAGGGGGAACGTCCCGCCCGCAACCGACTGCATCTCGATATTGCCACCCCCGATCGGGCCAGGGAGGTAGAACGGCTCTTATCCCTCGGAGCGAGCTTCGTCCGGGAAGCGGATGGCTACACGGTCTTGAATGATCCCGAAGGCAACAATTTCTGCGTGGTGTCGGAATAGTCCGCTCCGCGCCGAAGCCACGCTGCAGGATGAACGGCATCTATCTCAGGACGGCTATACCGGAGCCAAACCGAATCTCCCACGGAATGTCTGGATCAGACGCGATTCAGGAATTCGAGCACGCGGAGGGTGAGCAGCGCGGTCGCGTCCGCGTCATAGGACGGCAGCGAGCTGTCGGCGAAGTAGTGCTGATCGCCTGGGTACAGGAAAAGCTCCGCGTCCTCGACCTTCTCCACGATCTCGCGGGCGGCGTCGATGTCGCCCTCGCCGACGAAAATCGGATCGTTGTCCATGCCGTGAATCTGCACCGGAACGCCGGCCGGCCAAGGCCCGAAGGCCCACTCGCCGCTGATCGGCAGGCAGGAGTAGAAGAGCAGTGCCCCGCGGGCGCCGGGCCGTGTCTGCGCCAGCTTCTGCGCCGGCAGCACACCGAACGAGAACCCGGCATAGACGAGCCCGGCAGGCAAGTCGTCGGCGAGGCGCACGCCGCGCTCCCGCATGGCGTCGAATCCGATCTCGCCGATATAGGCGATCCCCGCTTCGATGCTTGGGAACGTGCGCCCGTCAAACAGATCAGGCGTGTGCACGATGTGACCGGCTGCCCTGATATCGTCGGCAAACGAACGCACACCTGGGGTCAGCCCCTGCGCGTGATGGAACAACAGGATCTCAGCCATAAGGAGCCTCCAGGCGGGATGGTCGGGCGCACATTCTGCAACCCTACAGCGTCATCCCCTCGCCGGGAAGACGTCAGGTGCGGCCCAGACCGTCGATCGCCGCCGCCAGCTTCACGAGGTCTGCGGCGTAGAACCCGGCGGCGTTGAGACAGTTCGTCTCGAGCAGCTTCAGTCCCTCCTCGGTCCGACAGATATCGATGACATAAGCTTGCGAGTAGCCGGGGTTAATGTCGACCATGCGCTGCCCGAAGTGCAGCGCATCGTCATCGATCTCGTGGCGGTGGACGACATGTGATCCGTCTTTGTAGAGCGAATAGGTGACGATCCGACCGTCGACCACCCAGAGACGCCATTCGCTAAGGATGCGAACAGGCTCGGTCAGCATCAGGAGCGTGTCGTGACGAAGCGATCCGTTCGGGATTTCATGTTCGTCGAGCACCAGCACCCTCTCTGCCATACGGATGATCTCGCCGGTCGATTTGACGTTGCCGGGTTCCTCCTTGCTGTCGTCGACCGGGCGCAGGAACCAGTCCCTGCCGTCATCCGCCAGACGCTGGGGGACATCCCGGAGTGTCAGGAACAGCGCATCGGCGCCATTGAGGAGGTAGGGATGCCACACCTGTTCGCGAACGAAAGGACGCAGCTTGAAGACACCCGGCCGGTAACCGTTCGCCTGGGCGTTCCTCCACAGCGTGTAGGAGCCGAACATGACCACTGAACCCGGATCCGCAACGACCGGCTTGGGGATGAGCTCGCCGACAAACGGTACGACCTTGTGCCATGTGTAGGTGATTCCAAGCTGGTCGAGCGCCTCGGCCAGCTTGCTGGTATCTTCGAACTGCTGGAGAAGCCACTGCATTCTGTCGGATGCCTTTTAACGATTCGTTGGACGACCAGGAATCTATTTAAAGGTCATCCCACCCGATGCCTACGGCGCAGCCCCAAAGAACGCCAGCCGGGTGAAGATCGTGTAGTCCGCTTCCGAGACCATCAGCGCCACGAAAACCAGCACCAGCAGCGGCGGCAGCAGTATGGCGTAGACGAGCGCCAGCCGTTCCCAGGCCATGTGCATGAAGACGGCGACGATCAGCCCAGCCTTCAGCATCATGAAGATGAGGATCAGCGTCCACCTGAGATAACCCTGGATGCCGAGATAGTCGACCATGTAGGATAAGGCGCTGAGCACAAAGAGCAGGCCCCAGACGAAGAGATAGAGCCGGATCGGGTGCTGCTGCCCGGTTTGGGGCTGCTGTCCCTGGATGTGTGCATGCGCCGTTGTCTCGTTCATGACGACCTCACCACAGATAAAAAAACGCGAAGATGAAGACCCAGACCAGGTCGACGAAGTGCCAGTAGAGACCCATGATCTCGACGGCCTCGTAGCGGCCCTTCCGGCTGGTGAAAAAGCCGCGCCGTTCCACGTCGAAATCGCCTCGCCAGACCTTGCGGGCGACGATCAGCAGGAAGATGACGCCGATCGTGACGTGGGTGCCGTGAAAACCGGTGATCATGAAGAAGGTCGATCCGAACTGTGCCGCCCCCCATGGGTTCTCCCAGGGACGCACGCCTTCGGTGATCAGCTTCGTCCATTCGAAGGCCTGCATGCCGACGAAGCCTGCGCCGAGAAGGGCCGTGAGCAGCATCAGCATGGCAGTCTTGTGGCGGTCGCGACGATAGCCGAAATTGACCGCCATCGCCATGGTGCCACTGCTCGAGATCAGCACGAAAGTCATGATCGCGATCAGGATCAGCGGCACGTTCTGGCCGCCGATATGCAACGCGAAAACCTCGCTCGGATTGGGCCAGGCGACCGGCGTCGACATCCGGGCGGTCATATAGGCGATCAGGAAACAGCCGAAGACGAAGGTGTCGCTCAAGAGAAAGATCCACATCATCGCCTTGCCCCAGGAGGCGGTCTTGAAGGCGCGCTGATCCGAGCTGAAATCGGCGGCGACGCCGCGCAGGCCGGCCGGCCGGAGGTCTGCCTCGCCGTGTGTCTCGATAGTCTGTGCCATCTGCAAATCTCCTAACTGAGCAGTGTGCGGCAGAGATCGACGAAATCATTCGCCCATCCGGCAAAGAGCGCGAAGAGAGCGAGCCAGACGGCGAGCATGAAATGCGAGTAGATGGCGGAAAGATCGACGCTGAGGCGCAGCCTGTCCGTCGCCACAGCCGTTGAAAAAGCCCTGACCGTCGTGTGCGCGAGCACGGCAAGCCCGCCGAGGATATGCAGGCCGTGCAACCCCGTCAGCATGTAAAAAAAGCTGTTGGAGGGGTTATCATCAAGCACGTACCCGGCCGCCGTCAGCTCCCGCCATGCCTGGATTTGTCCGACGAGGAAGATGATGGCAAGCGCAAGTCCTGCAGCAAGCGCCGGTCGCAGCACCTCCATGCGGCCATGCCCTGCTTCTCTTTTCGCCCATTGCAGGGCAGCGCTGCTCAAGGCCAGTGCCGCAGTATTCACCCAGAGCAGCCGGGGAACAGGCGTCGCCCACCAGTCGGTCGACGCCATGCGCATGAAATAGGCGCTGACGGCAAGGCTGAAGACGGCGCCTACGACGCCGAGAAACACGAAGAGCCCGATTTTCACCGCCGGCGCCGACAGCCTTTGCCGCTCGGCACCGTCATGACCCGGCAACTGCACCGACCCGGTTTCGAGCCAAGGCTTCGAGGTCAACCGCTGCCCGGAAAGCCACCAGAAGATAATGGCGGCGACTGCGGCAAGGAAGATCAGCATGACGTTCATGCGTGGACCTCCCGTGTGACGCCGCCGCCTGACGGCACCGTCTGCGGAATGAAGTCCTCGGCCGCCCCGGGCACGCTGTAGTCATAGGCCCAGCGGTAGACGACAGGCAGATCCTTTCCCCAGTTGCCGTGGGCGGGCGGCGTCTGCGGCGTCTGCCATTCGAGCGTCGTTGCCCGCCACGGATTGCCGCCGGACTCCTTGCCTCGGAAAAGACTCCAGACCAGATTGAACAGGAAGACCATCTGCCCGGCCCCGACGATCAGCGCCATGACAGTGATGAAGATGTTCAGCGTATGGGCCGAAGGCGGAACGAAGGCCGTCTCTCCCATCTCGAAGTAGCGGCGCGGTACACCGAGCAGGCCGAGATAGTGCATCGGAAAGAAGATCGCATAGGTGCCGAGGAAGGTGATCCAGAAGTGGATATGGCCGAGCACGTCGTTCAGCATGCGTCCCGTCACCTTCGGATACCAGTGATAGATCGCCCCGAAGATGACGAGGATCGGCGCCACCCCCATGACCATGTGGAAATGCGCGACGACGAACATCGTGTCCGACAGTGGCACGTCGACGACGACGTTGCCGAGGAACAGGCCCGTCAGGCCGCCATTGACGAAGGTGACGATGAAGGCGAGCGCAAAGAGCATCGGCAGCGTCAGGTGGATGTCGCCGCGCCACAGCGTCAGCACCCAGTTATAGACCTTGATCGCCGTAGGCACCGCGATGATCAGCGTCGTCGTGGCGAAGAAGAAGCCGAAGGCCGGGTTCATGCCGCTGACATACATGTGGTGCGCCCAGACGACGAAGCTGAGCGCGCCGATGATGACGATCGCCCAGACCATCATGCGGTAGCCGAAGATGTTCTTGCGCGCATGCGTGCTGATCAGGTCCGAGACGATGCCGAAGGCCGGCAATGCGACGATATAGACCTCCGGATGCCCGAAGAACCAGAAGAGGTGCTGGAAGAGGATCGGGCTGCCGCCGCCATGCTGCAGCTGCGTGCCCATTTCGACGATGGCGGGCATGAAGAAGCTCGTGCCGAGCAGGCGATCGAACATCATCATGACGCAGGCGACGAAGAGCGCGGGAAAGGCGAGCAGCGCCATCACGGTCGCGGTGAAGATGCCCCAGACCGTGAGCGGCATGCGCATCAGTGTCATGCCGCGAGCGCGCCCCTGCAGTACGGTCACCACATAGTTCAGCCCGCCCATGGTGAAGCCGATGATGAAGACGATCAGCGAGGAGAGCATCAGCAGGATACCCCAGTCCTTGCCGCCGGGCGTGCCGGAGAGAACGGCCTGTGGTGGATAGAGCGTCCAACCGGCCCCCGTCGGGCCTCCGGGGACGAAGAAGCCCGCGGCGAGGATCAGCACTGCGAGCAGGTAAATCCAATAGCTCAGCATGTTGGCGTAGGGAAACACCATATCGCGCGCGCCGACCATCAGCGGAATGAGGTAATTGCCGAAGCCGCCGAGGAACAGTGCGGTCAGCAGATAGATCACCATGATCATGCCGTGCATGGTGATGAACTGATAATAATGATCGGCATCGATGAAGGTGAAATAGCCGGGAAAGGCGAGCTGAATCCGCATCAGCCAGGAGAGCACCAGCGCCACCAGGCCGATTGCGATCGCCGTCAGCGAATATTGGACGGCGATGATCTTGGCATCCTGGCTGAACACATATTTTGTCCACCAGCTTTTCGGATGATAGAGCTCGACATCCTCGACTTCAGCAGAGGGGATGGCGCCTGCGCTGTCGGATGGAATCTCGACCATGATCTCTCTCCCCTTCGTCTCCCAGCGGTCTGCGACCGCTGGGGGTTCAGTTTGCCGGCGGCATCTCTCCCGATGACGCCGTAAGCTGGGTGAATGTCTGCTGCTGCCCGAGCCAGGTCTGGTAGTCCGCATCCTCCTCGACAACGACGGTGCCGCGCATTTGCCCATGGCCGACGCCACAGAGTTCGGCGCAGAGGATGTCGAAGGTCCCTGTCCGCGTCGGCGTGAACCAGAAATAGGTGATCATGCCGGGTATCATGTCCATCTTGGCGCGGAATTCCGGCACGTAGAAATCATGGAGCACGTCGACCGAGCGCAGCAAGATGTGCACCGGCTTGCCGATCGGCAGATGCAGTTCGCCGCCCTCGATGATGACGTCGTCAAGGCCGCTTGCGTCGTTTTTATCAAGGCCGAGCGGGTTTTCGGGTGTGACGTCGCCGGTCTCGGCGCGGCCGAGCTTTCCGTCGGCTCCGGGCAGCCGGAAACTCCACAGCCACTGCTGGCTGACGACCTCGACCGATGCGGCATCGGCAGGCACCGTGATGAACTGGTTCCACACGATGAGGCCGGGCGCCAGCATCGCCGCAACGCCGAGCGCCGTTCCCCCTCCCAGCAGCAATTCCAGCCTGCGGTTCTCGGGCTCGTAATGTGCCCGGTTGCCCGGCTTGTGCCGGAAGCGGAAGACGCAATAGGCCATGAACGAAACCACCGCCACGAAGACGATACCGGTGATCCAGAAGGTGATGACGAGGGTGGTGTCGATATAGGTCCAGTTGGACGCGATCGGCGTCCACCACCACGGGCTCAGCACATGGAACAGCACGGAGCCGACGACAATCAGGACGAGGATCAGCACGACAGCCATGTCCGCTCCTCCTCGAGCAGGTCGACCGTGAAACCGCATTCCGCAAAAAGTCCGTGTTTATTATCGCACAGATAGAAAATATCGGCAATTACGGCAATTTAGCCATGCGACGCAGACCGCGGCGCGTCATTTTGGGTCCGTCATTGGGAATATTGCTTGAGATAGGCGATGAGATCGGTGATCTCCTGCTCGTTCTTCACCCCGACAAAGGCCATCTTCGTGCCCTTCACCTTCGCTCGCGGATTGTGCAGATAGTCGCGCAACACCGTCTCGTCCCAGACGAGACCACCTTCGCCGGCCGCCTTCATTCCGGCCGAATAGGCAAAACCCGGATGCGTACCGGCCTTCCGGCCGAACAGCTTGTTCAGTGACGGACCAACCTTGTTCGTATCGGAATCGACGACATGACAAGTCGCGCATTTCTTGAAAACGGCAGCACCCGCCGTCGCATCGCCCTCCTGCGCCCCGGCGTTAGCAGGGGAAAGAGCAATGACGGCTGTGGCGATCAGCAGAACAACACGGTAATCCACGGCAAACCTCATCCTCCTCAAGGTCGCCAGCCACTCACATCCTCCGCTATCTCTCGCGTGTGGGTGGTGGTTGCTATGGCATAAAGCTTAGTCCTTCGCGGGTGCAAGTCAATCGCTTCCGCAATTGCGGCACGGGTCTTCGCTGCCGCGCCTCCCGCCGTTCATGACGTCCACTCCGGCAAATCGCCCTGCCCGACCAACCCTGTCACGATCTCCAGGAAGCGCTCGCCGCTCGCCGACAAAGCCGGCGGGCGCCATGCGGCGGCGGTCGGAAGGGATGGCGGCGGTGGCAGGACGGGGCGGTAGGCGACCCCTGGCCGGGCGGCTCTCGCGATCCCCGAAGTGACGAAGCCGAGACCGGTTCCGGCCGCAACGAGGCCAACCAGCGTCGTCATCGGCGTCACCTCCTGGACGATCCGGGGGCTGATGCCCTCATCCCTGAAAAGGGCGATCACACGGTCGTATATGCTGGGGCCGATCGCCCGCGGCGCAACCAGCAAGGGCTCGCCGGCAAGATCAACGACACGAATGACCGGCTGCTCCGCCAGCCGGTGCGTCGCCGGAAGCGCCAGCACGAACGGCTCGTCCGGCAGGGAGTGGAAGAGCAGATCCCGCGAAAGCGGTGGATGCAGCACGCCGAGGTCGATGTCGCCCGATGCAAGGGCCGCTTCCAGCAAAGGCGAACTCATCTCGATGAGATCGACATCGACTTGCGCGTAGCGGGCACGAAATGCCTGCACTGCCTCCGGCAGGACGCCGTAAAAGGCGATCGGCGTGAAGCCGAGCCGCAGGCGCCCGACCTCGCCGCGCACCGCCCGCAGGGCTTCGGCCTTCGCCATGCCGGCATGCAGCACCGCCTCGCGGGCCGGGCCGAGGAAGGCCGCGCCCGCCGGCGTCAGCGCCACGCCGCGGCGGTCGCGCTCGAAGAGATCGGTCCCGACCTCGCCTTCCAGCATCCGGATCCGTTGGCTGAGCGCCGGCTGGGTCAGGTTCATCCGTTCCGCCGCGCGGCGGAAATGCAGATCTTCGGCAACGGCCACGAAACAGGCGAGCGTGCGGATGTCCAGGACAGCCTCCTGATGCGAACTACCTATCACAGGCGACAGGATTACGATTGGAAAGTTATCAGCATCGGCGGCATTTTCAAAGGACCGCCAACAAGGGAGCAGGATCATGAACGGACCAGTCCTCACCGCCGCGACGCTCGCCATCACCTTCAGCCTCGCCGCGCCCCAGAGCATGCAGGCTGCCGAAGGCGCGCAAGCCGCGTCCGAGATTCTCGGCCGCATCTCGGCGAGCCGGATCGCCGTCATCTCCGACGGTGATTTTGTCGCCCGGACCTATGGCACCGCTGAGCTTGCGCCGCAAAATGCCGGCTATCGCGACCTGCTGACGATCATGTCGCCAGCCGGGGACAAGATCGTCACCGGCTCGATACCGGTCTCCAATTCGGTGACCTCGGCGCCTGAAATCCTAGCCCTCAGCGAAGACGGGCAAACCGCCTTCGTCACGGAAAGGCTGGGCGAACGTCCGGAGGGCGGCAACAGGATCAGCGACCTGCCGCCGGGCCGGCGGCTCTTCGCGGTCGACCTCTCGGACGGCGCAGCACTCCGCCTCTCCGACACGGTGGAGATCGAAGCCTTCCCCGAGGCCTTGTCCCTCAGCCCTGATGGAGAGAGTGTCGCCGTCGTTTCGAACACGCCGGAGGCGAGCTTCGTCCAGATCGTCGCCTATCGCGATGGCCGCTTCAGCCGCCTTGCCCGGTTCGACCTCGCCGACCTCGGGGTGACGGGATCGGAGCCGGCACCACGCGGCGGCGTGACCGCGACCAACGTCCACTGGCATCCCTCAGGCCGCTTCCTGGCAGTCAATATCGATACGCAAAACCGGGTCGCCTTCTTCGAAGTCACCGGAGCCGACGACGCGCCCATTCTGCGCCCCTGGGGCAATGTCGTGGAAGTCGGCGCTGATCCCTTCGTCGGCCGTTTCACACCGGACGGGCGCCATTATCTCACCGCCAACTGGGGCCGGAACTTCACCGCCACGAGCCTGGAGGGCCGCATTCCGCAGACACCGTCGACGATCAGCGTCATCAGGCTCGCCGATCCGGCGACATCGCCACAATCGGCTCGCCACGATCTCCTCGGCGGTGCCGAGACCGGCCTCTCCTCCGAGGGCATCGCCATCAGCCCGGACGGACGGCTCGTCGCCACCGTCAACATGCGCGGCACAGCCTTCCCGCCAGGCTCTGCCCGCTTCCACCGCGACGCCAGCGTCACGCTTTTAAGCTTCGACCCGGCAACCGGCGCCATCTCCAGGCTCGCTGACTATCCCTTCGAGGGCTCCCTGCCGGAAGGCGGCGCCTTCGATCGGACAGGAGACCACTTCCTCGCCACCGTGTTTCAGGGCCATGACGGGGCGAGGCCCGAGGCCGGCTCGGGGCTCGAGGTCTTCCGCGTCGCAAAAGGCGACCGGCCGGCGCTTAAGCGGCTCGGCCGCGTGCCGCTGCCGCACGGCGTCCACCATGTCGATCTCGCACCGTAGGGCGCCCGCAGATTCGCGCAGACGGCGAAGGTGGGGAAATATTATTCAATGTCGGACTGGTGACCTTCAATGCGACCTCAGCCGCCGCCATTTGACTGCGCCCCGATCGAAAGCGCCTCCTTTACCGCCAGCTCGGCCATGGCGAGAGCGGCCTCGCGGGTCCTGGCGGCGGCGATGAAGCGGCCGTTGTGGCAGAAGCTTGCGCCCTCTATGCCGCAAACCGCCTCCAATGCGTCATTGGTGAGCCCCGCCCAGGCCGCCGGCAGGTCGGCCCGGAGCTCGAACCCCTCCTCTGCGCGGCGGATACCGGTCACGCACCAATCCTTTTCGCGCGGGTGGACGACGAACAGCAGGTGATCGGCGCCCGCCTTGACGATGGCGGGACGGAAGGGCATGCCCCGCGGCAATTCCAGAACATGCCCCTGCCCCGCAGCCTCGATTGCCCGATGCACGATCGCCTCGGCTCGCAATTTTGCGGCACTCTGGGCGATCCTGGCCTCGACGAAACTGCGGGCAATGGCAAGGGCCGCGTGGAAGGCGCGATCATCGGCCTCAGGATCCGCTTCGTCGAAAACCGGCTTCAGGGTTTCCAGCAGAGCCGGCAGCGTCAGCCCGGCCAGCGGCCCCGAAGGGCTGAGCGCGCCATTATCAGTCAGATCGACCGGCAGCACGAAGCCGGCGTCGAAAGAGCCATGCATCGCCTCGACATGTGCTTCGGGAAGCTCGGAGACTGCGAGATAATCACGGCCGTAATGCTTCCAGATCAGCCCGAACGAGCTGTAGGGCTGGCCATCGTCGCGCAACGGAGCGCCGCGCTGGTGGTGATCGAATATCCGGGCAGCAGGGTCATAGGCTCCGCCGACATCGTAGATGATCCGGTCTTCGCCCGGCGTGATCCACTCCGGCGCCCGGCTGCGAACGATACGAGCCTGCGGGAAAAGCCGGGTCAGGATGACGCTCGACAGCAATTCGTCGGCATGAAAGCCACCGGAATGGGTGACGAGGAAATCGGGGATCATGGGAGCTATGCGCCTTGTCGTTCGCGGAGGATCCGCTTGCCGGTCGGGTTGAGATAACCGTTGCCGGCTGCCATCTCAACCCATACTTTAAATCGGAGTCGATTTAAGAATAAAATGATGCAGCAATCCAATGTGTTACAGCGTCCTTTCGCACGTCGCCAAGATACCCGCCTCTAGTGGATTCATCGAAGCCTCTGAGGGGTGCATCAGGAGTAAGAGGCAGTCCGTGGAGATCCCTCAGCACTTTCACGTTGTCGAGACGGCCGGATGGCTTGTGAACCACCGCATGAACTCCGCCCTTCCCGGTTACCTCATGATCAGTTCCAAGACCGACACCAACGATCTGTCGGATCTGCCTGAAGACGCTTTGGCCGAATTCGGCCCGTTGCTTGCAAGGGCTCAGAGTACGCTGAAACGGCAATTGAATGCTCAGCGCGTCTATATCGGCCGGTACGGGCATATGCCCGGTTATCCGATCCACTTCCATGTGATCCCGATATATGACTGGGTGGAGGAGTTGTTCTGGAACGACGCTCGATATCGCCTGCTCGAGAATTTTGCAGGAGGACCGGGGGAAACCGCAACGGATGGCGCAGAACTGACGCTGTTTGTCTGGCGCGAGTTCTGCGAACGCGCAGTGCCGCCGCCGATCAGAGGGCCTTCGGTCTCAGAGGCCATCGAGCTGCTGCGAGAGGTGATGCGGTTTCCGCCGCTTTAGACCTTCGTACTCACGCATGTCGCCGGAAAATGCCCAGCGGTTTTGGCAGGACGGCATGCATGAAGAGAAAGGGGCCCAAGACAGCGCCGGCCTCGTGACTGCTGGCGATCCTATGGCCGAAAGCGAGGTCGAAGGTCTCCGGCTGTCTCGACCGATAATCGCGGATCTCCTCCTTGAGATCGAAATTCCCGACCATCCGTCAATCCATGACGTACTGGATATGATGCCGGCCGTGCACGGCCGATTTCTGGACATGGGCGCGAACGCCGAAGACCCGGCCGATCATATCCTCGGTCAGCACCTCCTCGGGCGCGCCGATGATGATGCGCGAAATGATATCGGCGCCGACCATTAGATCGCGTCGCCGAGCGCCGTTGCCGGCAGCAGCCGCCTATGCACCGGTCCGACGAGGAAGCGGGCGGCATGGGGATGACGAGGCCGACGAAGCCGATCGAACCCACCATGCTGACGACGCTTGCATGGCTTCATGCCGCAGTTCGGTGCGCGAACTGTCCCCGCGCCAGCGCGACCTGCGAAATTATCCGTTGATATGGTCCAGCGAATGGTCTAATTTTCCAGAAGAAACCGGGCCGCACTGGTCCTGGGGAGCGCGAACGATGCGAGTGTCTGTGACGGATGCCAAGGGGCAATTGACCGAGTTGGTCCGGCGTGCCGAAGCCGGGGACGAGGTCATCCTCACCCGGCACGGTCATGCCGCCGTGAAGCTGGTTCCAGTGAGGGCAGCGCCCGATCGGAAATCCCGCCGGATGCTCATGGAAGCGGTCCGGGCCTCCGCCATTGCCAAAGCCGCCGACGGACCGCCGGCCGCACGCAGCCAGGATTTCCTCTATGGCGATGACGGCCTGCCCGAATGATCGCCGTCGACACCTCCGCCCTGATGGCGATCGTGCTTGGCGAACCGCAAGCCGATGCCCTGATTGCCGTCCTCGAAGCCGAAGACGATCTCCTGATCTCCGCCGGCACGGTCGCCGAAGCCTTGATCGTCTCGGCCCGTCGCAACGTCGGCGACGAGATGGAACAACTGATCGACGGCCTCGGCTTCGAAATCGTCGCCGTCACCCCTGCCTCCGCCCGCCGCATCGCCGAAACCTACCGCAGCTGGGGCAAAGGCGCCCATCCCGCAAGCGTGAACTTCGGCGACTGCTTCGCCTACGAGGTGGCTCGGGAACATGGGTGCGGGCTGCTATTTGTGGGCGATGACTTCGCTAAGACCGATATAAAAAACGCGCTTTGAACGATGCGGCGGTTGCCAGCACCGGCCGCCCCTACAACGCATCCAGCGGTATCTTCAAATACCGCCTGCCATTCCCCTCCGGCTCGGGCAGCCGCCCGCCGCGGATATTCACCTGCAGCGCGTGCAGCATAAGCTTCGGCTTCGGCAGCGTGCGGTCGCGCGCCTGGCGCAGCGCCACGAAGCCGGCCTCGTCGATGCCTGCAATATGCGGATTGGCGCGCTTCTGCGCCGCCACCGTGCTTTCCCAGCGCGGGTGCCGGCCGCCGGGCTGATAATCGTGGCCGGAAAAGAGGCGGGTCTCCTCGGGTAGCGACAGGATGGTCTGGATCGACTGCCAGAGGGCGGCAGCGCTGCCGCCCGGGAAATCCGTGCGTGCCGTGCCGGAATCCGGCGTGAACACCGTGTCGTGCACGAAGGCGGCATCACCGATCACATAAGTGATCGAGGCGAGTGTGTGCCCGGGCGAAAACATCACGCGGGCTTTAAGCGCACCGATCTCGAACGTATCGTCATCGGCAAACAGCCGGTCCCATTGCGAGCCGTCGGTTTTAAGCGCCGGCCAGTTGTAGATCTCCTTCCAGAGCTTCTGCACATCGGTGACATGAGTGCCGATCGCCGTCGGCGCACCGGTCTTTTCATGCAGATAATGCGCGGCAGAGAAATGATCGGCATGTGGATGGGTGTCGAGGATCCACTCGACCGTCAGCCCTTCGCTTTCGATGTGAGCGAGGATGGCATCGGCATTGGCCGTCCCCGTCGCCCCCGACATCTCGTCGAAATCGAGCACCGGGTCGATGACGGCACAGCGTTTCGTCGCCGAATCGGAAACCACATATTGCACACTGCAGGTGCGGGGCTCGAAGAAGGCCTTTACATGAGGCGCCTGCCCCGCCCGCTTCTCCAGAAAACGTCGCGCGCCGGCAAGATCGAAGCCGAGGTTTTGACCGAAGGCCTCGACATCCCCGGGCTTCATTCGCCTGTCGAGCACCTCACCCAGCGCATGGAGCGTCAGCGCCCGCGTGCCGCTCTTGCAATGGGCGACGACCGGCCCCTTCGCTTGCGCCATCGCCGCCTGGAAGGCGAAGATATCGGCCTCAGTGATCTCGTGCCCCTTCACCGGCACGAAGCTGTAGGAAAGCCCGGCGGCCGTGGCGGAAGCTTTTTCCGCCGTATTGCCCGGCTGGCCCGGCTCCTCGCCATCAGGCCGGGCATTGATGACGGCAGCAAAGCCGTCTGCGGCGAAAGCGGCGAAGGCTGCGGCGTCGGGCTGCCCCGCCACCGATAGCAGTTCATTGACCTTCACGCATGTCATTAAAGCCCCCGAAAGCCCCGCGCCGCCCTCATCATGCAGTATCGCATGTATATCGACCCAATCACACAAGTATATTTCCGAGCGCAAGAATGCCGCAGATCAGGAAAGTTTGAGGATGCCGGTGTCCTCAACACCCGCCCGACCCGGCTTTCCCCAGTCAAAACGACAGCGTCGCAGCTCCCTCCTTTATCTCGGCATGCATGGCGCTGGCGCCGACGATGACGACGCCGTCGAGCAGGTCTTCCTTGTTGTAGCCGCGGGAAGTCACACAGGGCGGGCAGGCCCAGATCGTGCCGCCGCGCTGCTGGAAACTCTCGATCAGGCTCGCAAGCGGATCGAGCGGCGGCACATGCGTCATGCGCTGGCCGCCCTTGCGCACCAGGTCGATCCCGGTGCTGGTGAGGAATACCGAGACCTTCAGCCCGGCGGTGATGCCGCCATTGGCAATGGTGAAGGCGACGGAGGACAGTTCGGATTCGATGCCCTTGGTAACGAGCACGACCAGTTTGTCGCATTGAGTTTGCATAGTATTCTCCCAATCGAGTTGCAGTGAACGTGTCGATGATAGGAGGACGCGCGGCGCGCGTATTTGGCCGGGATGCGTGAAGCCTTGTCCGAAAATCCAGACGATGCCGGCGGCGTGGCGCGTGACGATGTGCTGTCGGCGCTGCTGTCGACGATCCGCCTTTCGGGATCGCTGCAATTCTGCTTCATGCCGACCGGCGACTGGCAGACCGATGCCACGCCGTCGCTGGCAGGCCTTTCGGCCAAGGCCTCGGGCACGATGCCGTTTCACATCCTCGTGGAGGGCCGCTGCTGGCTGAAGACGGAAGGCGAAGAGACCGAGCTGGAGGCCGGCGACGTGCTGGTCTTCCCCTTCGGCACCGGCCATCAGCTCGGTGCAGGCAGAGACGGCACGCTGGTACTGCCGACCCGCGACCTGCCGCAGAAGCCATGGCGTGAGATTCCCGTGCTGCGTTACGGCGACGAGACACAAGGCGTGCGGCTGCTCTGCGGTTATCTGCAGTGGGATGGGCTGAGCTTCGCGCCGCTTCGGCAGTCCCTGCCGAGCCTTATCCATGTCAGGACGCGGACCGCCAATGACGGTGACTGGCTGCGCGCCACCATCCGCCAGATGGTCGAGGAGGTCGACAGGCCACGCGCCGGCGGCGTCTCGATGCTGCCGCGACTGACGGAAATCCTCTTCATCGAGATCCTGCGCCACCAGATCATGATGGCCGAGCCGCATGCGATCGGCTGGCTGGCGGCACTCGCCGACCCGGCGCTATCGCGCTGCCTCTCCCTTATCCACGACGATTCCAGGCGCGACTGGTCGCTGGAGCAACTGGCAGCGGCATCGGGAATGTCGCGCAGCGCGCTGGCCGAACGCTTCCAGGCGATGCTCGCGACATCGCCGATCCGCTATATCAGGGACTGGCGGCTCTACCTCGCAAGCGTGGCGCTCGCCACATCGGGTCAGCCGATCGCGGCGATCGCCTATGACGCCGGCTATGCCACCGAAGCCGCCTTCAACCGCGCCTTCTCCCGCGCCTTCGCCACCCCGCCGGCGGCGTGGCGGGCGACGGCGTCCACGAGAGGCTCATCCTGAGGTGCCCCGCAGGGGCCTCGAAGGACGAGGCGGGTGCTCGGCGTGGCGGCAACGTCGATGCAAGGAGCAGCGCTGCGGCATGTCCTTCGAGGCTACGCCCTATGGGCTGCGCGCCTCAGGATGGGGAGCGTTGGAGGTTGTCGCACCAATAAGCTCCATTGCGGTCAATCTCACTCCCAATCCACCGGGTTGCCGCTTCAAGAGTCCCATCAGGCAATGAAGTCATTTCTAGCTTCCGGCCAGCTCGGATTCCGTCGAACGGCCACGCGATGGCGTGGGAGTAGCGAGGCCGCCGCCGACTGCAATCAGGTCGGAAGTTCACATGGGTGGATTGCTGACGCCGGGCGACCCTATCTCCTTCTGAACGACGCAGAACCTGTTTCCATCAGGATCAGCCAGAACGATATAGTCCGCGCCTTCGGGATAGCGCCAATCCACCCGCTGCGCTCCAAGAGACAACAGCCGCTCGACCTCGGCTTGCTGATCGGATGCATAGAGATCGAGATGATGGCGCTGGTGGGTGGTGGGGTCGGATGAAACGATCGTGATCGCCATCTGCTGTCCTTCGCCCGTGACCGGGACAAGAATGGCCCAATCTTCCGACGGCTCTCGCAAAGGTTTATAATTCAAGGCCGCGCGCCAGAATTCGATGGCGCGCGCAACATCCCTCACACCCCAGACAATCGACCCAATCGTAAGCATCAAATGTGCCTCCTCAAGACCATATGCGCGCGTCGGTGACATGGACGCAGCGCGATTAGGACATACGGAATTTCCAAGCGACAGGACGCTTGAGAGAGTGCCGTGCCGCGAAAGCGATCACGCCGACAATAGACAGACCCGATTGACATCGTGATGATCGGTCAGCGCGGTTGCGGGCCTGTCAATCCCAGGGCCAGCGTGATGTCGTTGATGATCCCCAGTCGCGCTTCGATCACCGCGATTTTCTCGGGCGTATCGGCACCAAAAGCCTCGATATCGATGAACAATTGCTCGCAGCCGCCCGGCGTGACCGTGCCGAACATCTGGCCGGGTTCGTCGCCTATGTTTCGCCAACTGTGCGGTACATGTGGCGGCAGAACGACGACGGTTCCCACAGGCGCGTCGAACGCCTCGTCGCCGCATTGGAATCGATAAATACCGCGAATGACCCGAAAGACTTCCGTCTCCCGGGTGTGCGTGTGCGGGGCCGGACCATGACCCGGCGGCGTGAAGGTTTCCCACATCCCGAACGCGCCGTCTGTCTCGGCGGCGGTGGCATGGATGACGATCCTCGCGCCGAAGGGCGTGCTCGCCACGCGCTCCTTGCCGGGCAAAGAGACGACGGCGTTCCTGAAACTCGACATATCCACCTCCCCTCGATTGCAATCGTTGGGCGGAGCCTGCGCCTCACCCTTGCGGCGCCGGCTCATTGAGCATCGCTTCGATATTGTATCCGTCGGGATCGAGAACGAAGCAGGCATAATAGTTCTCTTCATATTCCGGCCGCGGGCCGGGCGCGCCATTATCCCGAGCGCCTGCTTCGAGCGCGGCCCGATAAAACGCCTCGACCTCCGTTCTGCTCCGAACCCGGAAGGCAACGTGCAAACGCGTCAGAGGCGGCTTGTCGTCGGTGTGCTGGATCTCGAACAGGCTGCCGCCGACATCGAAGGCCCAGAACACGCCCTCCTTCCCGAAGGAGAGGCGATAACCCAGAGGTTCGAAAGCGCGCTCATAGAACAATTTGCTCTTCTGCAGGTCACCCACTGCGATGGTGATATGATCGATCATGCCGTGCCCTCCCGATCGTTCCAGCGTCCCATCATAGTCGAAATCGCCGCGGTGGAAAAACAGACAAAGCCGCCCCGCTGTGCTCCGAGTCTTCGTCTTGCGACCGGCAACCGACGGGTCCTCAGAGTTGTTCTTTTGGCCACCGCATCGACATCACACGTTCGTCATCAGGCTTGCCGCAGATGCCGAGGTTGCGGCCGGCCGCGTGCTGGCTGCCCGTTGTCGACTGGATTGCTTCGTGCGAAAATGCCACGATGGATCACACGGGCGAAGTTCTCATTCTCACCGGGCCACCGGGCTCCGGAAAGACCACGACGGCCGAGGCGCTCGCCCGCGAACCCGGCTCGCCGAAGGTCCATCTTCATTCCGACGATTTCTGGCACTTCATCAAGAACGGCGTGATCCCGCCCTATCTGCCGGAAGCGCATGAACAGAATATCGTTGTCGTCGACATATTGACGAAGGCGGCGGCAGGCTATGCCGGCGGCGGCTACTTCGTCGTCGTCGACGGCATCGTCGGGCCGTGGTTCCTGGAACCGTTTCGGAAAATCGCGGCACCCCTCCACTACGTGGTTCTGCGTCCGCCGCTCGATGTCGCCATCCGGCGCTGCCGGGAGCGTGGCGGCGACACGCTGACCGACCCCGGCCCTATTGCCGCACTCCATCAGCAATTCTCCTCACTGGGCCCGTTCGAGCAACATGTCGTCTCGACGGACGGGCACGACAGGGAAGACACGTTGCGCACGGTGATCGAGGCTATGCGCAGCGGCATGGTTCGCCTGGCGTCATAACGCAAGCCCCTCAGCTTTCGGCGCAAGCGGCAGACATTGCCGGGATCCTCTCACCCGATCCCGGCCTGTCCTCTCAGAGCGAGCCGGGAAATTCATGAGCGGACCTCATAAGTTCGTGCCGATATCTCCGGCTAATCGCCGCCGGGCTTTGCCCTATCTTGCGATCAAACCTGGGAAGGAGGACTTGAAATGATCAAGCGCAAGCTCGGCCAAAGAGGCCCTGACGTATCGGCGATCGGCTTCGGCTGCATGGGGCTGAACTACCATCGCGGGCCGGCGATGGAGCGTGGTGATGCCATTGCGCTCTTGCGGGCGGCCCACGACCGGGGTGTCACCTTCTTCGACACGGCAGAGGCCTACGGGCCGTTCACCAACGAGGATCTCGTCGGCGAGGCGCTGGCGCCGATCCGTGATGAGGTGGTGATCGCGACGAAATTCGGCTTCAAAGATGGCCGGCCGGAAGTCGGCCTGGATAGCCGGCCGGAACGCATCCGTGTGGTCGTCGAAGAAGCCCTCAAGCGACTTCGCACCGATCGCATCGATATCTTCTACCAGCATCGGGTCGACCCTGCCGTACCGATCGAAGAGGTGGCAGGCACGGTCAAGGATCTGATCGGCGCCGGCAAAGTGCTGCATTTCGGCCTCTCCGAAGCAGGAAGCGAAGCCATCCGTCGCGCCCATGCCGTCCAGCCCGTCACCGTCCTGCAAAGCGAATATTCGCTGTGGTGGCGCAAGCCGGAAAAGGAAATCCTGCCCATCGTCGAAGAACTCGGCATCGGCTTCGTGCCCTATAGCCCGCTCGGCCGCGGGTTCCTCACCGGCAAGATGGACGAGAACACCAGTTTCGAAGGCGGCAACGACCACCGCAAGACCAATCCGCGCCTCTCGGCCGAAAACCGCAAGGCGAACCAGCCGGTGGTCGATGCGATCGAAGCGATCGCCGCCCGCAGAAACGCCACCGCAGCCCAGATCGCCATCGCCTGGCTGATGGCCCGCAAACCCTGGATCGTTCCCATTCCCGGCACCACCAAGCTGCACCGGCTGGAAGAGAATATCGCTGCCGCCGACATCGCTTTCACATCGGAGGAACTGACCGAGATCGACGCGGTCTTCTCAGGCATCGAGATCCATGGCGACCGCTACTCCGCAACCTCGGCAGCCCGCGTCACGCGGTGAACCAGCGACACCGATCGGTCGATGCAACAGCACGAACGTTCTTGTCTCTCGGTGCGCCGGCGTCGGATGGATGCAAGGAGCAGCGTTGCGGCGTGTCCTTCGAGGCTCCGCCCTATGGGCTGCGCGCCTCAGGATGAGGGCCGTTGGAGGATGCCGCACACCCAACAACAGGTGTGAGAGGACGCGCCAACCCCTCTTCCGTCATGCTCGGGCTTGTC
>NZ_JBAMYD010000033.1:0-34628 GCF_037002925.1 Rhizobium aouanii
ACGAGCGATTCACAATTATAAATATCTGCCCTTTGTGGATCGTCGATATAAGTCGCAGTCAATCTCGCCAGCCAAGTCGGCGGCAATGCGCTTCGGCGGTCAGGACGGCAACCTTTCGGTCAGCATAGGGACCTGGCAGATAGACCGTGACTCCGCGGAAACTGACGATCACCGCCTTTGCCACGCTATCGAAGACGACGGCCATATCAGGCTCGTAAGCCATTTTTGTTTTCCTGACGACGCTTACTCCACCGAGATGTGCTCTTATTCGAATGAAACAAGGTGCCGACAGCCATCCTTCAGGCACGGGGCGCTTGGTGCGGAACCGCACAGGAACTTTTCCGACTATCTATGGGTTCGGTCACAAGGATCGCACAGGTGCCCCCTCTTGTGACGGAGCCGTACGCCAACTCTTCCTTCCTGTGCGATCCGTCCGTTCCAAATTGCCCCGTTTCGGCGGGGCTTCTTTTTGATCCATAGCGCGCGACGCGCGAGGACGGTCAGGGACGGTTTAGCGATGATTTCACACGCAGGTTCTGCGCCACACGGAGCCGATGCATCGCTCCCCGTTCATCCACGCCTCTAGTTATAACTTTTCTGCAGAAAAATTATAACCAAGAAAGCATGGCCTATTGCGAGGCGTGGGAACGCGGCCAGTCGTGGCGTGACGCAATTTCGCGCGGATTGTCGTTCATGCGACCGGAGCGCCCTCGACAGCTCATGTCCGTTCTCGCCGAAGGCATGGTGGAAGTTGGCGAAGACCCCGTCCGTAGTTCAAACGAACCCTGGCGGAGTCGGGGGAACTTCATGATGAAGACACTGAGAGGGCAGCCTGAACTGGCGGCCAATGCCAATGGCGCCGTCCCGCCGCGCTCAGTTAGCCGGAGCGCTCGTCAACCCAGTGATGCGTGCCACGTCGACCGTCGTTTAATACCAGCGTCCCCTGCCGTACCAGCCGCCGCCGCCCAGCAAAAGAAGTATCACAACGATGATGAGAAGGGTTGTGAGATCCATGTGCGTTCTCCTGGGAGTACCATCACCATCTCGTTTGCGCCTGACGGGCGTTGCTCATAGTGGGACTCCCTCGCGTACAACGGCGCTGGCCGGGGTTAGTTCCATTCCATGGCCCTACCCGGCCGGCGGCGACCCGGCGGAGTTTACGCGCCTTAGAGATGATCAATCGTTGCCGTAATCATTGCCGGGCAAAAATCGACATAGCCGCGACACAAACGAAAAACCCCGCCGGAGCGGGGTTTCTAGCTGGTCGGAGTGGAGTGATTCGAACACTCGACCCCCACGTCCCGAACGTGGTGCGCTACCAGACTGCGCTACACTCCGTGACCAGCGGCGCTTCTATAGAACAGCCTATCTGGTTGCACAAGCACCAAATTCCAAAAAGCCGGCGGAATTTTTGACGGGGTTGTGACAGGTCGGGAGGTCGGCGGCTGCAGCAAAAAGCCACACCTCTCGCAAATCGAACGGAAGTCTCAAAGGGGCAATTTTCTTTTGCCGGGTTCCGCGCTAAAGGGCACGACAGGACAGGCGAAACCGCTCACGAGGGCGGCTTGCCAGCCATGCGCTAGAGATCAGGGACGACACGATGAATTTCCGCATCATGACCGCGGCCGGGCTTGCCATTGCGCTTGCCGGATGCACCACCATACCTTCCGCCGGCAATCCGATCGAGGCCCGCTGGGTGGGCAAATCGGCCGGCGTCTTCTTTGCCGCCTACGGGCCGCCGATCAGCGACAGCGAGCAAGGCTCGACCACCATCTATACCTGGCGCGGCGGCTACAAGACCGTGCGCATTCCGGCGAAATATGCCGAAGGCGCCGACGGCAAGCGCGGCAAGCAGATCGCGTCGGCCCGCACCGCCTATCTGCGCTGCCAGGCCGAAATCACCACCAACTCCGATTACACGATCCGCGACATCCGCACCGTCGCCGACATCCCCGGCGTCAACGGCCCGTCCTATTGCGCAGAGTTCCTGGCGCCCGAACAGAAGTAACGGACGGCTTGTCCGAAATGCGGAAACAGGCGGCAACTCCTCTTTCGTCATGCTCGGGCTTGTCCCGGGCATCTACTGCCGGTTGATACGTAGCAGATCCTCGGCACAGGGCCGAGGATGACGACCGCCCTGTTTCACTTTGGCAGGTCACGGCGCCGGTTCACTCATTCGAATACATCAGAAAAACTTTGCATCAAGAAGCCGACTGGGGCGGGCCCCGCGCCTCTTTGGCCCGGAGCCTTGCCTGGAACCGACCGCTTTAGATCCTTCGATCGGTTCCGCCTAAGCTGTCCTTGCGATTGATGAAAGTTTCGGCTTCATCCACCACGCGCTCCTTGACGGCATCATGAGCATCGGACGCAGCATCCACGGCCTTTTGATAGACCTCCGACGCTACCTCTTTACCCTGCGCGACGACGTCCTGCGCCTGATCGCTGAGGGTGTCTTTCGCGCTATCTGCGGCTTCCCCGATCCATTCATCCTCGGTGTCGGTGTGCGGCAGCGCCGCGCCGATCGCCGCTCCGACCGCGAAAGCCAGAGCTCCGCCAACCAGCGGCTGGTCGCGGAAATGGATGAGGATCGCCTCGTTGAGCTTGCTCGTTTGCTCCTGAAGACTGGTCGCCGCTAAAGAGGATCGGCTCGAAAGCGAGCTTGCCGCGCCGGACGCACGGGCGGTGAGGTCGCTCGCTGCGTTTTTCGCCTGCTCCCATTTCTCCGCCGCCCAGCCGGTTGCCGCGTCGAGCATTGCACCGGTCTCGTCGGTGATCTGACTGATCTGTTTTCCGCTAGCATCGGCGAAGCCGCGATAGGTCTTGCCTGCCTCGTCCATGAAATGGCCGGCACGCCCCCCTGTTTCGTCGGTCAAGGCTTTCAACCTTCTGCCGGATTCGTCGGCAAAATGGCTGTAACGCGCTCCGTTTTCCATGGCCGGCGGACCGATCCTGCGGACTTGGCCAGTCGCCGGATAAAGCGGGTATTCAGGATCCTCCCTCCAGGTCGCCGTGTCGCCTGATGACGGGCTGCCTTTTGCCATGAGCCAGGCCAGGCTCACGCCCATCAGCGCGACCGGCAGAGGGTTCGCCTTGAGGGCGTGGCCAAGATTGCTGACATATTCTCCGCCGCCGCTTCCCTTGGCGTAGGCAATCACCTCATCGACCAGCTGGCCTGGCGACATCCGTTCCTGGATAGCGTCAATCCGATCTCCGATCCGGCGGCGGTCCTGGTCGATCTCCCGCTGAAGCTCGGCCGATGTTTTCTCCATTGGATTTTCCATCAGATTTTGTCCTTCACAACATCAACGTCGCGGCGAAGCGAGGTCGCAGTTCGATCCAGTGTCAGGTTGTTGCCGCGAAGCGCGGAGAGGCCCCGGGAGACCATTGCCCACGCGATGCCGGCGATGATGATGCCGACGATCAGAGAGGCGAGCGCAGTGGCAGTGGTTTCGGCAAAACCCTGTGTCACGAGAAAGGCCGCGAGACCGCCGACAAGGGCACTCAGCAGGACGCCGACCGCCCCGATTGCCAGGACCAGTCCGAAGAGGAGAATCTCCACGCCGCTGAGCGCCTGCGAAAGTTTTTCCGAAGCCTCCGTCTTGGCAAGATCGATTTCCTTGCGAAGCAGGCCGGTGACATCACCAACGAGGCCGCTGACGAGTTCGGAAAGGGGTGTGTTCTCTGAAGATTTAGCCATTGTTCTCGCCTCCGGTCGTTGCGGTGCCGGGGCGGCGGCCAATCGATGGTTCGCGCGGCGCGGCAGTTGTTTGCCTTTTCGCCGACGCTGTCAGGAAGCGGCTTGCGGCGAGGCCCGCAAGTGCGGCGATGCCGAGAAAGGCGAGCGGTTGCTTGCGCCCGAAATCCTCGGTCATGGTGGCGATTTCGCCGATGTCCTTGCCTTCCATCCGCCGAGCGACAGTCTGCACGCTCCGCCCGATTTGCCTGGCGTATCGTCCTACTTCTGCCTGACCGGAGCTTTCCATTTCGGCGCCAGCCTTCTCGAGCGCCATTGCAACACCGCCGACCTGGCGAGCGGCGAAGCTGGTGCGTTCGGACATGACTTCCTTGGCCTTCTCGACGGCGGTGTCGGCACCGTCCCTGATCGTTTCCTTGGCGGCGGAAACATCCTCGCTCACCTTCGCTTCCAGATCGGAAAAGGATGTGCGCGTTCCCGGCGAGGAGCCGGAACCTGGGGATGAGGACGGGGTCTGCGCGGACGCGCTCCGCCCCGCCGGATCTGTGATATCGTTCTGCATTTCGAACCTCCCAATTCGTGCCGGCAAATTGCCGCAGCCCCGAACCATGGATGGCCCGCTTTGTTCCCGGACGCGCCGTGGGAGGTTCGCCTTCGCTATGGCTCAGAATTGCGACTGCACGAAGCAGCACCGTCCCAGGCTCCTTCGCGTTCCTGATCTTTGGCAGGCGTGACAATGGAGGCAGCGATGTAACGCTCCTCCCGGTCGCCATCGTTGAAGTAGTAGACAGCGAGCAGGGATCCATCGCCGCGTTTTACGAGTCTCGGATAGCCGAGATCAGCCGTGCCGCCGTCGCTGCGGATGATCTTCTCGGCGCCCCATGTCCGGCCGTCATCAAAACTCATGCGCATCCTGATTCCAAATGGCGGATCACGGTGGCCGTAGACGAGCAGCAGCATGCCTTCGATCCGCCCGAGCGCCGGCGGGTTGCCATTGCGGCCCGTGTCGTCGACGATGCAGCCTTCCGGCGTCCAGGTCCTCCCTTGGTCATGGGAGGTGAAGGCCTCTATCCAACCCTTGCCACCGCCTCTGCCCATGCAGCGCGTCAGCGTCAGGATGGCGCCGCCGGAAAGTGCCGTCGATGCCGGCATGATCGAATAGCCCTCGGGTTCCGGGCCGACAAAGCCTTGCAGGACGAAGCTGCGCCCGCCATCCACGGTGCGCGCGCAGAACACTCTGCCTTCCGCACCGTCCTCTTTGGAAGTGCTGAGCATGAAGAGTGCGTCGTCCCTGCCGAGAGGCACGATATCGGTGCGCGCCGAGATCGGAAGATGCAAACCGGCGAAACGAAACGGACCCTGCCATGTCAGGCACCGATCCCGGCTGACATAGAACCAGCTGACAGCATTGCCCTGCACATCGGTTCTGGCGCACATGACGATCGTCTCGGCGTCCAGAAAGTCTATGGGATCGGCAATCGAGCAGAGGTCTTCACGAACCGACAGACGGGGACGGACCTTGAGCTCGTCGTTCAAATGCTCGTCGGCCGAAAGCGAGAGCCCACCCGGCACGCGGCCGCAGAACGGCTCGTCCATCCATGTCAGTCCGCCGTCCAGGCTGCGTGCCTGCCAGGGTAGGAATGGGTAATCACGGTCCAATTCGTGCAACTCCCCCTTCGCTCCGAGTTTGCCGCGCGCGAAGACGACGACCATTTCGTCACCCCACGACCAGAGACCATAATTTGCCGGCCAGCCCGCGAACTCGCCGCGTCTGCGATAGATTTCGAGATTGCGGAACTGCGTGTCCATGGAAGCTTCCAGACGGTCAGAGCGTTTCGACTGGAAGTGCCCGCACAAGCAATTCTTCCTGCCCGAGCAGCTGTTCGAGTTTGCGCCGGTATTGGCGCCACCAGGCCCGATCGAGACTGTTCACCATCACTTCGATGACGATGACCGTATCTTCTTCAGTGCCCTCGCCATTGGACCAAAACCCCTTTGCCGGGGAATTAAGGTATGAAGTCGCCCCGCCATGGCGCTCCGTCATCTCGCGCTGAATCATCGCGATAATGTCTTCGATGTCGATCGCCGCGTGCGGCGCTGCCGGAATAAACAACTGTATCAGATGCATGTGGAATTCTCCTCGTCCCGCAAACTTCGCAGGTCTGACGAGGTTCCGACCCAGCTCGAAATCGCGGATGGGTGGATGAAAACCAATGCGGTGACGGACGGTCGTCGCCTGTGGCAGCCGATGCCGGTGGTCTAAAAAGCCAGCCGCAATTGCGGTTCCGCGGCCGGTGCACGTCCTTCAAGCGAAGAGAGCGTGACACCGAGCAGCCGTATGCCCTTTCCCGGCGGAAAGATCGGCGCGAGCAGCAGGTTGACCAGATCCTCGAGGTCGGCGATTGCCGGCAGGGGTGCCAGAACCGTCTTGCTGCGGGTGATCTGGCTGAAGTCGGCATATTTCACCTTGAGCGTCACCGTCTTGGCGGCGATCCCGTTGGCCTCGCAGTAACCCCACACCTTTTCGATCAGCGGCTGGAGCCCCTCGCGAGCAGGCTCAAAGGCGTGGAGGTCCTGTGAGAAGGTATCTTCGGCGCCGACGGATTTGCGCACCCGGTCGGGCTTGACCTGGCGCTCGTCGATGCCGCGGGCGATGCCGTAAAAATAGGGTCCCGACTTGCCGAAATGCTCGACGAGGAACTCGAGCGTCTTCTCCTTGAGGTCGGCGCCTGTGTCGATCCCGAGTTGGTGCATCTTCTCAGTGGTCGCCGGTCCGACGCCATGGAATTTCCGGACGGGGAGCTGCTCGACGAAGGCCGGCCCGTTCTTCGGCGTGATGACAGCCTGGCCGTTCGGCTTGTTGAGGTCGCTCGCCATCTTGGCAAGGAACTTGTTGTAGGAAATGCGGGCCGACGCGTTGAGGCCGGTGACTTGCTTGATCTTGGCGCGAATCTCCAGAGCGACCTCGGTGGCGATCGTCATGCCTTTCAGATTTTGCGTCACATCGAGATAGGCCTCGTCGAGCGACAGCGGCTCGATCAGCGGCGTGTATTCGGCAAAGATCTCACGGATCTGCTGCGACACCGCCTTGTAGACGGCAAAGCGCGGCGGCACGAAGATCAGCTCAGGGCATTTGCGCTTGGCAGTCACCGACGGCATTGCCGAGTGAACACCGTATTTACGGGCCTCATAGCTCGCCGCCGCCACCACACCCCGGGCGGCCGACCCGCCGACGGCAATCGGTTTGCCGCGCAAGTCCGAATTATCGCGCTGCTCGACCGACGCATAAAAAGCATCCATGTCGACATGGACGATTTTCCGGACGGGAGGTGAGCTTGTCTCGTTCATGGCGGTTTCAGCGATCGCGATGGGATCGGCATCTGAAATTGCGCGCCGAAACAAACACAGAACATAGCAGGCTTGGGAGGCGATATCAACAATTCCAATGGGGGCCCGGACCTGCCGTCGAACTACCAGCCGCCCAGGGCGTTCTCATCCTGTGGACATCAAAACAGGAGGCAGCCAATGGCGGACGACAGCACGATCACGATCCGAGCCACATTCGAAACACGCGAAGCCGCTGATCTCGCGGTCGAACATCTGGTTCAGCAGCATGGGGTTTCGAGGCCCGACATCTTTATCCAGTCGGCAAGCGACCGGAACAGTGCCGGTTCGGCGCCATCAGGCGGGGATATCTCTCATGACGATGGCGCCCGTCGCGATGCGCCGCTCGAAGGCGAGATCGAGGTATCGGCGGATATCGCATCCGCCCAAGTCGCCGCCGTCCAGCGCAGCCTCCGAGCCGCCGGCGCAGTGCGTGTATCGAGCCGCTGAGCATGATCGATAACCTCTCGAAATCCGCGCCAAGCGCAATTTCAAGCAGACCGCGAATGCGTTTTCGGCGGCGAATGACTCTCCGAGCTCGAAGCTTGTTCATGGTGGTTGAGATCCCGGAAATTGCCTCAAGGCAGCACGCGCACAAACGGCAAATGCGGATCGATGCGGGCGAGCAGGTCGAGAGCGTAGGCGGCGCGCAGCAGGCGGTCGGCGCGTGTCTGGCCGGAGGCGGCGGCCAATTGGCCGACGAGGCGGCCGGGAAGCGCCAGGCCGGCGTCGTCGAGCGTGCGCCCCAGGCGTTGCATGCGCTGCAGCCGCTCCGGATCCTCCATGCGGCCGCCGAGTTCGGCGAGCGCCAGGATTTCGTCGAAGGCGGTGGAGATCAGCCGCCGGCTGGCGGCCTGCGGGCGGGCCAGCGCTTCGAAACGCATCGGTTTGCGCTCCGGCACGCCGGGCAGCGACAAGCTTTTGGTCAGGCGCGAGAGCAGGCTCGGCTTTTGCGCCGTCGTCGTTGGCGCCGGCGGCGGCAGGTCGAGGAAGGTCAGGCTGTCGGTTCCGAAAGCGAGCGGCGAGAGCACGATATCAGCGCCGCGGGCTTCGGCGAGGATGGCGAGCAGCGGCGGCTGACGGTCGCCGATCGCGCCAAGCAGCGCGAAATGGGCCTCCAGCCGTTCGTCGCCTTCGATCTCCAGTTCCAGCCAGGCCCCCTCGCGGTCCCGCACCGGCCAGCGCCCGACCTGCGCGACGCCGTCGAAGCGCAGCGAGCCGAAAGCGGCAGGGCGCAGGATCAGCGGCAGGGCGCGGCGCGGCGGTGCCGCGAGCTTCGGCCGGAAGGCACTCGAAAGACGGATGGCGCATTGCTTCCAGTCATCGATGACGGCGCCTTCGATCCCTTGCACCGCCGTACTCCAGCCGGCCGCGAGAGGCTCGGCACGGCCGCTGCCGGTCTGCAGCCGGCCATCTCCGGTGGCGGAGGCGCCCTCGAGGCGGAAGGTGCAGCCGGCGATTGCTGCGAGCGAACGGCCGAAGACCGGCTCGGCGGTGGCCGCATGGCGCGGCACAAAACCCGGATCGCTGCCGGCCCCACGCGCCAGCGTCGCGCTGAAGCTGCGGCCGTCCATGGAGAGATAATAGCCGGTCACCCCGCGCGCGCCGCTGTCGGCCTGCCACAGGCGCAGGCCACAGCCGACGAGCTCGGTCGCCGGCAGCGGCTGCGGCGCTTCGGCAGCCGCGCCGGTGAGCAATGGCTCATCGGGCGAGGCTTGAAGCGCCTCCGTCAAGGCATAGGCGCGCGCCAGCATGACGAGAAGCTCGGCGGGATTGGCCGCATCCAGCCGCTCGCGTCTTCGCCGGATCATCGCGGCGATGGTGCGAAGCTCGCCGCCTAGCCGCGGCATCGCTTCAGTGCGCGAGGAAAGGACGAGATCGCCGATCCGCTCTTCGAGACCGGCAGGCGCCTTCGACAGCGCCTGGCGCGCGGCATCACGCAGCAATGCGGCCGCGTCTTCGATTGTGCCGGACGTGGCTCTGCCTTCCGGCGTTTGCTCGGCACTAGCAACCGTCTCACCGGGGCCGCGGACGGCGAGAAGGGCTGCCGCGTGCAGCGCCGCACGTTGCGAGGTCGCCGCCTTGGAGAGCATGCCGGCAGGACCGCCGCCGGTGGGATACAGCACCTGATGGTGGGCGCCCAGCGCGATGCGGACGGCATTCGGGCTCGTTTCGATCCTGACCGCGCCCGGTTCCAGTTCCGCCAACAGCGTTTGCGCCTGGATAAAAGCGGCGCGGCCGAAGGCGCGAATGATGACATCCTCGCTCAGCGAGAGGATTTCCGCATGTGGATCCGGAATGGCTTCAGCGCAGATCGGCTCCGGTATCTCGGCTGCGTCTGGCTCCTCGGCCGGCCTTACCTCTTCCGCCTCGCGGATGAAAATGATGCCCGCCAGAATATGCCGGCAAAGGCCGGTCGCCGGGCAGCTGCAACGTGCCGAGGCCAGCGGACCGGCGGTGAGCCGCACACTCTCGCCGTCGGCTTCGGCAAGGGCTGCCCCGCCATCCCAGCCGGACAGCTGAACGAGCCCGGCCTCCACATCCCGGCGGGCGCGGCGCAGCAGGCCTTTGGAGGAGGCGGCTTCCAGCACCTCGTCGCTGAGGGCTGCGGCATCGAAACGCTGGGGATTCTCCGTCTCGCCCCGCTTCACCTGATATGCCCCGCGACCCAATCGGCGAAATGTTCCGGCGTCAGGGCCGCGATCTCCATGCCGGCATCGACAAGCCGCGTGGCGGTATCCCGGTCATAGGCCGGCCGGGCGGCCTCATCGAGAGCGGCAAGCCCGAGCAGCTTGACCCGGGCGCCGGCAAGCCGCCGCACCGCGGCAAAGAGCGGGGCGGCGGGCGCACCTTCGCAAAAATCCGAGACCAGCACGAAGATCGTCCGCTGCGGCTCGGCAATATGCGTCGCCTCGCAATAGGCGACGGCCCGGCCGATATCGGTTCCGCCGCCGAGCTGGACCGACATCAGCACATCGACGGGATCGCCGACCTCGTCGCTGAGGTCGACCACCGACGTGTCGAACAGCACGAGCTTCACCGTCACCGCCGGCAGCGTCGCAAGGATCGAGGCCATCACGGCGCTGTAGATCAGCGAGGTCGCCATCGAGCCCGACTGGTCGATGCAAAGCACGATCCGCCAGGGCAGGTGCCGGCGGGCGGCGGCGTGGAAATGCAGATGTTCGGCGATCAGCACACGCCGCTCCTGGTCCCAGTTCTTCAGGTTCTTGCGGATCGTCTGGTTCCAGGCGATGTCGCGGGCGCTGGAGCGGCGCGCGGTGGTCTCGCCGCGCTTTCTTGCGCCGGAGAGCGCCCGGCTCGTCTGCAGGCGCAGCTTCTTCGTCAGCTCCTCGACGACGCGCTTGGCGACCTGGCGGATTTTGCCCGCGATCACAGGGTCGGAGCGGCCACGATGGGCAAGGAGTGCTGCCAGCAGCGACGGGTCGGGATCAAGTTCGGCGAGCGCCTTCGGGTCGTCGAGGATCTCGGTCATGCCGAACCGGCCGAGCGCGTCCTTTTCCACCCGCTCCAGCACCGATTTCGGAAACAGCGAGCGCATCTCGCCAAACCATTCCGGCAGCGTCATCTGCGGCGGCTCAGAGCCGCCCCTGGGGTTCTTCCTGTTGCCTTCGGGAGCGCCGGTGCGGATGCCGCGGCGGCGGTAGGATTCGCCGTAGATGCGGTCGAGCGCGGCATCGCGACGGGCGTCGGCGCCGCTGCAGCAGTTCGAAAGCTGGCGCTCGGCAAAGCGGCCCAGCACCAGGCGCCAGCGGCGAAGACTTTCCTCGGGCTTGTTGTCGTTGCTCATGGCGCCTGCTCCTCCAGCCAGGACCCGAGCCCATCCGCCTGCATCAGCTCGGCAAAGCTGGCGTTGAGGCGGGCATTGGCGAGCACCTCGGCCTCCGTCAGACCGCCGGAAAAACGCGGCGCCAGATCGAGATCGCTGCCCTTCGCTTGCGCGATCACGGCGGCGAGCGCGTCGGTTTCGTCAGGCGCAAGGGCGGTGAAGGCCAGCCGCAGCGACGGCAGCACCTCGATGAAATCAGCCTCGTCGAAGCCGGCGAGCACCAGATCCAGCCTTTCCAGCAGCGCCGGCGCGCGCTTGAGCAGGGCCGGCTGCACCGCCAGCAGGCCGGCCAGCGCCTCCACCCGGGCGGGCGGTTCGCCGACGCTGAATTGCAGCGGGCCGATGACGCGGGTGGCGAGCGCCTCCGCACTTACCCTGCCCGACATATGCCCGATCGCGGCAACCGCGCCTGCCGCCCGCGGCGCCAGATCGCCGTCGAGCAGGGCGGCGACGCCCTCGTCGAGCAGGTCGAGATCGAGCGGCTGCTCGCCTTCTCCGGCTTGCGCGCCGGCTTCGGCAATCTCGTTCAGCGTTGCCAGCGCATCGACATAACGCGGCACGTCCTCGTCCTTGGCGGTTTCGAGGTCCGGCAGCAGGTCGATCGCCCGGCGATAGGCGATGAGGCGCAGTTCATCCGGCCCCGGCATACCGGCAAAACCCAGCGCCTTGCGGCCGCGCTGCAGATTGTCGAGCATCGACAGGCAGACCGCGACCCGGGCGAAATCCGGATCGGTGGCAACGGCCGGACCGATCGCGGCAATCAGCGCGCCGCAGGATCTGGCAAGACCCGCCTGGGCGGCGACCATCAGCAGGCGGATGGCCGCATGGGCGTTTTTCGCCTGTCCTTCCTCGCCGAGCGCCTGGACCCGGCGGGCGAGAACGGCGTCGGCGGCGCGCTCCACCGTATCGCCGTCGATCGACAGCGCCACCAACCGGCTTTCGACGGCCGGCGACCATCGATAGGTCCATTCCTCGAAGAGCACGTCGGTGGCAATGCCGCCCGCCCAATCCGGCCCTCTGACACAACGGCCGAAGCCGGTGCCGAGCAAGGCCATCACATGCAGGAAGCGGCTGGCGGCAAGATGGCGGGGCTTGCGATGGATATCGAGCAGGCGGTTGCGCTCGGTGCCGTCCTCGATGCGGAAACCGAGTGCCCGGGCCCGCCGGCGCACCGCTTCCACCAGCGGCGGAGCGCCGGCGCCGCGCGGCACCTCGCCAATGCCTTCACCGGTGAGCTCGGCAAGCAGCGCCTCCATCAGCGGCGAACCGCTGCGGGGATCTTCCCCCTTCATGAGGCAGGAGCGCGCCGCATCGAGAATTTCAGCACGCCCCGGACCCTGCAATCCGCGCAGATCGGCCAGCGCCTGCGCCTGGCCGACGGTTGCAGCCAGCGAGGGCAGCGGCGGGGTGAAATTCGGCCGGTCGCGGCGCAGGCGCTGGGTGAGGTCGAGCACCACATCGGTCGCCGCCTCGGCGAAGGGATCGTCATGGCCCTCGGCGATCCGCTGCTGCAGCCGTTCGTACCAGCGCGGCGACGGCATGCCGGCGCCGTAGCCGTTGATCCGGTCGAGATGGTCGTGGCTGTAGCGGATCAGATAGGATTTCGTCTGAATGCCCGGCCCGGCCTGCACCTTCGCCTCCTCGGGCCTCCCCGGCGGGGGATCGATCATCACAGGCGTATGGAATCCGCCGGTAATGACGGCGATCGGCCCGTCGCCGGAAAGCGCCTGAGCCTTTGCCATCGCCCCCCGCATGCAGGCCTCGCGGGCCAGCGTGTCGTCGGCGGCGATCTCCTCGGCCGGTGTGGCGAGCCGCGACAGCGCGCAGTGAATGCCGACGTCGCGGAAGAAACCGCGCCAGTCCTTTTCGGCCGCGCGGGATTCGAACAGCCGGTCCCAGGCCTCGTTGAAATCGCGCACGCCGAGGCGCTTCACCAGGCCATCGGCATAATGCGAATAGGCAAGCTGGCCCTCATCGGTCAAAAGCGCCGGCGCGGTTTCATCCTGTCTCGGCCCTTCCTCGCCGTCCTCACCGGCCTCGCCCTTCTTCTCCGCGCGCGCGGCGGCCAGGCGGGCGCCGCTCTCCCGGTCGGCCAGAATGACGGCGCTGCCGAATTCGCCCGCCAGCCGCAGCGCCGCCCATTCCGGCGAGGTCGCCGAAAACGGCCAGTATCCGACAGGAAGGCGCTCGTCGGAGGTCTTTTCCCCGTCGGCGACGGAGACGATGGCGATCGGCAGCCTGATATCGGGATGCGAAAGCAGCGGCAGCAGCGGCGCAAAATCCGCCGGCATTTCGAGAACGATGGCGCGCGGGCGGATTTCGGCCAGGGCTCTAGCAAGGTGCAGCGCGCAGGCGGGGCTGTGATGGCGGATCGGGAAGAAGAAATACCCGCCCTCGCCCGAGGTCAGCCGCTGCCCGTAGGCGAGAAAGTCCTGACGTTCCGCCGCTGCCGCTGCCGCCTCCATTCAGTCGAGCCTCAAGGCGCGCGCGGCGTCATAGAAGGAGCGCCAGTCGCTTCCCGAGCGGGCGCGGTCCTTGACGATGTGATCGACATAGGACTTGAACTTGCGGCCGTCTTCCGGATCGTCCTTCATGACGATGCCGCCGATCTGGCGGGCGAGATGGGCGCCGGTCACCCTGCCGTCGCCGAGATAGGCGGCTTCGAGGGCGGCGGCATGGGCGACATTGACCGCTTCGGCAGTCGACATGACGGCGGTCGGTTTCTGCAGCGTCACGCCTTCGGCCGTTCGCCCGGCCCTCAGATCCTGGAAGCAGGAGACGAGGATGCCAAGGGCTGCCTCCGACATATCGGGCTTGATGCCGGAGGGCGCCAGGCGGTCGGCAAGACGGCGCTCGATCAATTCGCGTTCGAAGGCCGGGTCGGTGATCGGATGCACGGTCTCGAAATTGAAGCGGCGCTTCAAGGCGCTCGACATTTCGCTGACGCCGCGGTCGCGAAGGTTCGCCGTGCCGATGATGTTGAAGCCGGGTGCGGCGCGCACGATCGCGCCATCGCCGAGTTCGGGAATGGCGATCATCTTTTCCGACAGGATCGAGATCAGCCCGTCCTGGATCTCCGGCGGGCAGCGCGTCAGCTCCTCGATGCGCATGACGAGGCCGGCCCGCATCGCCTGCAGGACCGGCGATGGCACCAGCGCCTTTTCGCTCGGGCCTTCGGCGATCAACAGCGCGTAGTTCCAGCCATAACGCAAATGTTCTTCCATGGTGCCGGCCGAGCCCTGCACGACCAGACGGGTCGAGCCGGTGACGGCGGCCGCCAGAAGCTCGCTCAGCATCGATTTCGCCGTGCCCGGTTCGCCGACGAGCAGCAGCCCCTGCTCGCCCATCAGGCTGACGATCGCCCGCTCGACCAGTGCATCGTCGCCATAGAATTTGCGCGAGATGCCAAGCGCGGGATCGCCGAGCACGAAGGAGCGCACCGCACGCGCCGAAAGCCGCCAGCCCGGCGGGCGCAGCCCCTTGTCGGCCTGCTCGAGCTTGGCGAGTTCGGCCGCATGCAGGGTTTCCGTCGCCGGTCGAAGTGCTGTCTGATCCATGCTTACCATCCGCCTTTTTTCTGCCATTCGCTATCGAAGCCGGTGCCCTTGTCGGCAATGGCGCGCAGGTCGTTCCATGTTTCGCTGAGCAGCACCGGCGGCACCTTGGAGAGCGTCGTCTCGCCGCCATAGATCACCCGGCCGCCCGGCAGAATTTTCGCAAAGCGCATTTCCGTCAGCGCCTTCGGCACACGTTCGTTCTCGCCGATATAACTGCCGGTGAATTCGATGACGGCGGCAAAACCGCAATCGCCGAAGGCCTTCTCATAGGTGTAGAAGCCGGCGCCGTCCTCCACCGACCCCCGGACATAGCCGAGCGCTTCGGCGGCCGAGCGCAGCGTCAGATTGTCGATCATCCAGCCCTTGCGGTCGTCGATATGCTTGGCATTGGGTTTCTCGTCCGACAGAACCGGCCGGTCGAGCTGCTCGAACAGCGGCTGGACCTCGTAATCGTCGAGATGGGTCTTCCAGGCCTTGGCGCCCGCCTCGCCGAGGCTGACGCGATGGGCGATCGAGATGCCGGCGAAACTGTCGAGCTTGACCGGCTCGTCCTCTGCATTGGTGAAGCTGCCGTCATCGAGCGCCCGGAAGCTTCCGATGATCTTGCCCTTGTCATCACGACCGGCCAGAACCAGGCGGCGCAGCAGCCGGCCGACGATCGGGTGGGCGAGCAGGAAGGTTTCGAAATCCTCACGCGGCCAGATGCGGGCCGCACACATCGCCTCATAGAGACGGCCGCTCTGCAGCTCCACCGTCTGCTTCAGCTCCTTCTTGGCGTTGGAGAGAAGCTTCTTGCCCTCCTTCGCCTCTTCCGCCTCTTCGGGATCGGTCGGGCTCGGCAGCGAAGCGATCGGCTTGCCGTCGGGATTTTCAAGGACGAGCTTCAGTTCCTGCGCGCCGTTCTTCGCGCGCTCCGCCACCAGCCGCGCCCGGAAAAGCCGCTCGCCGATCGGCAGTTCGAGAATGCCGTCCTCGTCGATGCCGGCAGAGGGCATGGTGCGGTCGCCGAGTTCGGCCGGCGTCCAGCCGCGGGCCTCGGCAAAGGCGGTGATCACTTCGCCGGCATATTTGCGCAGGCCCGGCTGCTTGTGACGCTGCGAGGCGATCAGCACCAGCTGCAGCACTTGCGGAACCGGGTTTGCCATCAGCGCATCGATCAGCGCCCGGCACTGGTTCGGCCGCTTGCCGTGTTCGCGCAGGTAGCGCTTGACGAGCAGCGTGGTTTCGGCCGGCGGCGCAAAACGGGCGAGCGCCAGCAGGCCGCGATGATCGAGCGCGCTGTTTAAATAGATGGCGAGCTTTTCGCGGCGCAGCTCGGCAAAGGCCAGTTCCTCGGTAAAATCCTTGCGCCATTGCTTGGTATAGTCGTAGCGCTGCTTGGCATTTTCCGCCGCATAGGCATTGGCCTCTTCGCTGGTCGGCCGCTGGGTGTCGTAGGAGATGAAGGCCGAGACGACGGCCGCCCCCAGCCGCTCGGCATCCCTGCGGTCGAGACGTTCGAGCGCCATGTGGATCATCGGATCGCCGCCGGCCATTTTCAGCTTGTGCGACCGGGCAAACCACCATTTGACCAGCTTGGCCGAGACCTCGCGCCCATCCGCCCAATGCAGCACGGGCAGGTTTTCGGCATCGAAAAGCGGGGAATAATCGACCTTGGTCGAGGCCAGTCCCTTTTCGGCTTCGGCGAGCAGCGTCTCTTCGGCGAAGAGATCGGAGGTATCATCGCCGCAGGCGGCAAGCGCCGACATGGCGGCCGCCTTGACCGTCACCGATTTCTCCTTGGCAAGGGCTGCGCGCAGTGGCGCGATCGCATTGCCGTCCCGCCGTTCCGCCAGCCAGCGGGCGGCGGCAAGCCGTTTGGTTTCCGGCCCTGATGTCAGCATCGGCGTGATCAGCGGCGTCAGATCGGCGACTTCGCGCAGGAGGTAACGGGCAAATTCGCGCTGGCGCACGCCGCCCTGCACGGCGCGGTCGGCCACCAGCGGGAAATAGCGGCGCGGCAGGCGCGGAAACATCCTGAGCCAGGAGAAAATGAAATCCTCGCTCCAGCGCTCCTTCAGGCCGTCGCCGGCAAGGGCTGCATCGAGCGCGGCAAAGTTCTCGGCCAGCAGCGGCCAGACATTGGCCGGCGCCGGCTCGTCGATCATCTCGGAAATATTGACATAGGCCTTGTCGGCGAGCGCATCGGCCATGGCCTCGAATGCCGGCGCCCCGGCCTCTGCGGCGATTTCGGCGAGGATGCGGATATCGGCGCCGGCCTTGATGCGGGCGAGGATTTCATTGTCGGGACCGCGCATCCAGTAATTCGTCGTTCCCAGCACGATACGCAGGATGTGCTGCCAATGCCGCCCGTCCGTCGCCTGGAAAAGCAGCCGCGACAGCGCGTGAAAGGAGATGTCCGTACGGGAGAAGATCGCCTTCAGCCCGTTGCCCAGGAGCTGGCGCGTCTGCCGCATCCAATTATCGGTGCTCTTGTCGTCGACCGCCTTCCAGATCTCCCGGCGCTGCGCCTCGCTCAGCCGTTCGCCCCGCATGGCGGCGACGATATGTTTTGCAATCGCCGGATCGAAGGGCGGCGTAAACGGGCGGGCCGGCCGCTGGTTCCAGTCTTTGCCCGGCGGCGTCTGGTCGTAATCGATGCGGGCCGCCGCATTGGCTTCCGTCAGAAGCTTGCGGAACGCCTCTTCCAGATCGGCCGGCAGCGGCTCCTCCTTGGCGGCGGGCGGCGGCGCGGCAACGAAGCTGCCGTCGAAGGCGAGGTAACCTGCCTCGCCATCCCCCTCGCCCTCGCCTGCCTCGGCGCCGGCAACCGAGCCTGCCGCATAGGTCGCCCGGATCGTTGCGATCGCCGCCAGCACCGTATTGGATTTTTCCTCGCCCCCGTGCCGGTCGAGGATCGGCAGGGAGCGTTCGCGCAGCAGGGCGGCCAGAATATTGACGCCGGCCAGCCGTTCGTTGGCCTTGCGCGAGGCGAGAAATTCCTCGGCCTTTGCCTGCACCTTGGCCTCGCCGCCCACCTTCAGCGCATTGGACGCCGCCTCGCGCACCGTCTTGGCGCCGTCGCTCGCCATCTGGAAGGCGAAATCGAAGAAATGCCGATCGCGGTCGATCAGGCCGTTCTGGCCGAGGAAGCTGACCATGACCTCGCGGCCGCCTGCCGCCAGCGTCCCGATCGTCCGGGTCGCTTCCTCGGGCATGGCGGCGATCGCATCGGCAAGGCCCGGCAGCTTCAGCATCCGCTGGGTCAGATCTCCGTAGGGCACGTCCTTGTCCGAAAAGGCGCAGTCGATCAGCGGCGCGACCGAGGGGGCAAGCTCGGCAGCTTCCATCATCTCGAGGATGTGTGGCGCGGTGAGAAAACCGAGGGGGTTGCGGCCTTCCGGTGCCGAGGTGTCGAAGAGCAGGCTTGCCGTGCGCAGCCAACGCGGCGATTGATCGCTGCCGGGAAAGCGCCATGCCCGGTTTTGCGCATTGAACTGGCTATGCAGATGGAGATAGCGATAGAGCGCTGCCGGATCGAAGCCTTCGAGTTCGAAGAGCACCCGTTCCCTGGCCTTGTGGCGCTTCTCGCGCTCGACCTTGTTATTCCAGTCGTCGGCGACGGCGATGAAGACATTGTGAAGCTTGGTGCGGATATCGCCCTGGGTGGTCTTCAACAGATTGCTCACATGAAGCACGCTCGCTTCGTCGGCGCCTGTCAGGATATAGCGGGCAAGGGCTTTGCCGAGACCCTTTTCGACGCTGTCGAAGAAGGCGAGGTCCGCAGTGATGGCGTCCCTGTCCCTTGCTGACAGCGCGCTTACTGCCGAAGTGTCGTCCCTCTCCGAACGGCCACGAAAAAGCTTCTTCAAACCCTCTACGAACATCGTCAATCCCCTCCTCACCAGGGCTAATTCTGCGCGGTCATGTCTTTTGGTAATGCTGCGGCCAGGGGCGATCAGGAAACAGTGTCAGCGCGCTGGCATCAAGCATGGGCGGCAATCGGAAATTTATTGAACGAGTAAAAACTAATCATGCAAATCAACGGTCGTATGACGATGCTTGCAGCTAGCGCACGTCCGACCGTTTTCAAGCATCAAAACCGTTTTCGGTGGCGCTGAATCGGGCGCCAGAGAAGCAATCGAATGTTTACGGACTTCGCCAGAAAATGCAACCAGCGGCTGTTTCTCGGCGCAACGAAATCGTCCTGGCTTCACGATGACGGGCCGTTCTTCCAGGTCAGCGCGAATACGCGCAGCCAGTTGTCGAAAGCGAATTTCGACAGGGTCTGCCTGTCGAAGCCGCTTTTGCGCATCGCGTCGAACAGATGCGGCAAACCGCTGGCGTCCTTGATCCGGCGGGGGATCACCGCGCCGTCGAAATCCGATCCGAGGGCGACCCTGTCTTCGCCGACGCGGTTGACGAGATAGTCGATATGGCGGGCGACGGCCTCAAGCGGGGTATCATCATTTAGGTGGCCGTCGGCGCGAATGTCGCAGACCGAGAGGTTGAAGCCGACCACGCCGTCAGTATCGCGGATCGCGTCGAGCTGCCTGTCGGTGAGATTTCGGGTCGATGGGCAGATGGCATGGGCGCAGGCATGGGTGACGACGAGAGGGGCGTGGCTCAATGCCGCCACATCCCAGAATCCCCGCTCGTTCAGATGCGCAAGATCGACCATGATCCCGAGCCGATTGCAGGTCCTGACCAACTCCTTGCCGATGTCGGTCAGCCCGGGACCCGTATCCGGCGACCTCGGAAAGGCGAAGGGAACGCCGTAGCCGAACATGTTCGGGCGGCTCCAGACCGGCCCCAGCGACCGTAGGCCCGCCGCATGCAGCCGATGGAGATAGTCGAATTCGCCATCCACCGCTTCGGCCCCTTCCATATGAAGCACGACGGCAAAGGCCGCCTCGGCTCTGGCGGCCGCGATCTCATCGACATCAACCGCCATGCGCATCCGACCGCCGGAGCGGCGGATCAATGTTTCGAGCGCCACACGCTGTGCATCGATCTGCTGGCGGGCATAGAGCGGATCGACGGTCTCGGCATAAATGACCTCGTAGCCATTTTCGGTGATGATCAGGTCATTTTCCGGCTGGCGCTCCGGACCTGCATGCAGCGCAAACAACCCGCCGACCAGGCCGCCCTCGCGCGCCCTCGGCAGATCGAGATGCCCGCTTTCCGACCTCGCCAGAAAATCCCGGCCGGAAGAGGTGTATTCCGCGATGAATTGCGCCACGTCATTGTGCCCGTCAAAGACATCGATTTCGACCATGTCGGTTTCCTCTTGGAACTATCACCGGCGCCCGTCTCAAGACCCCTCCCCAACCCCTCCCCACAAGGGGGAGGGGCTAAGCTGTGGCACCCGCATCACAAACAAATAGACCAGCCGCACAGTCGACGTTCAATAGGGCGCACGACGAGAGCCGCATGTTAAGCCCCTCCCCCTTGTGGGGAGGGGTTGGGGAGGGGTCTTGCAACTATCTAGCCGGTTGCACAAACGCGCCGGCAACAATTCCCCGGTTTGCGCCTGACGCCCGCCACGCCTACGCCGCCTCCCCCGCCAGCGCCGCACTTTCCGCCAGCTTCCGCGCCGCGACGAAATCCACCTTGCCGGAACCCAGCACCGGCACCTTGCCGATATTGACCTCGGCCGGCACCATCATGTCCATGGCGCCCCTGGATTTGGCGAAGGCGAGGAATTCGGCGCGGGTGGCTGTCGGCGCGTCGGTCAGGAGCACCAGGCGCTCGCCCTTCTTGGCGTCGGGCAGCGAGGAGACGACCGAGAGCGCGCCCGGCCAGAGCTCGGCGGCGAGCGTCTCGACGGCGGCGAGCGAGATCATTTCGCCGGCGATCTTGGCGAAGCGCTTGGCGCGGCCGCGGATCTTGACGAAACCGTCCTCGTCGATGGTGACGATGTCGCCGGTGTCGTGCCAGCCGTCGGCGAGCGGCTCCAGCACGCCGGGCTTTTCGGCGCGCAGGTAACCGGCCATGACATTGGCGCCGCGCACATGCAGCCTTCCGCCCTCATCGATGCCCGGCACCGGTTCGAGCTTCCATTCCATGCCCGGCAGGATTTTGCCGACCGTGCCCGACTTGTTGTACATCGGCGTGTTGATCGAAATGACCGGTGCGGTCTCGGTGACGCCGTAGCCTTCGAGGATGCGCAGGCCGAATTTTTCCATATAGGTCTGGCGGGTTGCGGCCTTCACCGGCTCGGCGCCGGAGAAGATATAGCGGATCGAGCGGAAATCGTAGGGATGCGCCGTCCTCGAATAGCCGTTGAGGAAGGTATCGGTGCCGAAGATGATCGTGGCGTTGGAGGCATAGATCAGCTCCGGCACGATGCGGTAATGCAGCGGCGAGGGATAGAAATAGACCGGCACGCCCGAAATCAGCGGCAGCACCGTGCCGGCCGTCAGCCCGAAGGAATGGAACACCGGCAGGATGTTGAACACCTTGTCGGCGCTGTGGAAATCGATGCGGGCCGCCGCCTGGGCGGCATTCGACAGGATGTTGCGGTGGGTCAGCACCACGCCCTTCGGCGTGCCTTCGGAGCCCGAGGTGAAGAGGATGACGGCCGGATCATCCGGCTTACGCTTCACCAGCGGCCGCGCCTTCCTGAGAAACCCGAAAATCTTGTCCTTGAGTGAGATTTCGGCCCTGAGATCATCGAGCCAGACGATCGTCACCTGCTTTTCCATCTCGGCGATCACGGGGGCGAGCTTCGCCTGGGTGACGAAGGCGCGCGAGGTCAGCACGTGTTTGACCTCGGCGGCCTTGCAGGCGGAGAGAATATTGGCGGCACCCGCGGTGAAGTTCAGCATGGCCGGCACCTTGCCCGCGCTCATCACGCCGAGAAGGGTGGCGGCAGCGCCATTGGCATTCGGCAGCATGACGCCGAGGTTCTTCTCTGGGAACATGGTGCGGAATTTGGCGCCGAGCACGGCAGCGCCGGTCAGCAGCTTGCCATAGGTCAGCCGGCCGGTGACCGGATCTTCGACGGCAAGTTTCTTCATGCCGAATTCGTGGCCGGCCTGAATGACACGGTCGAGCACGGTCGACGAGGTATCCGCTGTCTGGAACAGCAGGTTCGACATCACCTGATAAAGGGCAGCGCCCGCCGCAGTGCGGCGCTTGCGGCCTTTCAGCTCCGGCGGCACGTCCAGCTTCACCGGCTCGAGAATGGTGACCTTGACCTTGGGAAACAGCCGGCGGCGGATCTTGCCGTTGTCGAGATAGGAGAGATAGCTCTTCTCCAGCCCGTCGATCTTCACCGGCACGACCATCGAGCCGGTCTTGTCGGCGACCATGGCGGCGCCATCATAGACCTTCATCAGCGTGCCGGTCACCGTCAGCCGGCCCTCGGGGAAGATGCCGATCGGGTTGCCGTCCTGCACCACCTTGATCAGCGAGCGTGTCGCCATCGGCTTGGTCGGGTCGAGCGGCAGGAATTTGCACATCTTCAGGAAGGGCCGCACCCACCAGGCCTGGGCGATCTTGTAATCGACGGCAAAGGTCGGCTCTTCCTCGGTGATGGCAAGCGCCAGGGCACCATCGAGCAGGCTGACATGGTTCAGCGCGATGATCGGCGCGCGGCCGGCCTTCTTGATATTCTCCAGCCCCTCGACCTCGAGGCGCATGAAGGCGCGGAACATGATCGAGATGAAATCGCGGAAGGGATTGGTCGGCAGCGTCTTCAGCATCAACCAGGCCACGGCAAAATTGATGATGCCGAGGCCGATCAGGATCTGAGGAATGGAAGCGCCCATCGCCTGTATAGCGGCAACGAGGCCGAGACCGACGGTGATGAACAGCGCCGAGAGCACATTGGCGGCGCCGATGACGCGGGCGCGGCGGTCCTCATGCGCCCAGGTCTGCAGGGCGGCGAAGGTGGGAACGGCGATGAAGGCGCCTGCTATCGCCATGCCGGCAAGATCGATGGCGACGCGGATGGTATTTTCGCCGGCAAAGAAAGTGGCGATCGTCGTCGCATGGCTCACCGATGCCAGGCCCCAGAGGTTCCAGGCGAGATCGAGGCTGAAGAGGCCGAGCAGCGCCGTGCCGACAGGGGCCGGCAGCAGCACGATGCGACCGGACGACATCCAGGCGGCAATGGCGGAGCCGACGGCAACGGCGATGGCAAAGACCGTGAGATAGGCCGGCACGACGAGCCCGGAGCCGCCGAGCAGCTCGGTGACCATGGTCGGCAGGATGGAGAGAACGAAGGCGCCGACCAGCCAGAACCAGCAGTTCATCAGCGCCGAACGCCACAGACGCTTGTCCTCGCGGATTTCCATGACCAGGGTGTAGCTGGAGCGGATCACATTGCGATCGATCTGAAGATCCGGCGCCTTGGAGCCGGTGGGCGGGATCATGCGGGCTGCCAGCCAGCAGATCACCGAAAGCCCCATCATCATCGTGCCGAAGATCAGCACATTATCGCCGCCGGAAAAGGCGAAGGCGGCGATGATCGTGCCGCCGAGGATGGCGATGAAGGTGCCGCCCTCGATCCAGGCATTGGCCTTCGGCAGGTCGCGGCGCTCGAGATGATCGGGCAGGATGCCGTATTTGATCGGCCCGAAAAGTGCCGAGACGATGCCGAAGCCGAACAGCGCCGCCATCAGCACAAAAATCGAGGAGAAGGCGAGACCGATGACGGCAAGGGCGGCGACCGCGATCTCGCAGCGTTTCAACAGCTCGGCGATCTTTGCCTTGTCATGCTTGTCGGCGAGTTCGCCGCCGAGTGCCGAGAGCAGCAGGAACGGCACGATCAGGATGACGCCGGCAAGCGTCACCAGGGCGGCGCCTTCGCTGGCCGACATCTTGAAGAGAATGAGGAACACCAGGGTGTTCTTGAGGAAATTGTCGTTGAAGGCCGTCAGGAACTGGGTCCAGAACAGCGGCGCGAATTTCCTGGAGGTCATCAGATTGTGTTGCACGGCGGGTCCCTCTTTCGACTGGCAGAGAAGGCCACAGAGTTGTTACGCAAAAGTTGAATGCGGTAACAACTCTGCGCTGTGGTTAACCAAGATCAATCTTCATCGTTACGATTGAACTTGACGAGCAGCTTCTCGGTGCGGGCATCCTCGACCTTGCGGATCAGCTTCTCGGATTCGGCGTTGTCGCGCAGCGTCTTGGTGATGTTCACCGTGGTCTGCACCAGCATCAGAATGCCCATGGCGAGATAGCCTTTGCCCCAGAGATCGAGCGGCATCATGTAGAGGCCGAGCGCCAGCATGAAGGCGGCCGAGCCGAAGGAGATGTAGGAGAAGCTGACCCAGCTTGCGGAATGTTTCTGGAAACTGTCGTTCATTGTCTTTGTCCCTATGGTTCGATGGATGAATGGTTGGATGGATGCAATTTCAAGCGGCAGGCGTGATGCGGCTCTTCAGCCGCGCCAGCACATCATCGGCGGATGAGTGCCGCGGCGCGCCGAAGCCGGCATTGGCAAGCTTTTCGATAATGCCGGCCGGGCGGATGGCGCCTTCCATGTCCTTCAGGGCGGCCGCCGTCAGCTCATTCTGGCTCTGGCGCAGGCGAAGGCGGGCGAGCGTCTCCTCGGCATCGTCGAGCGTCGCCAGGCCCGGACCGGCAACTGCGACATCGAGCTTCTGCGCCTCCTGCGTGGCGCGCGCCAGCCGCTCGCCGCGCTGCAACTCCTGCAGCCTTGCCTCGGAAGCGCGGACGATGCCCTTCAGCTTGTCGATCGCGCTGGTGAACTGGCTCTGCGCCTTCTCGGACGCATCGCGCTCGGCTTCAAGATAGGCGATCGCTTCGGCCGCCTCGCGGGCCAGGCCCTCATTGCCCTTCGCCAAGGCGGCGGAGGCGCGGATTTCGAGATCGGCGATGCGGGCGACGATCGCCCCGTGCTGCCCCTTCTCCTGTTCGTTCTGGGCGATGGCGACCGCGACACTGCGGCGGGCCGACTGGATCGACTGGGCGGCATCGCGGATCTGCTGGGAAAGCAGCGGCACGGCGTGGCGATCGGCAAAGGCCTGCTCGGCATCATGTGCCCTGCCCCGCAACAAAATGGAAATCAGTTTGAACATTTCCTTCCTCCGGTTTATGAACGTTGTTCACCAGAGGTGTTATGCCAGAATCATGAACGTCGTTCAAGATAAATTTTGAACGACGTTCAAAAAATCGAAGTGGAATGGTTAATGGCCGGCAGGCGAGAAGAAAAACGCGAAGACCTGAAGGCCCGGCTGATCGAGGCGGCGCGCGAGCGGATCGCCAAAGACGGGCTGGCAAATCTCCGGGCCCGCGACATCACCCAGGATGCCGGCTGCGCGCTCGGCGGCCTCTACACGGTCTTTTCAGACCTCGCCGAGCTCGTCATCCACGTCAACTCCGCCACGCTGAAGGCGCTGGAGGCGAGGCTGACCCTGCCGGAAACCAAAGACCGGCCGCCGACCGACCGGCTGCGCAACCTGGCGCAGGGCTATTTGAGCTTCGCCGTCGAGCACCGGAACCTCTGGAAGGCGCTGTTCGACCACTTCCCGCCGGAATCGAGCCCGACGCCGCAATGGCATCTTAACGAGCACCTCTTCCTGATGGACGTGATCGCCGAACCGCTGGCCGAACTGCAACCCGACATGCCCGCGCAAGACCGCGCCATCCGCGCCCGCACCCTCTTCGGCGCCGTGCATGGCGTCGTCAGCATCAGCCTCGAAGGCCGCTTCGTCGGCCTGCCGCTGGAGCGGTTGTCGCGGGAGGTGGACGAGCTGGTGCAGACGATTGCGGCGGGAGCGGAGCGGCGGCGGGGGTGATGGGCGGAAGGTGGTGTTTTTATCCGGGCTCAGAGATCGGCGAGAGCAGCCCCTCATCCGCCTGCCGCCACCTTCTCCCCGTAAACGGGGCGAAGGGGATATGCCGCAACCTCTCCGTCCCTCTCTCGCGTCTCGTATGGCACGTCCCCTCTCCCCGTTTTTACGGGGAGAGGGTTAGGGTGAGGGGCAGCCATCGGCGCGAACCGGAGAGCAGTGGGTCAAGCCCGAGGGATCCCACGCACGCCCAACGAACTCCGAACCATTTTACCGAACGGGAAATTTCATACCCTCAACCTTTCCCACTTCTCTAAATAATCCCGATCGGTAAATTTCCCTGGACACCGCCTCCGCATTCGCTATATTTTCCCGATCGGGAAAAATTCATGGCGAAACACGTACAGAGTCCAGCCGATATCGGCGCCCTGGTTCGAAGCACCCGCAAGGAGCAAAACCTGCGGCAGGACGAGCTTGCCGGCGTTGCCGGCGTCGGGCTTCGTTTTATCGTCGACCTCGAAGCCGGCAAGCCCACAGCGCAGATCGGCAAAGTCCTGCAGGTTCTGCAAACGCTTGGCTGCTCCCTCGACATTCTGGCTCCCGGCGAGCGCAGGCAATGACATCAAGGCTTCTCAACGTCTGGTGGGACGGCCGCATTGTCGGCCAATTCACGCAGGACAGAGACGGCGATATCGGCTTTGCCTATGCGCGAGCCTGGCTTGACGATCACAAAACGCTGCCGCTCTCGGCGTCTCTGCCGAAACGACCGGAGCGATTTACCCGCCGGGAATGCCGACCGTTTTTCGGCGGTCTGCTGCCCGAGGAAAGCCAGCGCCTGGCCGCAGCACGGGCCTTGGGCGTGTCTCCCGCCAATGACTTTGCGCTTCTCGATAACCTGGGCGGCGATGTCGCCGGTGCGCTGCAACTGCTTGCCGAAGGTGAGGCACCGGCGGGGACGGGGTCGATTGCAGATCGCCAGCCCGTGCCCTTGGACGAAGCAGGCATCGTTGCCGTGTTGGAGGCACTGCCCGTGCGGCCTCTCCTGGCCGGTGAGGAGGGCCTCAGACTGTCGCTCGCCGGCGCGCAGTCCAAACTGCCGGTTGTTCTGGTCGATGGCCGGATCGGGCTTCCCCTGCCCGGCCAGGCCACAACCCATATTCTGAAGCCACCGATAGCCCGCTTCAAGGCGACGACCGAGAACGAAGCTTTCGTGATGCGGCTTGCGGCCGCCATCGCGCTCGATGTCGCAGCCGTCGAACCGAGATATGTGCAGGGGCGCCCGTTCCTTCTGGTCGAACGATATGACCGCGTGCGCGGCGCCGGCGGCCTGGTTCATCGCATCCATCAGGAAGATTTCTGCCAGGCACTCAGCGTACCGCCGGAAACGAAATATGCGAGTGAAGGCGGGCCGACCTTCAAGGATTGCTTCGATCTCATAAGACGGATTTCGGCAAGGCCGGCTGTCGACGTGCTGAAGCTGCTGGACGCGGCCATCTTCAACCTGATCGCCGGAAATGCCGATGCCCACGGCAAGAACTTCTCCATCCTGTATGATAGCCAAGGCCCGCGGCTGGCAAAACTCTATGACCTCCTCTCCACCGTGATCTATCCGGAACTGTCGCCAAGGCTGGCGATGAGAATCGGCAAGCGCGCCACACTGGCCGAAATGGATGCCGAGGGCTGGAAGGCCTTTGCGGCAGAAGCCGGCGTCGGCACTCCGCTGTTGCGCCGCCGCGTGAACGAGCTTTGCGACAAGGTGCTGACATTGACCGGCAAGGTCGCCGATGAGCTCGCAGACGTATCGCCCGATCGAGACCCGATTGACCAGATCGCCGGGTTGATTGCGGGTCGGGCCGAGGCCGCGCGCTTGACTTTATAAGGTTGAGGGAAACGGGAAACGACGCCCGACGTCGCGCCCCTAGCCGGTCGCCTCTCCCCACCCTCCGTCATCCTCGGGCTTGATGACCCGAGGATCCATGCCGCTGCCGATGAGTGCTGCATGAGCTTCGAGTCAAAGCGCTGAAATAACCGCCTAAAAAGCCCTCGTCCGCCTGTCTGCACCCCTCCTTCGGACCCCCGCTTGCGGGGCAAAGACCCCGCCCCAAACCCCTCCCCACAAGGGGGAGGGGCTTAACCTGCCGCACCGCATCTCCCAAAACTCCAGATCGGCAAACGACGGGATGATCTCGGGCAAAGCGGTGATGCTGGGCTAGCCCCTCCCCCTTGTGGGGAGGGGTTGGGGAGGGGTCTTAGATCGGTCCGAACCGCCTACATCTCGACCAACCCCAGGAACCCACACCCCAACTCCCGCATTGAGCAACCAACTAAAAAGCAGCTTGACTGCCCTCCACGCACGCCCGCGAAAGGAAACCCCATGAGCCGCATTTTCATCACCGGTTCCACCGATGGCCTCGGCCTTGCCGCAGCCCGCACCCTGATGAAGGAGGGCCATGACGTCGTGCTGCATGCCCGCTCCCGCGAGCGCGCCTCCGCCATCGCAGAGACTTCGGCCGCCGCCCTCGGCCTCGTCATCGGCGATCTCGCCAGCGCCACCGAAACGCGATCGATTGCCGAGCAGGTCAACGCCATCGGCCGCATGGACGCCGTCATCCACAATGCCGGCATCTACCTCGAGCGGAGCCGCGGCGAAACGCCTGATGGTCACGCCAAGACGCTGGCGGTGAATGTGCTTGCCCCCTATCTGCTCACCGCCTGGATCACCCGCCCCGATCGCCTCATCTATCTCACGAGCGGCATGCACCGCAGCGGCAGCAGCGCCCTTGACGATATCGACTGGAAGAAGCGGCCGTGGAACGCCAGCCAGGCCTACTCGGAAAGCAAGCTCTACATCGCCACCCTCGCCGCCGCCATCGCCCGCCATTGGCACGATGTTCTCAGCAATGCAGTGGACCCCGGCTGGGTGCCGACAAAGATGGGCGGCGCCGGCGCGCCCGATGATCTGGAGATGGGGCATCTTACGCAGACGTGGCTGGCGACGAGCGATGAGGAAGCTGCGAAGGTCAGCGGCGGGTATTGGTTTCATCGGCAGCGGCGGGAGGCGGCGGTGGAGGTTGGTGATGTCGGGTTTCAGGAGGTGCTGGTGGAAAAGCTTGCGGGGTTGACGGGTGTTCGGCTGTTCGAAGATGGCGCGTGAGGCGCAAGAACGGGGTCCGCAGGCATTGCAGGGGTACCGCTCGATGTTTGCCGGCAGGCCTCCTTGGCGAGTCACGAGGCAGACAGCGGACTTCGGCGTAGCCGGAGCGGCCGGTTCGCCGGCGTGCTATGCCAGGATCGCCCTATCTAATCGGCACATTCCTTTTCCTTGCAGCGGTAACCAGCCGCTCATGGATGCCGTTTACCGCCGGTGCGATCATGTAGCCGTTTTCCAGATCACCAATCATGACGGATTGGTCGCGCGGCGCCACCAGCCAATGCAAGCCGATGAGGCCACAGATCATTGCGTCAACCTTGTCCTGATCGGCTTTCCTCGGCATCAGGTTAGTCGACACATTCGAACACCAGAGTTCTAGCTGCTCTAAAGCCCTGAGCGATCCGAATGTCCGGATCGTCTCCGCCACGGAATGCCAGTGATCTAATTTAAACATTTTCCGGTTGGCTGGATTGTATTTTGGCGCCCCATGACGTTGGCAGTAAGCGGTCTCGACAACAACCAGTGCTAGGGCGGGGAATACTTCAATTAGAAAGAGCCCTGACGATGAGGTCCTTGCGGCCTCTGGATCCTCAATGGCGCCAATTGCCTGTTTGAACCGCCAGATCGGTGCGGCATCATCAAACATCCCAAGCTTCGATCGGTTGGCTGGCTGAACACCACCGCCTACCCAGGAGATGAGCGCCCCTGCAACCTTGTCGACCGGACGCGAGCCACCGAGGTTCGGAACGATTGTTGGCTGATCGAGCGCGACGAGACATTTGCCCACCTCAAGCGTTTCGGCCCGGATAAGCGCTGCGGCTTCACTGAATGACGCCAACCTCGGCGCAACGTGCAACCGCGCACCTTGCGCATCGAGTCGAACGACACAGATGGCACCTGGCGCCTTAGGATTGTCGGTCCAAGCTGAGTCGAAACCGACGACAGATATAGTTGTGGCGCTCACCTGATCACCCACCCTCGTAAGCCCGAACCAGTAATGGCTGTGCTTTCTCAAAATCCGCCATCGACTTTAGCGTTACCTGCAGATCACCCGTACCAAAGTGGCCAACATTGCTCACGTCGCGCGTAAAGCCGCTTTCAACCGCCATGGTGTTTGGATCGAGCTTTAGGAAAAGCGTCACAGTCCGCGCCTGGGGATAGATCTCCATGCAGACGAAGTTCTTCAGTCGCTTGAATGCTGTGTAGAACTTCAATTCCTTTACCTGCACATCATCCCCGAGCGCGATCAGAAACTGGTGAACAGCGTCATAAATATCTCGAAGGTCTGCCGACGACTGCGATAGGCGGTAGCTCATCCGTTGATTGAGATAGGGGTCGTTTTCCTGATTGGCATCGGCAGTGGTTTGCAGGGAACTTAGACTTTTCGTCTCGGCTACAACCTTAGCTCCAGTGAGTTTACCGGTCTTCGGCACATGCACCAGTTCCAACATCAGCAGATCCTCGCCGAACCGCCGGTAGCGGATCAATTCGATGTTTCGGGCGATCTGCTTGACGGCGTGCTCGTCATAGCGGGTGAAATCGCCGGCGATGCAGAGCAGTCGCGGAGCAGACCAATCAACGGCATTCGCCACGTCCTGGCCGAGGCGTTCCATAACCAGCCATTGGAATTCCTTGCGGTGATCAAGCAGCCAGTCGAGGTAGAACAGGCCCTGGTTGATGACGTTCTCGTTCACCGACCGCTTGTATTCGATGATGACCGGCGAGTTGTCCTCGTCCAGGCCGAGCGTATCGATCCTTCCGCCGTGCACGTGGCCGGTCGAATGCTCGGTCGCCAGGAAGCGGACGCCGAGCAACGCCTCAAGATTGGCCTCGAACAGAACTTGCAGAGATTTCTCGACCTGCATGGCGCTGCCGGGCAACTCGCTCACCTGCGCGCCGCCAAAATGAAAGAGTTTGATATCGCTCAAAATTTGCCCCAGGCGTGACCGCAGATTGTGTTGAAATTTTCTATTCGCTTTATCGTCCTTGTCCAGACAATTTGCCGGCGAGCGCCGATTTGCTAGGATTGGCCGTCGACCCCGGCTGGCTGCCAACGAAGATGGGCGGCGCGCCCGATGACCTAGAGATGGGGCACCTCACCCAGGCACGGCTTGGTGCCAGCGATGCGGGAACTGCAAAAGTCAGCGGTGGTTATTGGCAACCATCGGAGCAGCGGGAGGCGGCGGCCGATGTTAACGATCCGGGGTTTCAGGATGCACTGGTGGAGAAGCTTGCGGAACTCACTGGTATCCGTTTGTTTGAAGAGCGCCAGTGAGGCGCAAGACCGAGTTTAGCGGTGTTGCCGCTCGATGTTTGGCAGCAGGCTTTCCTTGACCAAAATAGCGCAACCTTCGGTCATCTAGGCATCGTTACTCGAGCCAGCGTGATGCTACTCTTCATCGTCATCGTCGTTGAAATCATCCTCGATCACCTCGAACAGTGTTTCTCGAACGCTGGCCGACCTTTTCCGGCGCCCATCAACAACAATGATCTCGGGTATGGCGAGGCCAGCTTCGATCTGTGTGTCGCGATGCTTCTGGATTTCAACCAATTTTTGGCCCATTTTCCCGACGTTGATCAGAAGAAAGATGGCGCTGTCAGTGTTCGATGCGCCTTGATAGATACCGATCTGCGTCTTGTAGCCTTGGACTACTTTGCCCTTGGACAGCTTGATTTCGACAAGCACCCGGTTTGTGTAGCCTTTGGAGAATCTGAAATCGACCGGGCCACCACCAGGATTCGTCTCAGGCGCGATATCGATATTATTCGCCTTACAGAAAGTGTCGGCAACGGCAAAGAAGATCAACTGCGCGGCCTTCTCTCGCTTGGGTTTTTCTTCATGCCACAGGAGTTCCCACAGGTTGTTGTTCTCAACGAGTGTTTTGAAGCAACAATTATCAGAACGAGCCGCTGTAACTCAGCTGATGATGGCTTGCCGACATTTAACCCCGGCTGCGCAAACACACTAAGATCGCCGGCGATCATCTCGCGAAAGCGGTAAAGGTTAAGCGGATCGGCCTTTGGATCGTAAGAATCGCTTGAGCCAAGCACGGCATCCAGGATAGCGCGGAAGTGATCCAAGGATAAAAGAGCCGTCTTCTTTATCGCGTCCTTTTTCTCGGTCAACGTCATCTGAGAAATAAGGCCTACGAAGGAGTTGAACGCGTCTCGGATTTTCTCATTTTCGAAAGTCACCCTGGCTACGTCTGACCAATCTGCTGCTAGCGGAAGATCGCGCAAGATGTCCTGGGGAACGAGGAGGATTGGCTTGGAGGGGTCGATGGGGTTTTCCGGTAGCTCCGCATCGAAGTAGTCTTTGAACCGCCGGGCGGGAACTCCACTTTTCTTGCAAAATTCCTCCGTCAGGGCGCAAAGTGCCGGAAGAATGGCGAATGTGGTGAGGTCACTGATCGTGTCCGGCCCTACTCCTTCTTCGAACATGCCCATCAAAGAGATGATCTCTGGATTGTTCTCACCGAGCTCTATGATTTGCTTGGTTGTTTCTAATATCCGTTCTCTCACTTCCTCGGACCTACCCGATCCGCTGGTGCTTGATCCACCATATCCAAGGCACGTTTCCGATCGCTCCCCCAGATCAAGTATGCGCCGAGCAGCTTTCCAAGCCGGATCGTTGACTGCTCTGCTAGCGGAGAGCAACTTTGTCGCCTTTGCGAAATGTTCTCGAAGCTGCTTATACGCAGCGGCCATATGTGGATTATCGCTCCCCTCGATCAAAAGAGGATCAATGAAGAGCTTGCTGTCCGAATTCAGGACGGGATCAAAAAGCCCCGCCTTGTCCAAGTCGGTTGCGGTGCCCTTAAATACTTGAGAAAACAAATATGGCCTTACTAGTTTCCTTCCAGTCATCTGATTCTCCGTCCACACCTCGCGGAATGGTAGTGCGACGAATTGATGTCCACAATGGGTTGCCTTGCGGCTCCTCAAAATCTATCACTAATCTACATAGCGCTTCCATGAGACTGTAACTGAGCATTTTGACGATCAAACAGTATTGTCTGGCGGCGATCTAACTTCGACGAAATGAGGCCCGATGCACATAAGGCGTTGCAATATGACCTTGCGACGCATTCGCTCCGAGTTGCTGGAGAAGTCGTTGAAGTATTTAAGAAAATAGGCAAACGATGGAACTGAAAGCATCAATCGAACGGCGCTATCCTTGGACCAGTGCTAAAGGATCGGAAATTCGGGAAGCCATCTGCGTGCTGTGCACGCGCATGCTTGGTTCGGGCCTCCTCGACGGCGATGCAGAAAAAAAGCTTTGCTCAGAAAATCCCAATGCTTTCTGGCAGCAGTTATCGGAAATCCTTCTTGCCGACCAACTTATCAAGGCTGGCCTCAAGCCGCTGCACCAAGAGCCGGGGCCGGACTTTCTTGTTGATCTAGGAGAAGGGCGTCTGTGGATAGAGGTGGTCACGCCAGAGCCTAAAGGGCTTCCCGACGATTGGAGCAACCACGTTAGCGGGAACGTTGTCTCGCTGCCTCATGAAGAAATTCTTTTGCGGTGGACGTCCGCCATTAAAGAGAAAGCGGAGAAGTTGCTCGGGCGAGTGGATCGCAAGACGGGAAAGCGGATTCCTGGCTATCTTGAGAAGAGGATCGTAACATCCAGCGACGCCTACGTTATCGCCATTAACGGGCGACTATTGCGCGGCTTCGGCGGTGCAATCCCGGAGCTTCACGGGATAAGCCAATTGCCTTACGCAGTCGAGGCTACTTTTGCCGTTGGCCCGTTACAGGTAACTATCGATCGCCAAACTCTTCAGCAAGTTGGCTCGGGTCTTCAACATCGTACATATATCGCAAAACCTAAGGGAGCAGCCGTACCGGCGGATACGTTTTTCGATCCTGAGTTCTCGCCAATCAGCGCACTTTGGGCTGTTGATGTTGATGAACTTCTGGCGATCGGAGAAACCCGGCCAATGGTGGTCGTTCACAATCCGCTTGCAGCAGTGAAGCTGGATCGGAAAACACTTCCCGCTCAATCCGAGTACTTCCTGACCGAGGGGGATGGCTACTACGAGGTGCAGCGCGCCGATGGCTCACTGGCAGATCAGCCAGCAAAATCAGACGAGATTTCGATAGACCTAACCCTACCTGGTAGATGATTGAATTGCATCTCAATCAACCCCTATCTATGTCGCCATCCTGTTCGGCGCCGTCCCGGCGTCGTAGCATCAGCCTCGAAGGCTGCTTCTCGACCTGCCTCAAGAGCGAACTCAAAATTGGATAAAACTTGGGGGCAGGGTCAAGCTTTTATGGCTGCTACCCCCGCATGATCGATTGCTTGAACATCAGCAACAACGGAAGCGCACGAAACCAGCCGATTGACGTATATATCTCAACGTTACAAGGCATCTTATGGCTATCGGCTGCCGCAAAGCCAACGCTTCCGGAATTATCGCAGGAGAAAAGGCCAAGGGCTACGAACCGCGCCAGAGAAAAATTAAGCGCCTCCTCCGTCATGTTGAAGTCGGAGGGCTTCAGCTTGATCGACTCTTGGCGTGGCTCCGCAAGGTCTATTTCGAAAAGCTGGTCCAGCACTTCCTTATCTTCCGGCTCCAGTTTGCTTATCGCGTTCGTGATCACCGCCGTTACGCCGATTGTGGAGTTCTGTGGATCAGCGGCATTTGCGATATAGGAAGCCCAAATATCTTGTAGTCCGTCGTCGCTTTCAACGGAAAGTGCTTCAATCAACGGAACGGCCGCGCGTTCCTCTATTTTTAGGAAGCTTCGATCTAATCCAAGAGCCTGAAGATGCCTTTCGGTTTTGATCGCAACCGATGCACGATTACGTATCTTAAAACCAATGGCGGTGTCGGCTACCGCACCCGCAAGTGCATTTATTGCTTCGCCGAAAATGTCCGCCAAATAGCGGGATGCTTTCTCGCTCGCGTCGATGGCCTTGCCGGTTGTCTTCGCTATCTCAGTTGCGGCCTTAAAGGCTTCATCACCCGTCACGTTCTCACCCCAATCTATGAATTGATCCACCAAACTGGATTAAGTAACCGTAGCGCACGCCATCCCTGCGCTGGTTTCCAGGTATTTCGCCAACGCCAATTGGAAATTTCCCGAGCGAAGCCACATGGTGTCCTGAGAGGTAAACCATAAGCAGTTCTGCAAGCGACTTTACGGCCCCGTCATTTTCATCGCCGATGGTAAACATCCCAGCAGAGTCTCGAATTCGATCTATCCCCCGTTCGCCTGAATCACCTTTGCTCATGAACCT
>NZ_JBAMYD010000034.1:0-28644 GCF_037002925.1 Rhizobium aouanii
CTCCGGCTGCGCGTGACTAGCGATGGTTTGCCGTGGGACGTGCCCCTCACCCTAACCCTCTCCCCGTAAAACGGGGCGAGGGGACGTGCCATGCGAGAGCGAGGTGGGAACGGAGACGTTGCGGCATGTCCCCTTCGCCCCGTTTACGGGGAGAAGGTGCCGGCAGGCGGATGAGGGGCAAACCATGCGGAACGACCTTGATGAAAGGACGCAAGCAAAGAACCGTCGCCTCACCTACTGTCGCCGATATGCCGCCGGTTTTTACAACGCGAGGTGGATTGACCACCAAACTTTGCTGGTCGCTCGACATGATTGATCGGTAGACTTAAAATATCACATTCTAAATCAATAACTTATATTGTCACAAATGTTTCATCGATTTGACATAAAAGGACGAGGCTTCAAGAGCTAAGAGAGTCCCGCCGATGAAAAAAGGCACTGCGAGGGCCTCTCTAAGGCCGCACTCACACAAGCCCAAATGCCGGGAGATTCAAATGAACACCTTTAAGCTCACCGTTGCCGCGCTCGCTGCAACTGCTGCTTTCGCTGGCGCTGCCGTCGCCCGCGACCAGATTCAGGTCGCTGGTTCGTCCACCGTCCTGCCTTACGCAAAGATCGTTGCCGAGTCCTTCGGCGAAACCTTCACCAACTTCAAGACGCCGGTCGTCGAATCCGGCGGCTCGGGCGCTGGTCTGAAGGAATTCTGCAAGGGCGTTGGCGAAGACACCATCGATATTGCGAATTCATCGCGTCCGATCAACAAGAACGAACTGGAAGCCTGCAAGGCTGCCGGCGTAACCGACATCCAGGAAGTCAAGATCGGTTATGACGGCATCGTCTTCGCAACCGACGCTTCCAACCCTGATCTCGCTTACGTTCCTGCCGATATCTACAAGGCCCTCGCAGCCCAGGTCGTCGTCGACGGCAAGCTCGTCGCCAACCCCTACAAGAAGTGGTCGGAAGTCAACCCGAAGCTTCCGGCTGTTGATATTGCTGCCTACATTCCGGGCGAAAAGCACGGCACCCGCGAAGTCTTCGAACAGAACGTTCTCGCTGCCGGCTGCAAGGCCTCTGGCGCAACCGACGTCATCGCCAAGGAAATCGCCGACAAGGCTGCCCAGGGCAAGGCTTGCGTCGCAGTCCGCAAGGACGGCGTCGCCGTTGACATCGACGGCGACTATCCGGAAACCCTCGCACGCATCGCCGCCAACAAGACCGGCGTCGGCGTATTCGGCCTTTCCTTCTATGAAAACAACGCCGACAAGCTCAAGGTTGCGAGCATGAGCGGTATCGTTCCGTCCACCGAAACGATCGCTAACGGCACCTACCCGGTTTCCCGCCCGCTGTTCTTCTACGTCAAGAAGGCACATCTCGGCGCCGTTCCGGGCCTGAAGGAATACGTCAACTTCTTCGTATCCGACCAGATGATCGGCCCTGACAGCCCGCTCGTCGAATACGGCCTCGTTGCCGCTCCGGATGCCGAGCGCGAAGCGATCCGCAAGGAAGTCGAAGCCGGTAAGGCTATGTAATGACTTTTGCCGGCGCGGTGCCTTTCAGCCCGCGCCGGCATTGCTTATGTCCCTGCGCCGGCATGTCCGCTGCAGGGTTGAATTCCTTCTCCATGATTGGAAGCTGAAGGCAGTTGACGAAGCTGCCGGGCTTTTTGGGGCTATGGGCCTGGGGACGTAACGAATGAGCACATCCATCATACTTTTGTGCCTTGTGGTGATCGGAGTCGCCGCCTATCTGGTCGCGCGCAACCGTGCCACGGCGCTTGCCGGAGGCAGATCCTCCTCACTGCATTCACGACCGGCCTATTACGGCGCCTATGCGGCGATCTGGGCAGTTCTTCCCGCCCTCATCGTCCTTGGCCTCTGGCTCTCCATCAGCCCCGGCATCATCCAGTCTTCGGTTCGCAGCGCTTTCCCTGACGACATCAAGGCTCAAGTCTCGGTCGAGCAGGATCTTGGCTATTCGACGGTGGCGACGGTCGCCCGCGGCCTGACGATGCTGACCTCGGATGAAACTGCGGCGGTCGGCAACGATCCGGCTGCGCTTCAGGCCAAGCTCCTCGAAAAGGGCGTGCCGCTTGCCGGCCAGCCGCTGCCTTACATGATCGACGCCGCCAGGACGCTCAACGCCATGAGCATGACGAGCCGCATCGCCATGACGGCGATCGTCTTCGCGCTCGCCGGCGCCGGCGCCTTCTATGCGCTGCGCTCCATCGCTCCGCGCTTCCGCGCCCGCAACCGGGTCGAGCGCGTCATACTCTGGGGCCTGCTGCTCGCCTCCTCGATTGCCATTCTGACGACGATCGGCATCGTGCTCTCCATGCTGTCGGAAGCCGCCCGCTTCTTTGCGGCCGTTCCCGCCATGGACTTCTTCTTCGGCACCGTTTGGGATCCGCGCTTTGCCGGCGCTGGCAGCTCATCCTTCGGTCAGTTCGGCCTGATCCCGCTGCTGCTCGGCACGATCTATATCGGCCTGGTCGCCATGCTGGTCGCCGTGCCGGTCGGCCTCTTTGCCGCCATCTACATGGCCGAATACGCCTCGATGAGGGTGCGCTCGGTCGCCAAGCCGCTGCTGGAAGTGCTCGCCGGCATTCCGACGATCGTCTACGGCTTCTTCGCGCTTGTGACCGTCGGCCCGTTCCTGCGCGATTTCTCCGCCCAGGTCAGCGGCCTTCTGTCCGGCAACTACAGCAATTTCATTCAGGCGCAGAGCGTTTTGACGGCGGGTATCGTCATGGGCATCATGCTGATCCCTTACGTGTCCTCGCTGTCGGACGATATCATCACCGCCGTGCCGCGGTCACTGCGTGACGGTTCGCTCGGTCTCGGCGCCACGCGCTCCGAAACCATCAAGAAGGTGGTCCTTCCCGCAGCCCTTCCCGGCATCGTCGGCGCATTGCTGATGACTGCCTCGCGCGCCGTCGGCGAAACCATGATCGTCGTGCTGGCCGCCGGCGTGGCCGCCCGCATCCAGATCAACCCCTTCGAGCCGATGACGACGGTGACGGTCAAGATCGTCAACCAGCTGACCGGCGACCTTGAGTTCACCTCGCCGCAGACGCTGGTTGCCTTTGCCCTTGGCATCACCCTGTTTTGCATCACGCTTTGCCTCAATATCTATGCGCTTTACATCGTGCGCAAATACCGGGAGCAGTACGAATGACGGATATTGTTTCTCCCACATCAGGCGTCACCGTTTCCAAGGCGCCAGCCCGCCGCGATATCGGCATCAAGCGCCGCTATGCCGCCGAGCGCCGGTTCCAGGCCTATGGCATCGCCGCCATCACCTTCGGTCTCGTCTTCCTCTTCATCCTGCTGTGGACGGTGATCGGCAAAGGTTATACCGCCTTCCAGCAGACGGCGATCACCCTGCCGATCGAATTCGTCGAGAAGACGATCGACCCCGACAATAAGCGCGCGACCGACCCTTCGGTGCTGATCGCCGCCAACTATCCGGTTCTCCTGCGTGACGCGATCGTCAAGCAGCTGAACATCAATGCCTCGAGCCGTCCCGACGTGCGCGATGCAACCGCCATGCTGTCGAAGAGTGCGCCGATCCAGCTGCGCGATATGGTGCTCGCCGATCCGTCGATCATCGGCAAGACGGTCAATGTCACGGTTCTCGCCGACGCCAATGTCGACAGCGCCAACAAGGCCCAGATCGACCTCGCGGTCGATGAGAAGAACCGCAAGGTCAACGACAAGCAGGTCGGCTGGATGAACGAGCTGAAGGCGAGCGGCGCGCTCCACAAGCAGTTCAACACCGGCCTCTTCGTCAACGGCAATTCCAGCCGTCCGGAGGCCGCAGGCCTTGGCGTCGCCCTGATCGGCTCGCTCTACCTGATGCTGATCGTGCTCGTGCTCGCTCTGCCGATCGGCGTCGCCGCCTCGATCTATCTCGAGGAGTTCGCGCCGAAGAACAAGCTGACGGACCTGATCGAGGTCAACATCAACAACCTCGCCGCGGTCCCTTCCATCGTTTACGGTCTGCTCGGTCTTTCCGTCTTCATCAACTTCATCGGCCTGCCGCGCTCGGCCTCGCTGGTCGGCGGCCTGGTGCTGACGCTGATGACCCTGCCGACGATCATCATCGCGACGCGCGCGGCACTGCGCGCCGTGCCGCCGTCGATCCGCGCCGCAGCGCTCGGCCTTGGCGCCTCGAAGATGCAGATGGTGTTCCACCATGTGCTGCCGCTCGCCATGCCCGGCATCCTGACCGGCACGATCATCGGCCTGGCGCACGCGCTCGGCGAAACCGCGCCGCTGCTCCTGATCGGCATGGTCGCCTTCGTCGCCAATGCGCCGGCGACACCGCTCGATCCCTCGACGGCTCTACCCGTACAGGTCTATATGTGGGCCAACGAGGCCGAACGTGCCTTCGTTGAGCGTACTTCGGGTGCCATCATCGTCCTGCTCCTGTTCCTGATCGTCATGAACATGGGCGCCATCCTCTTGCGTCGTCGCTTCGAGCGCCGCTGGTAAACGGAGTTAAACATCATGAACATGTTGACGGAAGCTGCAGTTGAAAAGGCGCTGGATCGCAAGATGAGCAACGTCCCCTATAAGATGATCGGAAAGGATGTCTCGGTTTACTACGGCGAAAAGCGCGCGCTTTTCGATGTGAACCTGAACGTCCGCGAAAACACCGTAACCGCCCTGATCGGCCCGTCCGGCTGCGGCAAGTCGACCTTCCTGCGGTGCCTCAACCGTATGAACGATACGATCGACGGCTGCCGCGTCACCGGCAAGATCACGCTTGATACCGACGATGTCTATGATCCCGATATCGACGTCGTCGAACTTCGCGCCCGCGTCGGCATGGTCTTCCAGAAGCCGAACCCGTTCCCGAAGACGATCTATGAAAACGTCTCCTACGGCCCGCGCATCCATGGCCTTGCCAAGTCGAAGGCCGATCTCGACCAGATCGTCGAAACCAGCCTGCAGCGCGCCGGCCTCTGGAACGAGGTCAAGGACCGCGTGCACGAATCCGGCACCGGCCTGTCGGGCGGCCAGCAGCAGCGCCTCTGCATTGCGCGTGCCGTCGCCGTCAGCCCTGAAGTCATCCTGATGGACGAGCCCTGCTCGGCGCTCGACCCGATCGCCACCGCCAAGGTCGAGGAACTGATCCACGAGCTGCGCGAGAACTACACGATCGTCATCGTCACCCACTCCATGCAGCAGGCCGCGCGTGTCTCGCAGCGCACCGCCATGTTCCACCTCGGCAATCTCGTCGAGGAGAACGACACCGACAAGATGTTCACCAATCCCGACGATCCGCGCACTCAGGACTACATCATGGGTCGCTTCGGTTGATTTTGGCGACACCAAGCCTTCCCGTTATTCGAGGATAAAGCCCCATGGCATCGACACATATTTTTTCTGCCTATGATGATGATCTGAAGTTCTTGTCCAGGCGGATTTCCGAAATGGGCGGCCTGGCCGAACAGATGGTCAGTGAATCCGTCCGGGCGCTCGTCAACGGCGATACCGCATTGGCGCAGAAGGTCATCTCGGACGATGTGATCCTCGATCACGCCGAACGCGAAATCGGCGACAAGGCGATCGTCACGATCGCCCGCCGTCAGCCGATGGCCTCGGATCTGCGTGAAATCATGGGTTCGATCCGCATCGCCGCCGATCTCGAACGCGTCGGCGACCTCGGCAAGAACACCGCCAAGCGCGTCATCGCCGTCCAAAGCACCGGCGTCCCCCGCAAGCTCGCCCGCGGCCTCGAGCATCTGTCCGAGCTGGCGCTCGTCCAGCTCAAGGAAGTGCTCGATGTCTACACCAATCGTTCAGCCGACAAGGCGAATGCGATCCGTGAACGCGACAACGAGATCGACGCGATGTACACCTCGCTGTTCCGCGAACTCCTGACCTATATGATGGAGGATCCGCGCAACATCACCAGCTGCACGCATCTTCTCTTCTGCGCCAAGAATATAGAGCGCATCGGCGACCATGCGACCAACATCGCCGAGACGATCTTTTACATGACGACAGGCGCACAGCCGGAAGGCGATCGTCCGAAGGATGACAGCGCCAACACCGTCGGCGCGGTCACGGAATAACCGCCCGCACAATTAGTTGCGTGCGCGCCCGTCCGGGGCGCGCAAAGAGGTCGCAGCCAATTTCTGAATCTGCGCAGGATGAATTGCTTAAATCACCCCTGATTTAAGGATGATGCGCGAGGAGACCGACACGCATGATCCCGAGAGTTGCAGTTGTTGAAGACGAGGAAGCCCTCAGCGTGCTTCTTCGCTACAATCTCGAAGCGGAAGGCTTCGAGGTCGATACCATCCTTCGTGGCGACGAAGCCGAAATGAGGCTTCAAGAGCGCACGCCCGATCTTCTCATCCTCGATTGGATGCTGCCGGGCGTCTCCGGCATCGAGCTCTGCCGGCGCCTGCGCATGCGGCCGGAAACCGAGCGCCTGCCGATCATCATGCTGACGGCGCGCGGCGAGGAGAGCGAACGCGTCCGCGGATTGTCGACGGGTGCCGACGATTATGTCGTCAAGCCCTTCTCGACCCCCGAACTCGTTGCCCGCGTCAAGGCGATGCTGCGCCGCGCCCGTCCCGAGGTGCTGTCCACGGTGCTGAAATGCGGCGATATCGAGCTCGACCGCGAAACCCATCGCGTCCATCGCAAGAGCCGCGAAGTCCGCCTCGGCCCCACCGAATTCCGCCTGCTGGAATTCCTGATGTCGTCGCCGGGCCGGGTCTTCTCCCGCTCGCAGCTTCTGGACGGCGTCTGGGGCCACGACATCTATGTCGACGAGCGCACCGTCGACGTCCATGTCGGCCGCCTGCGCAAGGCGCTGAATTTTTCCAACATGCAGGACGTCATCCGCACCGTCCGCGGCGCCGGTTACTCGATGGAAGCCTGAGGGCTTTCGTTCTGGTTGCTGACAAAGCCGGCTGACGCCTCTTTCGTCATGCTCGGGCTTATCCCGCTACTGTCCGGTTCGCGGCGATGGACTGCCCCTCATCCGGCTGCCGCCACCTTCTCCCCGCTTGCGGGGCGAAGGGGATATGCCGCGACCTCTCCGTTCCCCACAACCTCTTGCAGGGCACGTCCCCTCGCCCCGTTTACGGGGAGAGGGTTAGGGTGAGGGGCAGCCATCCCATCCGCGCATGAAAAAACGGGCCAATCGGCCCGTTTTCTGCATTCTAACGATGGTTGCCCGCGTTCAGCTCGCCCGCGCTGCCGCCCTGCGGCGTTCGTTGACCGGCTGGTAGGCAAGCTTTTGGTGATAGCCGCAATAAGGCGAATTGTCTGGGGACTCGCAGCCGCAGAAGTGGAAGTCATCCTTCAGCGGATCGCCGACCGGCCACTTGCAGGTACGCTCGGTCAGTTCCGTCAGGCCGAGGCGACGCGAAATCGGCACCACCACATTGCCTCGCGGCACGTATTCCATTTCCTCGATCGTTTCGATCTCGATCTCTTCCTTCAGCATCGTCGCGCCCTGCTGGCGGGTAACGGTGCGGGTCGTGATGCGAGAGGCATAGTTCGGCGCGCGCGGCGCCGATGTGTTGCGCTTCGGCGTTCGCGCCGCGGTATTGGTGCCGCCGGCCTTGGCGCGGCCGGGAAGGCACAGCCGGTGCACTTTGCCGATGACCGCGTTTCTGCTGACGCCACCAAGCTGTGCCGCGATCTGGCTGGCGCTCAGTCCTTCGGCCCAAAGCTTCTTGAGTTTCTCGACCCGCTCGTCTGTCCAGTTCATGCCCTGTCTCCACCTTTTGCGTTGGTGATGGCAGAATCCCTCACCGTTGTCCCGGGAGCTCCGAAACAAGAAACGCTTGATCAATTTTGGTGACTAGTTCCGCCGCATGCAGTCTAGTAATTGATCTTTAACCTAGTGTGAGGCTGACTCCGTGACAAGAGTCGCATGAATCCGGATGAATCGAATTCGTAGTTTTCCCCAACTTGCTGCCCCTGCGTGTCATTTCTGCAATAATGCCTGTTGAAGACTGAAAATGCCGCTGTACACCTGTGCTGCATACGCTAAGGGCGCCGTTTTGTTGACATTGCAGCGCGAAAGGGAAATAGTGCCACTCGCCGCCGCAAGGCGGCATTTTTAATTTTTCGGGCCTGGTTTCCTTAGCCGGAGTCATTGCCCGCCAACTTTGATGGAGATCGCGCCATGGCTGAAGCCGCGCCGCTTTATGACACCTATTCTCGTGCCCCGCTGCGGTTCGAGCGAGGCGAGGGCGTGTGGCTGATCACCGAAAGCGGCGAGCGATATCTCGATTTTGGCGCCGGCGTCGCCGTCACCTCCGTCGGCCACAGCAATCCGCATGTTGTGGGCGCACTGAAGGAGCAGGCCGACAAGGTCTGGCACCTGTCGAACATCTATGAGATCCCCGGCCAGGAGCGCCTGGCAAAACGGCTGACGGATGCCACCTTCGCCGACAAGGTGTTCTTCACCAATTCAGGCGCCGAGGCGCTCGAATGCGCGATCAAGACGGCGCGCCGCTATCAGTTTTCCAAGGGCCATCCCGAGCGCTTTCATATCATCACCTTCGAAGGCGCCTTCCATGGGCGGACGCTGGCGACGATCGCCGCCGGCGGCCAGGAAAAATATCTCGAAGGCTTCGGCCCCAAGGCGCCGGGTTTCGATCAGGTGGCTTTCGGCGATATCGAAGCGGTCCGCGCCGCGATCACCGAGGCCACGGCCGCCATCCTCATCGAGCCGGTGCAGGGCGAGGGCGGTGTCCGTCCTGCCACCACCGAGTTCATGAAGGCGCTTCGCCAGCTCTGCGACGACAACGGTCTGCTGTTGATCCTAGACGAGGTCCAGACCGGCGTCGGCCGCACCGGCAAGCTCTTCGCCCATGAATGGTCGGGCATCACCCCCGACATCATGGCTGTCGCCAAGGGCATCGGCGGCGGGTTCCCGCTCGGCGCCTGCCTTGCCACCGCCGAAGCCGCCTCCGGCATGAAGGCTGGCACGCATGGCTCGACCTATGGCGGCAATCCGCTTGCCATGGCCGTCGGCAGCGCCGTGCTCGACATCATCCTTGCCGATGGCTTCCTCCAGCAGGTGCGCGACGTAGCACTTGTCTTCCGCCAGGGCCTCGCCTCGCTGAAGGATCGTTATCCCGATGTGATCGAAGATGTGCGCGGCGAGGGGCTGTTGCTCGGCATCAAGGCTGCCGTTCCCTCAGCCGAACTGCTGCAGGCGATCCGCGCCGCCCATCTGCTCGGCGTGCCCGCCGGCGACAACGTCATCCGCCTTCTTCCGCCGCTCGTGGTCACCGCCGAGGAAGCCCGCGAGGGCCTTGCCCGCGTCGAGCGCGCCGCCGAGAGCATCCGCGCTTCCAAGGTCAAGAAGACGGCTTGAAGAGATTGCCGCCTTCGGGCGCAGCACAGGTAAGAAGACGATATGAGCCCTAAACATTTCCTCGATCTCTCGGCGGTCACGTCAGCCGATCTCAGAACCATCATGAACGATGCGCTCGCCCGCAAACAGGCCTTCAAGGCCGGCACGGGCGACAAGCCGCTCGCCGGCAAGATGCTGGCGATGATCTTCGAGAAGCCGTCGACGCGCACCCGTGTCTCCTTCGACGTCGGCATGCGCCAGCTCGGCGGCGAAACGCTGTTCCTGTCCGGCACCGAGATGCAGCTTGGCCGCGCCGAGACGATCGGCGACACCGCCAAGGTGCTGTCGCGCTATGTCGATGCGATCATGATCCGCACCACCGAGCATTCCAGGCTGTTGGAGCTTGCCCAGCATGCGACCGTACCTGTGATCAATGCGTTGACGGATGACACCCATCCCTGCCAGATCATGGCCGATATCATGACCTTCGAAGAGCATCGCGGCCCGATCAAGGGCAAGACCATCGCATGGACCGGCGATGGCAATAATGTGCTGCATTCGCTGGTCGAGGGTGCCGCGCGTTTCGGCTATCGCATGAACATGGCCGTGCCCCTTGGCTCGGAGCCCAAGGATCACTATCTGAACTGGGCCCGCAATGAGGGCGCCGAAATCATGCTTTGCCATGATGCCGACCGTGCGGTCGCCGGCGTCGATTGTGTGGTGACCGATACCTGGGTCTCCATGAATCAGGAACATCGGGCCCGGGGTCACAATGTCTTCCAGCCTTATCAGGTCAACGCGGCCTTGATGGCCAAAGCCGGCAATGATGCATTGTTCATGCATTGCCTGCCCGCCCACCGCGGTGAGGAAGTGACGGATGATGTGATCGACGGTCCGCAATCCGTAGTCTTCGATGAGGCGGAAAACCGCCTTCATGCGCAGAAGTCGATTCTTGCTTGGTGCCTGGGCGCGATCTGAACCATAATCGGACGTCGCGAGTCACAAACTCGCGACCGCGCGAGCGAAGGGCACGCTGGCCCATCGCTCGGAAAACCAGGAGTGAAAAGCCATGGCAGAAGCTGCAGCCGCCCTCGGCCAGTTCGATTTCGCCGGCGATGACCATGTCGTCCCTTTCCAGGTGGAGGGGCTGGATGTGCGTGGTCGCGCCGTCCAGCTCGGCCCGATGCTCGATGCGATCCTAGAGCGCCATCATTATCCAGCACCCGTTGCCCGGCTGCTTGCCGAAGTCGTCGTGCTGACGGTGCTGCTCGGCACCTCGCTGAAGTTCGACGGCAAGTTCACCGTGCAGACCAAGGGCGACGGCCCGGTCGATCTTCTCGTCGCCGATTTCTCGACGCCGGAAAATGTCCGCGCCTATGCCCGTTTCGATCAGGCGCTGCTCAACAAGGCCGTCGAGGCGGGTGAAACCGAGCCGGAGCAACTGCTCGGCAAGGGCATTCTCGCCTTCACCATCGACCAGGGCAAGTTCAGCCAGCCCTACCAGGGCATCGTTCCGCTCGACGGCACCACGCTGGAAGAAATTGCCGGGGTCTATTTCCGCCAGTCGGAGCAGATCCCGACGCGTGTCCGCCTTGCCGCGGCCGAACTCTTCGACCGTGACGATGCGGGCAAGCCGCGCCATCGCTGGCGGGCAGGCGGCCTCGTCGCCCAGTTCCTTCCGGAAGCGCCGGAGCGCATGCGCCAGCCGGATCTCCACGGCGGCGACGGCGACACCGGCAGCCGCCCGCATGGCGACGACGACGCCTGGCTCGAAGCGCGTTCGCTGGTCGAGACCATCGACGCCGATGAACTCACCGATCCGCTGGTTGGAACCGAGCGGCTGCTGTTCCGCCTGTTCCACGAGCGCGGCGTGCGCGTCTACGAACCGCGCGCCGTCTTCGATCGCTGCAGCTGCTCGCGCGACAAGATCAAGGGCGTGCTCAAGGGCTTTTCGGCCGAGGAGATCGAGGCCAGCCAGGAAAACGGCGAAATCGCCGTCACCTGCGAATTCTGCTCGACCACCTACCGGTTTGAGCCGGCCGAGCTTCAGCCGGCTGAATAGTTGACACCACTGCTGTCCGGTTCGCGCGAGTGGCTGCCCCTCACCCTAACCCTCTCCCCGTAAAAACGGGGCGAGGGGACGTGCCCTACGAAAGGTTGGTGGGGAACGGAGAGCTCGCGACACGTCCCCTTCGCCCCGCAAGAGCGGGGAGAAGGTGCCGGCAGGCGGATGAGGGGCAGGCCTCGGCAATCTCCCAGGAGCCGGGCGTCGAAGATCTCAGGAACGTGGCGCTGACGGAAAATGACGTCTCAATTGATGCGCCTCAGTTCAGCACGCGCAGCAGCCCAGGCGAATCCAGCGAGAAGGCGGGGATGTCGACATCGAACATCTCGCCGTCGTCCGTTTCCATCTGATAATGGCCGAACATCAGCCCTGAGGGCGTGTCGAGCGGGCAGCCGGAGGAATATTCGTAGGTGTCGCCGGGGCTGAGCCGCGGCTGTTCGCCGACGACGCCGGGGCCGGTCACCTCGTCCACCTGGCCGTTCTGGTCGGTGATGTTCCAGTAACGGTTGACCAGCCGAACGGCTATGTGGGAATTGTTGCTGATGACAATCCGGTAACCCCAGACATAGCGGTCGTCTTCCGGATCGGATTGCTCCTCCAGATAGAACGGCTCGACGACGACTTCGATCTCTCTTGTGAGGGCGCGATACATGCCTTGCACCTTAGTCAAGATATGTTACCCGTATCTTATAAGAGGCCCTGTCCGTCAAGAAACGGAACAATAATCATCGCTGAAATGGCTGCGATCCGCAGGGTTTTCGATCGTTAAGCCTAATTGTCAGTGTTAATTCCGTTGCGGAACGCCGCGGCGGGCAAACTTGTTCCCCCGGCCTCACCCAGTGAGGTCCGGCACGGTCTCACCTTGGTGAGATCCGGCCGAACCCGGGTGGGGTCCGGCCGTTTATGACTGTCGATCAGGCCGAAACCTTGACAAGCGCCTTCGCGAAATCCTCGATCAGGTCGTCGGTATCCTCGATGCCGGCCGAAAGGCGGACCGTGCCCGGAGAAATGCCGAGTTCGGCGCGCGCCTCATCCGTCAGGTTCTTGTGCGTCGTTGTCGCCGGATGGGTGATCAGGCTCTTGCTGTCGCCCAGATTGTTGGAGATCTTGATGATCTCAAGCGCGTTCTGCAGCGCAAAGGCCGCATCCTTGCCGCCCTTCAGCTCGAAGGCGACCAGCGTCGAGCCGCCGGTCATCTGCTTGGCGATGATATCGGCCTGCGGATGGTCCTTGCGGCCCGGATAAATCACCTTGGCGACCTTGCCTTGCTCGGCCAGGAAATCGGCGATCTTTGCCGCATTTTCGGTCTGCTGGCGCACGCGCAGCGGCAGCGTCTCGATGCCCTTCAACAGCGTCCAGGCGTTGAACGGCGACATGGCCGGGCCGGTATGGCGGAAATAGTCGTGCAGGTTCTCGTCGATCCATTCCTTGTCGGAAAGCACGACGCCGCCGAGGCAGCGGCCCTGGCCGTCGATATGCTTGGTGGCGGAATAGACAACGATATGGGCGCCGAGCTCCAAAGGCTTCTGGAAGAGCGGTGTGGCGAAGACGTTGTCGACGACGACCTTGGCGCCGATCTGGTTGGCGAGCTTGGCGACGCCTGCAATATCAATCACTTCGAGCGTCGGGTTGGTCGGGCTTTCCAGGAAAAACACCTTGGTCTTTGGCGTGATCGCCTTTTCCCAGTTGGCCAGATCCCGGCCGTCGATAAGCGTGCAGTCGATGCCGTATTTCGGCGCCAGCGTCTCGACGACCCACCGGCAGGAACCGAAGAGGGCGCGCGCGGCGACGATATGATCGCCTGCCTTGAGCTGGCAGAGGATCGCCGCGGTGACGGCGGCCATGCCGGAAGCGGTGGCGCGGGCGTCTTCGGCGCCTTCGAGCATGCACATGCGCTTTTCGAACATGTCGTTGGTGGGGCTGCCGTAGCGGGCGTAGATGAAGCCCTCCGTCTCGCCCTTGAAGCGGGCTTCGGCCGCCTCCGACGTCTCATAGACGAACCCTTGGGTGAGATAGATTGCCTCGGACGTCTCGCCATATTGCGAACGCAGCGTGCCACCGTGGACGAGTTGGGTTGCCGGGCGCCAGGTCTTGCTCATGCCATCACCTTCACATAACAAAAAAACCGGTCGCAAAAGCAGACCGGTTTCAACCCGGTCTTTTTAGCCACTTGTTTAACGTGGCTGCAAGCCGACCGGCCAAATCACCACGGGATAATTCTGCAATACTGCTGTTAGCTGCTTGCGTCAATTCCCCGATTTTGGTTTTGTCGGCGGCAAATGATGGATGAGGCATGATGGCTCGCGAAACGGGAATTCTGGCGGATCGCGCGATCTCCGCGCTGTTCGAAACGGGGCGTCTGATCTCCGAACGAGAGCTGGACCGCGACCAGATCCAGCCGGCAAGCCTGGACCTGCGCTTGGGCGGCAAGGCTTTTCGCGTGCGCGCCAGCTTCATGCCAGGCCCCTCGCATCTGGTGTCCGACAAGCTCGACCGGCTGAGCCTGCATGTGATCGACCTCTCCGAAGGCGCGGTGCTCGAAACCGGCTGCGTCTACATCGTGCCGCTGATGGAGAGCTTAGCGCTGCCGGCCGACATGTCGGCCTCGGCCAATCCGAAGAGCTCGACCGGGCGCCTTGATATCTTCACCCGCGTCATCACCGATTACGCCCAGGAATTCGACAAGATCCCCGCAGGCTATTCCGGCCCGCTCTATCTCGAAATCAGCCCGCGCACCTTCCCCATCGTCGTGCGCCGCGGCTCGCGCCTGTCGCAGATCCGTTTCCGCGTCGGCCAGGCCCTGCTCGGCGAGCCGGAACTGTTGAAGCTGCATGAAAGCGAGACGCTGGTCGCCAGCAAGCTGCCGAATGTTTCCGGCGGCGGCATTGCCCTGTCGATCGACTTGGCCGGAGACAAGGACGGCCTGATCGGTTATCGCGGCAAACATCACACTGCCGTCGTCGACGTCGACAAGAAGGCCGAGCACGACCTCTTCGATTTCTGGGAGCCGCTCCACAGCCGCGGCCGCAACGAGCTGATCCTCGATCCCGACGAGTTCTATATCCTCGTCTCGCGCGAGGCAGTGCATGTGCCGCCGGATTATGCCGCCGAGATGACCCCCTTCGATCCGCTGGTCGGCGAATTCCGCGTCCACTATGCCGGCTTCTTCGATCCGGGCTTCGGCCATGCGCCTGCCGGCGGGCGCGGCAGCCGCGCCGTGCTCGAAGTCCGCAGCCACGAAGTGCCCTTCATCCTCGAAGACGGCCAGATCGTCGGCCGCCTCGTCTACGAACACATGCAGGAAAAGCCCGCCAGCCTCTACGGCTCCGGCCTCGGCTCCAACTACCAGGCCCAGGGCCTGAAGCTCTCGAAACACTTCCGCATCTGAGGCTTCCCGGCGGCCGCGACTTGACAGCGGCCCCCATCTGTTGGAAATCTCGCTTCATCGCGGGTGTAGCTCAATGGTAGAGCAGCAGCTTCCCAAGCTAAATACGAGGGTTCGATTCCCTTCACCCGCTCCAGCTCCCAGCAAACCATGCCTGATAAACCTAATCCCCAAAAAACCGGATCGGCTTGTATTGCCGATGCGCGATGATCAGGCTCCGGTCGGGCTGGATGATGTAGGTTTCCTCGACCTGCCGGCCGTACTGGTCGATGAAATCATGCGGGAAAGCGGAGCCGGGGGGTGATTTGGTGAGTTTGGTGCGCGGCTGGCCGCTATAGGTGATGCTTCCGGGGATGGGTTCGAGGCCCGGGCCGCTGTAGCTGACGGTGTTGCATCCCGCCAGGACGAGCGTGCCGACGAGGCCGATGATTGCAGCTTTCATGTCCATCCCTCCCTATGCCGTGGATAATATCACTCTACGCCTCCCCGGATAGAGTTCACGACACGGATGCCCATGATGCGCCTCAATCCTTCGGGAAGCATCCCCGGGGACGTCGTGGTCAAGCGACCGGACGCGACATCCACCTATTGATATTAGGGCGAAGATCCGGTTCCTCCAGGCGTGATGACCCTCGTCGAGATCGGCTGGCGGCCGGGTTAGGTCCCCAAACAGAAAGGGCGGCCGCAGCCGCCCTTGCCAATGCCTGTCTTGACCGGCTCAGAATTCCGTCCAGTCGGGATCCTGGCTCGACGATATGCTGCTGCCGGCGCCGAAGGCGTTGGCGATCTTCTGGCCGAGCGCGCGGGCCGGTGAGGCGGCCGGGCGGGCGGTGCCTTCGCGGGCGACTCGTATTGGAGCTGCCCTGGCTGCCGGGCGGGCGGCAGCGCGTGCTGTGGCGATTGGCGCGCTGGCGGTGAAGCCGCCGGTGCCGGTCAGCCTGAACTGGCCGAGCAGGTTGTTGAGCGCTGCCGCTTCCGTTGCCAGATTGTGGCTGGCGGCGGTGGATTCTTCGACCATCGCCGCATTCTGCTGCGTGCCTTGGTCCATGGTGTTGACGGCAGTGTTGATCTCCTGCAGGCCGATCGACTGTTCGCGGGAGGCTTCGGCGATCGCGTGGACGTGCTGGTTGATCTCCTGCACCTCTTGGACGATCGCGTCGAGCGCCTTGCCGGTTTCGCCGACCAGCGAGACGCCGGTCTGCACATGCGAGCCGGAGGTGCTGATCAGCGCCTTGATCTCCTTGGCAGCCTTGGCCGAGCGCTGGGCGAGCTCGCGCACTTCCTGGGCGACGACCGCAAAGCCCTTGCCGGCATCGCCGGCGCGGGCGGCTTCGACGCCGGCGTTCAAGGCCAAAAGGTTGGTCTGGAAGGCGATGTCGTCGATGACGCCGATGATGTTGGAGATTTCACCGGACGACTTCTCGATCTGCTGCATGGCGGAGACGGCCTTGCGGACGACCTCGCCTGACTTTTCGGCGCCGAGGCGGGTACGGGCAACGAGCTGGCTCGCCTCCTCGGCCCGCTTGGCGGCGTCGCGCACCGTCGTGGTGATCTCCTCCAGCGCCGCTGCCGTTTCCTCGACGGAGGCCGATTGCTGTTCCGTGCGCTGGGAAAGCTGGTCCGCGGAGGAACGAATCTCGTTGGCGCCGGCGCCGATCGCCCGGGCATTGGCGCCGACCGTATGCATGGTTTCGTTGAGCTTCTCCACCGAGTTGTTGAAATCCTCACGCAGCGCATCGAGATGCGCGACGAACGGTTCGGCGATATGCGAGGCGAGATCGCCGGCGGCAAGGCGGCGCAGGCCGTCGCCGAGTGCGGTGACGGCGCGGTCGAGTTCGGATGCTTCGCGGGCTTTCTGCGCCTCGCGGTCGCGGCGCTCGCTGTCGCTGACGCCGCGGTCCGCGTCGGCCTGCGCTTCGATCCGGGCGCGCTCGATCGCATTGTCGCGGAAGACCGAAACGGCCTTTGCCATCTGGCCGACTTCGTCGCCGCGGTCGAAGCCGCTGATATCGCTTGTCGTATCGCCCTCGGCAAGCCGTGTCATGCGCAGGCGCAGCTGCATCATCGGGCCGGCGATGCCCATCTGGGCGACGACCACGCTGAAGCCGACGGCGGCGAGAACGGCGATGCCGATCAGAACGAGACAGAAGACGATCCGTTCGTTGACGGAAGCCGAGAGCGCGTCGCCGCCATCGTTGAGCATCGCCATCATCGCATCATTGTTGGCAATCATCTTCGGCGTCAGTGCATCGAGCTTGGCATTGATCAGGGCAACATTCGCCTGGGCGCCGGCGCCGTCCTTGGCTTTGCTCTGTTCGATGATCTTGTTCGCCAGCTTTTCGATCTCATCGATGCCCGCCTGGATCTCATCGATCGCCGGCTTGCGGCTGGGCACCAGCGCCAGCGCCTGCTTCATCCGGTCGCGCGCCTGCGGCAGCTTGCTCGGTGTGGCGAGCGCCGTCTGGAATTCGGGCGTATCGGGCTTCATGTCGGCTAGCAGGCTTACCTGCAGCACCGAGGCCACCACCGATGCGCTGGCGCGTGCGCTCTGCATCGAGGCTAGCGCTTCATGGTCGATGAAGGCGCTGTAGGCGGCATCCGCACGACGGAACTCGGAAATGACGTAGATCAGCCCGGCCATCGTGATCAGCCCCAGGAGCGCCACCACCGATATGATTTTTGTGCGGATTTTCAGATGTTTCAGCATGGAAATGTCACCCGATTGACGGGGCGTGCTCGCGCGCCCGGTGCTTTTGAAATCAATTGCTGCAGAAAAAGTGCTGCTTCAATATCGCGGTTTAGGGATTACGTTTGGGCTGACGCTTGCATCATGCGATCGGCTGGCGGGGTCCGATGTCGTCGCAACAAATAAGAGGCGATATTCTTTAATTCCGCGCTAACACGAGGCGGCGGATGACAATGATTTTTAGGGGCTGAGAGGTTGCACTTAACTTGGCGCGTATGACGGGCACCCAGGATCAAGCTTCGGAGCGCCGGCATTCAAGAGAGCCTCATCCTGAGGTGCCCCGCAGGGCCTCGAAGGACGAGGCGGGCATTCCCGCGTCGGATCTATGCAAGGAGCAGCGTTGCGGCGTGTCCTTCGAGGCTCCGGCCTTTGGCCTCCGCACCTCAGGATGAGGGGCGTTGGCGGATGCCGCGGCTTCGCTTCCGCCTTGGTCGCCTTCGCCCGCGCTGATGATCCTCCGAGAAGCAAGCGCCGGCATTCAAGAGAGCCTCATCCTGAGGTGCCCCGCAGGGGCCTCGAAGGACGAGGCGGGCATTCCGGCGTCGGATCTATGCAAGAAGCAGCGTTGCGGCGTGTCCTTCGAGGCTCCGGCCTTCGGCCTCCGCACCTCAGGATGAGGGAGGTTGGAGGATGCCGCGCTGCTGTGAGGCCGCGTTCGCGGGCGTCATCGGCCCCCTCACTCCCACGCATATTCCCCGCCACGCATGACTCTGATACACCTCGCCGACGCTGCATTGCTTCACGCCTAACCTGAGACCAAGATCAAGATGGTGCAATCCAATCTCGCATTCCTGACTCTGAAGGGTTTTTTCGCGTTCGGGCTGTTTCTCTGCGCGCTTTTTTCAAGTTTTGCCGCGTCGGCCCAGCAGGCGGCGCCTTCGCTGCCGCTGCTCTTCGATGCGCGCGAACGTCTTGCGAGGCCCGATCTCTCCTCGCTGGTGCGCCTGCGCTTCTTGACGTCGGTCGATTTCCCGCCCTTCAATTTCACCGATCAGAACGGCAAGCTTTCCGGTTTCAATGTCGACCTCGCCCGCGAAATCTGCAGCGAGCTGGAGATTTCAGACAAGTGCCAGATCCAGGCGCTCCCCTTTGCAGACCTAAGGGATGCGCTCGCCGCCTCACAGGGCGATGCCATCATCGCCGGCCTTGCGGTGACCCCGGAGCTGCGCCGGCAATTCGTCTTCTCCAGACCTTATCTGATGCTGCCGGCGCGCTTCGTGCGCAATCTCGCCGTGCCGCTCGACGGAAAGACCGCTGCCGCCCTTTCCAGCCATCCTGTCGGCGTCGTCAGGGGAACGGTGCACGAGGCGATGCTGGCCGCCTTTTTTCCCGCGATCAAGGCCCAGCCGTTCGATACGAAGGACGCACTGCTTGCGGCGCTCAAGGACCGCAAGGTCGATGCCGCCTTTGCCGATGCGCTGCAGCTTTCCTTCTGGGTCTCTTCGCCGGCCTCGGCCAAATGCTGCGCGCTGTTCGACGGCCCCTATCTCTCCGAGCATTTCCTCGGCGAGGGCATGACGATCATGCTGCGGCAGAAGGACAGCGTGCTGACATCAGCCATCGACCACGCGCTTGCCACGCTGTCGCGCAACGGCCGCCTTCAGGAAATCTATCTGCGGTATTTCCCCTACGGGCTTTATTGAAGCCGCGGTCCCACATTGGTCGCCTTCAGCCCTTGCGGAACCGGGCAATTGCGCTGCGCTCGATCGCCGCGCAGGTGAGCTTGTCGAGGCCGAGCCGGTCACGCAGCAGGCTGAGCAGCCGCAACTCCTCCGCCTTGACCGAGAGATCGGCGGATGCCACTTCGACGGCCAGCGCATAGGCGGTGTCGTAGAGCTTTGCGGGCAGGGTATCGCGCACGGTTTCGAGGACGACGTCGAGGCCTTCCGGCCCGGCCAGCAGCGCGGCGCAGTCGCGCGCCACCGAAATCAGCTTGTCGTCGTCGAAATCCCGGAAAACCGGCAGGAATCCGATCAATTGGCCGATCCTTGTCATCTCCCTGTCGTTCATCGTGCTGTCGACGGCGGAGGCCATCACCATCACGTAGATCAGCGCATCATGGGCGGAAAGCGGCTTGTTCATCTCTGATTCCTTTTTCGGTCAGCCGAGATTAGGAATTGGCGACAGCCATTACAAGGGATCGGCCCGATCCGGGGCTTTCCGATCGCTGTCATGGCTGCAGGTTTAATTGCGGCGCGGATCGTCGCCGTAGAGGCCTTTTCCCGCCTGCCTGGCCTTTTCGGCGGCAGATGTAAGCGGCGAACCCGCCGTCGGTTCCGCCCAGCCGTTTTCGGCGAGCCATGAGCCGAGATCCTCTGTGGCAAGCCGGCAGGCAGTCGTTACGGTTTCTTTCCATTCCACCGTTTCGAGATCGCAGCTGACGCTGCGGTTGCGCAACAGCAGGCGCAGCGCCGTCTTCGCCATCATGCCGCAGGGCCATTGCCGGCCCGCCGGCCCGCATATCCTGTCGACCGGCGTCGGCACGATGCCGACAAGCTGAAGCCGGCGCTCGCCAAAGAAAAGAATGCCGGCATTTTCGACCATCGGCCGCGCCAGTTCGATCGCCTTTTCCGCAGCCGGGCGTGCCATTTGCCCGGCCGCCGTCTCCGCTTCCTGCGGCATATCGGCCGGTTTGGATGCCACGCCGTCGCCTGGGACCGGAGCGGATGGAGCCGCCGGCTCCGCTGACCGGACAATCATTTCGGCACGGTCGTCCGAGATCGTCGCACGTTCGCCGGCTTCGGGCGCAGCATCCACCGGTGCGGTCGCCGTCTCCTCCGCGGACATCGTCTCTTCGCCGGCCGTACCGCCGCCAAGCCTTGCTTCGCCTGCCAACAACAGGCCGGCCACCACCACCATCCCCGTGATACCTGTGATGAAGGCGGCAGGGCGCATGGAATATCTTCCTATTGGCTGGCCCATATGATGCGGGCGATCCAGTCGACGTCGGAAAGATCGAGGGTGCGGTTGGGATGTTCGGGATTGAGCGACAGCAGCTCGATCGACCGCGGGCTCCGGCGCAGCAGCACCTTGGCCATCACCTCGCCCTCATTTGTGCGCACGACGACGCGGTCGTTGCGGCGCACCTGTGCCCCCGGCTCTACGATCAGCACGTCGCCGTCGCGGTAGAGCGGCATCATGCTCTCGCCCTGCACCTCCAGCGCATAGACGCCGGCCTTCCGTGCCGGGGTTGCAGGAAATTCCACCACGTCCCAGCCCTGGCCGGCCGGAAAGCCGCCATCGTCGAAGAAACCGCCGGCCCCCGCCTGGGCGAAGCCGAGCAGCGGAATGGAGCCGCCCTGCTGGGGAAACGCGCTTTCCTGCGGCCCGGCCGGCTGCTTGGAAAGATCGGCATCCGGCCGCATGAAAGCCATAAACTGCTCCATGCTCGCCCCTGTGGCGTCGAGCACCTTGGCGATCGATTCCGTCGAGGGCCAGCGCAGCCGCCCGTCGGCGGAAAGCCGTTTCGATTTGTTGAAGGAGGTCGGGTCGAGGCCGGCGCGGCGCGCAAGTCCCGATGGCGTCAGGTCGTGCCGTTCGGCAAGCCTGTCGAGCGCTTCCCAGATCTGGTCGTGTGACAGCATGCGCGCGATTCCGTCGCGGCTCATTTCAACGCCGCGCTTCAACCCGGCGGAATATTAATCGACCGTGCCGTCTGAGTAAAGATGAAAGAGGAATAAAATCCTGTTTCCAAAGGGAAATGTATCGCTCAGGCTACCATCGCCATATTGATCTTGCCGAGCTGGATGACGGCCTGCGTCCGGCTGTCGACGTCAAGTTTCAACAGGATCGCCGAGACATGCGCCTTGATCGTCGCCTCGGAGACGCCGAGTTCGTAAGCGATCTGCTTGTTCAGCAGCCCTTCGCCGAGCATGGTCAGCACCCGGCTCTGCTGCGGCGTCAGCGTATGCAGGCGGTGGATCAGGTCGGCGACGTCGGGATCCTGCTCCTGCCCGTCGCGATAGCTTTCCGGCGTGGCGATGTCGCCGGCAAGCACCGTCTGGATGCTGCGGCGGATGTCCTCGATGCCGGAGGATTTCGAAATGAAGCCGGACGCGCCGAGTTCCAGCGCCCGGCGGATGGTCGTCGCATCGTCGGTCGCCGAGACGATGACGATCGGCAGGCTTGCGAATTCGGAGCGCAGCGCCATCAGGCCGGAAAAGCCGCTGACGCCGGGCATGGCGAGATCGAGCAGCATCAGGTCGGCATCCGCATGGGCGCCGGCGGCCCGGCGCGCGGCGGCGAAATCGCCGGCCTCGACGATCGACTGCCGGCCTTCCATGCCGATCACCGCCTGGCGCAGCGCGTCACGGAAAAGCGGATGATCGTCCGCAATGATGATGGTCTGTTCCTGCATCGAAAACTCCCTCCCAAGAGCCCGATCATGCCGGCATGTGCCTCCGCCCCTCCGCGTTGCATACCGGCTTGCTCATAGTGACTATATCAGATCAGGTCTTCTGCGGAAGGGGATTGGTGTTTTCCTCGGCCTGGAACTCCTTCACCATCCCCATGAAACTCTTCATCATCCGCTCCATGATGCTGATCGAACGGCCGACCTCAGCATCGCTCGGCAGCGCACGTTGAATGACGCCGCCCTGTTCGAGCGCCGTCACCCGCTTTGCCAGCCGGTCGAGTTCGTCCTCATAGGCCGCCCGCTCGTCGGCGGCCATGCGGCAGACGAGGGCGCCGTCCTTGTCCTGGCAGATCGACATTGCTCCGGTCTGCCGGTCGAGCCGGACGAAATGGTCGCCGCTCTTCTCCAGCTGGAACCGGCCCGCATCGGCTTCGGCCGCCGCAGCCGCCGGCGGCATCAGAAATATGCCAAGCGTGATAACGAATGCCTTCATCGTCTCATCCTCCGGAATTTGCTTTTAGCGGTTCCGTTTTTCGGCGCCGGGGCGTGGACATCGCCGTCTCTTTCCGGCAAAGCCCTCGTGACCGAGGAACAGCCTATCGTGAGGCCATGATGACCCTGACACCGACCCTTTACAAGATCGTGACGGAAACGCTCTGGCAGCAAGCCAGACAAACCGGCACTTTTCATGGCGCCGGCATCGATCTCAAGGACGGCTTCATCCATTTCTCGACGGCAGACCAGGTGAAGCAGACTGCCGCCCTGCATTTTACCGGCCAGCCCGGCCTGCTGCTGATTGCTGTCGATAGCAGCGGCCTCGGTGACAAGCTGGTCTTCGAGCCCTCGCGCGGCGGTGATCTCTTCCCGCATCTCTACGCCGATCTGCCGCTTGCGGCCGTGCTCTGGGAGGTGCTGCTGCCGCTCGACGAAGCCGGCGCCCATATCTTCCCGGAGCTCGCGCCATGATCGATCCCTTCAAGCGCCTCGCCCGCAAGGGTCTCTTCCTGTTCGATCCGGAAACGGCGCACGGCATGTCGATCGCCGCCTTGAAATCCGGCCTCGTGCCCGCCTGTCAGATCACGCCCGATCCGCGCCTGCGCCAGAGCGTTGCCGGCCTTACCTTCGAAAATCCGCTCGGCATGGCCGCCGGCTATGACAAGAATGCCGAGGTGCCGGAGGCGCTGTTGAAGCTCGGCTTCGGCTTTACCGAAATCGGCACGGTGACGCCGAAGCCGCAATCGGGCAATCCGCGCCCGCGCATCTTCCGCCTGGTGGAGGATGAAGGCATCATCAACCGTCTCGGTTTCAACAATGAAGGCCATGATGCCGCCTTCGGGCGCCTCGCCGCGCTGAGGGGCGGTGGCATGATCGGCGTCAATATCGGCGCCAACAAGGACAGCGAGGACCGCATCGCCGACTATGTCGCCGGCATCCGGCGCTTTTATTCGGTCGCACGCTATTTCACCGCCAACATCTCCTCGCCGAACACGCCTGGCCTGCGCGACCTGCAGGGGCGCGAAAGCCTTGCGGTGCTGCTGTCATCGGTGCTTGCGGCGCGCGACGAGATGGCGGCAACATCCGGCCGGAAGATCCCGGTCTTTCTGAAGATTGCCCCTGATCTGACCGAGGAAGGCATGGACGATATCGCCGCAGAAGCGCTTTCGCATGCGTTGGACGGCCTGATCGTCTCCAACACCACGCTGTCGCGCGACGGCCTTAAGGATCAGCGCCAGGCGAAGGAGGCGGGAGGTCTCTCCGGCGTGCCGCTGTTCGAAAAGTCGACGGCCGTGCTCGCCAGGATGCGCAAGCGTGTCGGCCCTGATCTGCCGATCATCGGCGTCGGCGGCGTGTCCTCGGCCGAAACCGCGCTGGAGAAGATCAGGGCGGGCGCCGATCTCGTCCAGCTCTATTCCTGCATGGTCTATGAGGGGCCTGGCCTGGTCGGCGATATCGTCCGCGGCCTTTCGAAACTCCTGGACCGCGAAAAGGCCGGCTCGATCCGCGACCTGCGCGATACCAGGCTGGATTATTGGGCGGCGCGAAAGGTCTGATCGGCCCGCGGCTTGACGAGCATCGCCAGGAAGAAGCCGCGGAAGAGGAGGAAGGCGTTCATCGCCAGCCACAGGCCGTGATTGCCGAAGAGCGGCACGAAAACCGCGAGCATCAGGAGATAACCAGCGAAGGACATCAGCATTCGGTTGCGCATGTCTGCCGACCACGTCGCGCCGATGAAGACCCCGTCCATCAGGAAGGCGAGTGCGCCGGTCAGTCCGGTGATCGCTGCCCAGGGCAGATAGGTTTCGGCCGCCTGCCGAACCTCTGGTGAAGTCGTCAGCACCGAGATCAGCCAGGGGCCGGCGAGGAAGAAGAAGGCCGAGCCAAGCGCCGCCAGCCCGAAGGACCAGAAGATCGTCAGCTTCAGCCCGCGGTCGAAGGCCGGCCGGTAGCGCGCGCCGATCGCCCGGCCGATGATCTGTTCGGCGGCATTGGCAAGCCCGTCGAGATAATAGCCTGATAGTAGGAAGAAATTCATCACCACGGCATTGGCGGCAAGCGTCACTGCGCCGAAGCTGGTGCCGATCCGCGTCATGATGGTGAAGGCGCCGATCAGCACGAAGGTGCGGATCAGGATGTCGCGGTTGAGCGCGAAAAGCTCGGCCAGCCGGTGCCGGGAAAAGACCTCGGACCATGCCGGCCGGGCTGCCTTGCCGAAGCCGTTGAGCACGATGAAAAGCCCGGCGAGCGCGCCGACGGTTTCGCCGGCCATCGTTCCCCAGGCGACCCCCGCCACGCCCCAATCGAGCGTCAGGCCGAGATAGATGGAAAGCAGGATGTTGATGCCGTTGATGATCGCCTGCAGCAGCAGTCCGATATTGCCCTGTCCGCGCCCGAGCACGAAGCCGAGGATGGCATAATTTGCCAATGCCGCGGGTGCTGCCAGCATGCGGATCGAAAAATAGGTGCTGGTCGCCTGCGCGATCGCGCCTTCTGCCCCCATCAGCCTCAACCCCGCCGCCATCAGCAGCGGCGAAAGACAGAGCAGCGCCAGTCCGCAGCCGAGAGCCGAAATCATCGCCCGGGAAAAGACCGCCTGCTGCTCGTGCTGGTCGTGACGTCCATAGGCCTGCGCCGTCAGCCCGGTCGTCGAGGCGCGCAGGAAGTTGAAGCTGCCGAGGATCAGATCGAAGAGCATCGCGCCGATCGCCAGCCCCGCCAGCGCTTCCGCATTGCCCATGCGGCCGACGACGGCGGTGTTCGTCAGCCCGAGCAGCGGCGTCGTCATGAAGCCGAGCGTCATCGGAATGGCGATCGACAGCACCATCAGGTGCGTCACGTCGAATGCAAGCGCGTTGTGATTGCTGCGTGTATCCATGCCGGCCTCGTCGCCGCAGCGCCACGCGTCGTTTCAGACGCGCAAAAGACGCTGCATCACTTGAACTGCTGCAGGCGGAATCACCTCAGCTGGAAAGCACCATGGCCCAATAGGGCAGGTTCCTGGAAGATGTATTATGGGCGACGGCAACGCCAAGGCCGCCATAACGACCGAGCATGTTTTCCAGGTGATGCGGCGAGTTGATCCAGGCCGTCACCACGGCATCGACGCTTTGCTGGCCGGAGGCGATGTTTTCCGCCGCTGGTAGCCGCACGCCGCTCGCCTTGACGCGCGCGCCGAAACTGTCGGTCATACCCATGAGATGCGCCATCTTGCCCGCACTCGCCATGCGTTTCGCCTGGAACAAGGCGGCAGTACTTGCCGCCGGATCGACGGCAAGCGGCGACAGGCCGTTTTTGGCCCGCAGCTGGTTGACGAGTGGCAGCACGCTCGCCGTCTCGTCTTCGCCGTCCGACGGCGTGCTGGCCATCCGCGGGGTCGTGGTGCAGCCGGCGATGCCGGCGGCGAGCGCAAGTCCGGAAAGGCGCAGCAGGCCGCGCCTGGAAAGATCGATGGATGTCATGTTACCGGCGGTAGCTGAAAAGACGAAGAATGATGAAGAGGGGGATGACGATCGTCGCGCCGAGGATGAGATAGTCGCCGACGCGCCCGAGAGCCGAGAAGCCCCGGTACCAGATCTCCAGGACGAAGTCGCGCACGCCGTCGATGATGCTCCACGGCGTCAGGCCGAAAACGGTCATGACGAAACCGACGATCAGCGACACCACGAGAAGCTTTATCAATGTGCGGCCGATTGAATCGCCGAGGAACCTGTTCGCCTGATCGGACATAAGCCATCTCCTGTTTGCCCTTGGAATAAGGTCGCGGCGCGCTGCCCGCAAGCCCTTTCCGGAATTGGCCGCTTCGCCTCTGAAATAGGACTTGAGTTTTTTTGTGGCCGCCGCCAGATGCGGGCCGACGCATGTCGCGCAAAAGTGTGCAGCGGTTTTGCGGCAACGACATGCGTAAAAGAAAGAGTTGATAGGCCCATTAATGCAACCCCACCAGCTTTCCTCAGGCGATGTCATTGCCGACCGCCGCGCCGATTACGCCAGGATGCTCGAAGAAGGCGGTGAGCCGGAAGCGGCCGCCGAGTTGATGGAACAGGCTCTCGAGCTCGTGCCTGCCTGGGCCGCCGGCTGGTATCGCCTCGCCACCTATATGGAAAAGGCGGGCAGGGGCGAGGCTGCGATCGAGGCTTATCGCAAGACGCTTGCCCTCGACCCGGAAGATATTTTCGGCGCAACCCTCAAGCTCGCCCTTCTCGGCGACTGTGCCGTGCCTGACCAGCCGCCGAGCCGCTATGTCGAGCGCCTCTTCGACGACTATGCCGACCGTTTCGAATCAGCACTTGTCGAAAAGCTCGACTACAGCGTCCCGCAGAAGCTTGCAGCGCTCATCGCCTCCACCGGCAGGCGCTACGAACACGCCGTCGATCTCGGCTGCGGCACCGGCCTGCTCGGCCTGGAGATCCGCGCCAATCTTGGCCACCTCGAAGGCTTCGACCTCTCGCAGAATATGTTGACCAAGGCCGCCGAGAAACAAATCTATGACAGTCTCGCCCAGGCCGATCTCTCGCTTGCGCCCGATCTCTCCGGCGTCTTTGCGGATGCGGCGCGCCATCGCGCCGACCTGGTGACGGCAGCCGACGTGCTGATGTATCTCGGCAATCTCGAAAGCGTCTTTGCCATCGTCGGAGAACTCGCTGCACCAGGCGCCGATATCGCCTTTTCCGTCGAGGATGCGGGTGATGGCGACGGCTTCCATCTCGCTGCGTCGCTGCGTTATGCCCATTCGGAAGCCTATGTCAGGACGCTTCTCGCCCGTCACGGCTTCCAAATCCTCAAGATCGTCAAATCGGTCATTCGCAAAGATGGCGGAAAACCAGTTTCCGGCATTCTATTCCTTACGCGAAAACCCGCGTAAGCGAACATTTCTTGCGATGTTTTTATAGGTCAGCATTGCTTACCTATTTCGCTTGATCGGAAGGCCGAAAAACCCGATACTGCGTCGCATCGGCAGAGCGACCGGCAATATCACGCCGAGGCGCTCGGGCTCCTTTCACGATCCAAAATTCCGCAGCGCCGGTTTCCCCAAGCGCGTTCTTGAACTCGTCTGCCGTGGAGACTGGCGACATGACACAGCTCTTCAATGCTCTTGGTTTTTGGAATACGACTGCGACACGCCACACCCCGATCGAAGATGTGCAGGGCATATTCTCCGGCAGCCTCGTTGCCGCACTCGGCCTCTACGTGCTCGCCAGCGCCGGCCTTCTCACCGGCAGCACGGCCGGCGTGGCCTTCCTCCTGCATTATGCCTTCGGCGCCAATTTCGGTCTCGCCTTCTTCCTGCTCAACCTGCCGTTCTTCTATCTCTCCTGGAAGCGACTCGGCATGCCCTTCACCATCAAGACCTTCATCGCCATCGGCCTGACCTCGGTGCTTGCCGATGTGCAGTCGCGCTTCTTGTCCATTTCGAGCATCCATCCGGCCTGGGCGGCACTTCTCGGCGGCCTGCTGCTCGGCTTCGGCCTGCTGGCGCTCTATCGTCACCGCGCCAGCCTCGGCGGCGTCGGCATTCTCGGCATCTACCTGCAGGAGCGTTTCGGGATCCGCGCCGGCCTCGTCCAACTCGCCATCGACATGTGCGTGCTCGCCGCCGCCTTCTTCGTCACCACGCCGCCTGTCGTCTTTTATTCGGTGCTCGGTGCCGTCGTCCTAAACCTCTTCGTCGCCATCAATCACCGCGCCGACCGTTACATCGCGCTCTAACATTACCAATCGGTAAGCCATTCTAAATAAAACGTAACTTGCCTGTGATCGGTCTCGGCGCCAAACTCATCTCGCGCCGGATTTGATGAGGTGAGCTATGTCAGATTTGGAAAAACTTGTGAGACGCCGTATGCAGGAAGAATACGCCAAGGGTGCTTCCGCAGAAGAAATCGCGAAAGTCGTCCGCGACCTATTCAACAGCATCGACCTCTCAGGCAATCGGTTTGACGCCGTTGCCCTACGGGCCACCAGGGATCACGAGTGACCCTATATTCGACCGACCCGAGATTTTCGGGTCGGTTGCCAGGATGAATTCTCGCCATCAGTCACGGCGCCCACACCAGCCCCCCATGGCTGCCGCCACCAAACCGGGGTCGAGTCACGGGTCTCGCCCCGTCCTTCGGACCCTCGTAAACGGGCGAAGGATATGCCGCACGGGCTTCCTCAACTTCAACGCTGCGTTTGGCACGTCCCCTCGCCCCGTTTTACGGGGAGAGGGTTAGGGTGAGGGGCACGTCCCACGGCAAACCATCGCTAGTCACGCGCAGCCGGAA
>NZ_JBAMYD010000035.1:0-27822 GCF_037002925.1 Rhizobium aouanii
TACGAAAACAGCGATCCCGTCCGCTCATCCCCGCCACGCATGCAAATCAATCCCCGCTGTTGCAACCACAGGGAATCATGGCTTCAACCCAAAAGCCAGAGGGTTTTGCAGCAGCCTCCTAGGTCGATATTCTAATCCGAACTGCCCGCCGCGCTCAATCGACATGCTTTGGAATCTGGAGTTGCTCCATGATGGCGGACGGTCAGGATGGTGGGGTGCTATGGATGTGTTTTGGCAGGAGCCGGCGGACCCAACGGAAGGCAGTTTCGCCAGCCTTCCTCGGATCGGCAACCTTGCTCTCCCAAATGGCTGCCCTACAAATGTCCTGCATGTCCTGGCGCGGCAACTTGTTCGCGCCTTCCCCCCGTTGAGCTTGGTGCTGGAGGAGGGTTCTCGTTTATAGGGCTAGCGCTCGCTGCAAATCATCGTGCTCGAAAGCGCTAGCCATACGGTTGATCTCTGCCGACCGCGCACCCACTGCTTTTGCGGTCTCGCGCCACGTCGCGGTGGAGGTCGCGACTTCCTTGATGATATCACGTGCCTGTGCGAGCGTGAGCGAGAAGAATCCGGCAGCTTCTTCCAGCAGATCAAGCGAACAGGTGCCGTCATCGAGGTCGATGTTGGTCGTCAGGATGCGTGCTTTGACGTCGGTAGGCACCGGATTGAGGTCATAGGCAGGGGACAACGACCAGCCGCCTTTGCCAAGCCACAGAAAGCCGTGATTTCGCAGGTGGTCGTCGACGTTGGAGATCAGCACATTGAAGGCGACGCGGCGATAGAGCGCTTTGGAATCGGTTTTTCCCTGTGCGCCGTGCTCAGCCAGGACGTCCACGATCTCCGGGTAGCTGCCACGCTCGCCGTCCATTGCGCCCATCATCACCATCGCGGAAAGGAATGGGAGGCGGACACCATAATTGCGGTCGAAGCGACGCGAGAGCATGACCTTCTTTCCGGCGACGTCAATGAGTTCGTGCAGGGGAGTGACTATGCCGGCTTGTTCAGCCAGTCGCATAGCAATCTCTTCCCATGTCTCTATGCTGTAATCGTCGGTTTCCTTAGGAAACTTGGCGATCGAGAGATGGCCATGTTGATCGATGACAGAAGCCTTCGGCCGCGCTCCACCAAGCGACGAGCCAGGTGCGAAGATAAGTTGAAGGTCTTCGTCGGTTTCCTCATCGCGCAGGATGCGTTCGGTGATCTGCAGCAGGCGGCCGAGCTCGATGAGGGCGGGGACGCCGGCGCGGGCCGGCGCTTGGAATTGCTCCTCGCCAGCCCAGCGAAAGCGGAACGCGCCGAGCCGTGTCTCGTCCGCGACGCCAAGCAGATAGTCGCTTTCCGCCAGTGTGCGGACGGCCCGGCCATCACGCTCAGCCGTACGCCGCTCCGAGCGTTGCATCAGGCGCCGACCCCAGGTATCGGGCGCAGAGTCGCCAATGGAGCCAAAGGTTGCACGGCCGGCAGGTGGCGCAAAAGCGCCCCGAGTCAGGGATAGCGCGGGCTCAAGCGAGAAGCGGTCAGTGTCCTCAAGCCAGGCTCGGTCATACTCGAACATGATCGTCTCGGCACCACGCACCCGATTACTCCGCGCCAGCCCGATCGGACGTGTGCGGCCGTGTAAGTCGAGATGAACTTCGAAATCAGCCATCACGCGATCCCGGCGATCGCTTTGGGTGGGCGTGTTTAGGGAGTTGTGCACTGGCGAGCGACTGACCGACGCTGTCGTTTCTGATGTCGGCGACCTGGCTCAGTCCCTCTAGCAAGCCGAGTGCCTGTAGAACGCCTGCGTAGATGCCGATGCTGACATTAGTGTCCCCGGCTTCGATCTTTTGAAGCGTTGAGCGTGAGGTAAAGGCACGCTCGGCGACGACAGCCATAGGCAGGCGGCGACGCCGGCGAGCGTCGTGTATGTCTGCGCCAAGTTTGCGCAGAGCGCGCCGCACAGCGGCCGGAGGATTATGAGGTGTTGGCATTTGCCACCTTCGCAATACATTTCCACAGAATGTGTAGCACGAAGCTTACAATAACTCCAGAGAAGTTTAGGGGATACGATCAGATCGCTTCGTCGTGCCTACAGCAATTTGTGCGTTGAGCCCATCCTGGTCCGATTAATGCGGAACCAGAAGCAGCTGATGTTGCCTAATAGGGGCTAAGCCACAGAGCTTCAAGAAAATCAGCTTCTTAGGCCAGTTGGGCTTGGGTTTCGAGTTCTGATCTCATCAAGACGAACGACTCCGTCGCCGCCACTATCCGCACGCGGTGCGACGGAAAGATCCGTACGAGCCGCAAATCGTGCAACAAAACAATCCGAGCGTGGACGGGCTTCCTCCAGACGAGCCGGCTCGGCCGCCTTAGCAAAGGCCATGCAGTTAGCCCAGCGGCGGCGGCTCGATATATATTTGTCGCAACGGCAGCCGCAATCCGTATTTCACCGATGTCGAATCCGTGTGGGGGAACTGCTAAGCTCTCGGGAGAGATCCGCGACAGAGGGGAGTTTTCAACAGGCTGTTTCTGACCTGCTAAACACAGAGATGCGGCTGTTGGATCGGCATGGAACCATTTAGCTTTGAAGCCGTTACAAGAAGTTGGGTCGAGTCCAGCGTCCGGTCGAGAGATGCGAGCGAGTTGGGTAAATGGGAAAGTGCAGGGGCTGAATGTCGAATGTCGAAGAACTCCGGGCGATCGCGCCACTGACCGAGTACGAAGCGATTGTTGGTGGGACGCCGGTCTTGCTCGATGCTATTCCCGGCGCCGTGTATGTATGCGACCGTGACGGATGGCTGATGCGCTACAATGCCGAAGCTGCGGAGCTGTGGGGAAGGCGCCCGTCTCTGCAGCATCCCAGGGAGCGTTTCTGCGGCTCCCATCGCCTATATCTTGTCGATGGAACCGCACTCGCTCATGAGGACTGTCCGATGGCCGAGGCGATCAGAACCGGGCATGCCACTCGTAATGAGGAGGTGACGATCGAGCGACCTGACGGAACCCGATTTATTGCTTTGGTCAATATCCGACCGCTACGCGACCAAAGAGGTGAGATTCAAGGCGCCATCAACTGTTTCCAGGACATTTCGAAGCAAAAGCAGCTTGAGGAGGAAGCGCGGCAGAAAGCGGACGATCTGGAGGATTTCTTCGAGAACGCCGCTATCGGTCTCCATATCGTCAGTCATGACGGGATCATCTTGAGGGCAAACAAGACCGAGCTCAACCTCCTCGGGTATGCTCCGGAGGAATATATCGGCAGACATGTCGCGGAATTCCACGCGGACTCGTCGGCCATTGAGGAGATACTTGGAAAGCTGAGCTGCGGTGAAAGGCTCGATCGATATCCCGCTAGCCTGCGTGCGAAAGACGGATCGGCGAAACACGTCATGATTACGTCAAACAGCCGGTTTCAGGACGGTCGCTTCCTCAATACCCGTTGCTTCACCACAGACGTCACCGATGTATACGAGGCAGAAAGCGCGCGGCGTGAAAGCGACGAGCGTCTCGCGGCGACCTATCAGGCTGCGACGATCGGAATCGCGGAGGCGGACGCCGATGGGCGACTGCTACGCGTAAACGACGCCTTGTGCCGAATGCTCGGACGTTCCAGGGAAGAGCTGTTGAATTTGACATTCCTTGACTACACGCATCCCGATGATCGCGACCAGGATGCCGGGTTGTATGCCCAGCAGGTAGCCGGCAGGATTGACAGCTATGCCTTGCGAAAACAGGCGAGCATGGCGGACGGAACCCCTGTTTACCTTGATGTTTATAGCTCGTCGGTGCGTGATGCCGAGCGAAAATTTCGCTACGGAGTGCGAGTTCTAATCGACGTCACGAAAGCCAAATATATGGAAGATCGCATTCGGGAGAATGAAAAACATCTCAGCGATCTCCTTGAGGCTTTGCCGGCGGCGGTCTACACGACGGATGCAAAGGGCCGCATAACCTTCTTCAACAAGGCTGCCGTGGAAATGGCTGGTCGCACTCCCCAAGTTGGAGACGAGTGGTGTGTCACCTGGAGGCTCTATCGGCCTGACGGAACCTATCTGCCGCATGATGAATGTCCGATGGCAGTGGCACTCAAGGAAGACAGAGCGGTTCGCGGCGAAGAAGCCATCGCAGAACGGCCTGACGGCACGCGTATCCCCTTCATCCCCTATCCGACACCGCTGCACGATGCTAACGGCAAGCTTATCGGCGCAATCAATATGCTGGTGGACATATCGGATCGGAAGAAAGCCGAGGAATATTCCGAGCGCCTGGCGGCTATCGTCAAATTCTCTGACGATGCGATCATCAGTAAAGACATTCACGGGATGATACAAACCTGGAACAGTGGTGCCGAACGTCTCTTTGGGTATGAAGCTGCTGAGGTGATAGGCAGGCCGATCAACCTTCTTATCCCTCCGGATCGTCAGGACGAAGAGCGTGAGATCCTTTCGCGCATCCGCCGCGGCGAGCACCTTGAACATCTTGAGTCGATCCGCGTGAAAAAGAACGGTGCCCCGGTCGAAATCTCGTTGACTGTTTCTCCGCTGAGAAATGCGGCCGGCAAGATCATCGGCGCTTCGAAAATCGCCCGAGACATCACGGAGCGTCGGCAGGAAGAGCGGCGCCGTCAGCTGCTCGTCAACGAGCTTAATCACCGGGTGAAAAACACGCTCGCAACCGTGCAGTCGCTGGCAGGCCAGACGTTCCGAGGTGAACGTGGAAGTCAGTCATTTAAACTGTTCGAAACCCGCCTCGTCGCTCTTGCCAGGGCTCATGATCTGCTCACGCGCGAAAGTTGGGAGGGTGCCGATATCCATGAAATTCTGGAGCGATCGATCCACGCCATTCATCCGGACTCGCCAAACAGGATCGAGATTTCAGGCCCGGCGTTGCGTCTGCGGCCGAAACTGGCTCTTTCCCTGTCCATGGCATTTCATGAACTGGCGACTAATGCGGTAAAATATGGCGCACTTTCTACCGGCGCCGGCAGGGTTGTCGTTCATTGGGATGTGAAGGGGACCGAGAGCGACCGAAGCATTCGCCTGCTGTGGACCGAATATGGCGGCCCTCCCGTAAAGTCTCCCACCCGCAAGGGCTTCGGGAGTCGTCTGCTTGAACAAGCCCTGGCACGCGAACTTGGTGCGCGTGCAGAGCTTTCCTTCCCAGAATCCGGGATCATCTTTGCGCTGGATGGCCCGGTAGCCTGAACACCCTCACAAGCGATTGGACAAAAATGAACTCCGAAACAAAGAAGCTTCGCATTTTGGTGGTCGAGGACGAGGCGCTCGTGGCGATGATGATGGAGGACACCTTAGAGGAATTGGGCCATGAAGTCGGAGCTGTTGCATCGCGGCTGGAGGATGCACGTGAACTGGCCCGAACGGGAGATTTCGACCTGGCGATCCTCGACGTCAATCTCGATGGCGAGCCGAGCTACCCCATTGCAGAAGCCTTGAAAGAGCGCGGCATACCCTTCGCGTTTGCCACCGGCTACGGCAACAAAGGCCTTGATCGCTCTTTTGTCGGCGTTCCCACCCTTGCAAAGCCTTTCGTCGGTGATGACGTCGCGCGTCTGATTCGGGAGATGTCCGACACCGGACCATCCCCTCTTTCATAACTTCCCGGGCCAAGCTTCTACTCTGCTCCCAAGGCACGCCCGGCTCCTTCCCGTTGAAAGGCGTGCAAAGATGCCTAATCCTGCGTCTTCGGCCTGCCCTGCCGATGTTCACCTCAGTGATCAGTTTCTGCTCGGCCACCGCCGCGACAATCTTTTTCGGCGATCACGCGACCGGTCCGTTTCCTTACTAAACCAAGTTGAACGAGCATTTGCGCATCTTATATGTACAGACAACGCTCCTTGGAAAACATGGAGGTTTTGCATGTCCCCAAACAGCCACACACATGAACTTCGATGGACTGCACCTGTCGCCATCCGCATCGGAAGGCGCTCATCCGAATTCATTCACGGTCCAGCGGAGGCGATTGACTACCTGGAGCACAGATGGCCGTTTCTCGACGGCCCTTGCCTCGACGCCGCTAAACGCCGTTGTGTCGAGGCTATGAACAGCTTGGCGCACATCGAGGTGGCCAGGGAGGCCTTTATCTCTGCGGCGGCAGAAGCCAAAGTTTTGACCTAAGTCACCGCTTGCTGGAGGTGGTTGCTGTCTTGACTGGGATATGAGCAGAGCTTCTGCCCGAATAAAGCTGGCCAACGGTTCAAAACCGTTCAAAGCGGGCATCGCTGACTTTCGCAATGGCGGCTGAAAAGTGCCAAGAGCTGCGATGGGCTGACGGCCAAGGCCGACAACTAAAAACCACCGTACTATTGCGATAAGTTTTCATCATTTCCGGGAGGCGAAATGTCTGAAGTCGATTGGCTAAGCCATCTCCTGCAAATCATCATCGTAACCGGTCAGCTCGAGATCCGCTGTGCCTACTGTGCGCCGTGGCGCGGAGCCGGGCGGCGGCGAACGATATTCCCTACCGCGTCATAGTCAAAGGCCGGGCCATTTTCGAGGATCCGGAGACGAGAACAAGCGAGCGAGCTTGTAAGTAGAGATATCGGGCTACTGCCTGACGGTGCAGCGCATATGCTTCACGACGGTAGCGCGCAAACGCCGATCCCCACCCAGCAGCGCCAAGGGTCTGCCGGATGGATGCCGAGCGACAAACGACGGTCAGGGCGAGCAACTCGACATGTTGTGTGGCCGATTCTTGATTGCTCCGCCCCCATGATCGACTGCTCCGCAATTATCTGCCTACAAATATTGTGGCACGCACGATCGACGGTGTCGGAAACACGCTATCGGATCTGCAACCGATCAACTCGCCAGTTTGTTGGGGCTGATGCGAATGTGGTCCGCCGGTGACCGAGCAGGAGGACGCGCCGTTCTCAACGCGCTTGCTTCGGCCCTGTTCACACTGGTGCTGCGCGCCGCGAGCTAATCCGACTGGCGGGCCATCCAAGATTTGCTGCGGCAATCGCCGTCATGCTTGCCGATCCGGCCCAGCCGTGGAAACTTCCTGATCTGGCGGATTTGTGCGGCATGTCTTGCGCCACGGTCAAGACAGACTAGGTCGCTCCACCCTCGACCTTTTGACTGATCTGCGCATGAGCCTGAAACGCCTTATTGCCCGGAGGTCGTCATTCGGCGAAGTTCTTGAATGAAGCGAATGAGGTTTTGATCGTCCGGGGAGAGCCGCAGCAATCGTTCCGAATAGTCAAGCGCGGCGGCGAGATCGCCACCGTCGCGACTGAGCGTCGTCAGTGCCACCAACGTGTTCCTATCACGTGGGTGATGCACCAAGCTCGCCTTGAGCACCGCGATCGCATCGCCGGTGCGGCTGCCCGAATGCAAGGCAATTGCGTAGGCGTAGGCATATTGGGCCTGCTCGGGCGCAAGTTCGGCGGCCTGTTGCAACTCCTCGAAAGCCTCACCGAGCCGCTTTTGCCGCACGAGAGTAAGGCCGAGCGCGTGATGGATGCCCGCGTCTTTCGGTGACGCCGCGAGCGCGCCACGCAGCACCTGTTCGCCATCGGCGTCTCGCCCAAGCTGACGGTAGAGATCGGCGAGATTGGCCGCCGCCGGCGCAAACTGCGGGCTCAGATTCAGCGCGGCCCTGTATTCGCTTTCGGCGTCCGCAACCAGACCGCGCTGGGCGAAGAACGTACCCAGCGCACTCCTTGCCTCGGGGCGATCGGCAGCGATGCGCTGGGCGGCGGCGAATTCCTCGGATGCGTGATCGAAACGAGCGCGGTCGGCTAAAGGCTGCCGCGTTGTCGTAACTGCCGCCAACAGGGAGACAGCCCTGAGGCGCACGCCGAGGACTGGATCGGAGAGAAGCGGCGAAACCAAGGGCCAGAGCCGATCGACGGGCACGCCTTCGAGCATGTCGAGCGCGCCGATCCGCACCATCGGGTCGCGATCCGACAGGCCGGATCGCGCCAGATCGACGTTGAGGCCAGACACATACGCTCTCAACTCGGACAATGCGCTGGCGCGGGCGAAGGCCGGGGAGCTCGCGTCGGAGGCAACGGCCGCAAGAAGCCTGTCGGCGTCCGGATGATCCGTCCACGCAGCTTGAAATGCCGCGGCATAGTGCTGAAACCCCTTGGGGTCCGGGCCGAACCAGTTCTCTACGGCGGTCGCTGCCCATTCGGCCGGCCTGTCCTTGTGGCAATCGTTGCAGGCATTGGGCGTGCCAAGCTTGACGGAGAGATCCGGCCGCGGGATGCGGAAACTGTGATCATGCCGGCGGTCGATCCCCATGTAGGTGCGCGCCGGCATGTGACAGGACGCACAGGAAAGCGGCGGGTTCACGCCGCCATGATGGCGGTGGGCTACGGACTCATAGGTGTCGGGCGCGTGACATTGCGCGCAGACGCCGTCCCCCGGCGCGCGCAATGCGGCGCTATGCGGATCGTGGCAGTCGCTGCAGGTCACCCCCATCCCGAACATCTTGCTCTGCTTGAAGGGGGCGTAGTTGTAGGTCTCCTCGACGTCGCGCATCTGTCCGTCCGCATGGAACAGCCCGCGATCAAGCGGCAAGACGCGATGGGTGTTGGACAACGACGATCCTGGAACCCAGTCCTCGGAGAGCTGACCGCGCCGTGCGTGACAGAGGCCACAGGTCTCGACCTCCTTGCGCGAGAAAGGTGGTGATGCACTGCGCCGCGGCATTCCGGTCACGGCATCCGGCGTCCAGCTGACGCCAACGCGCTCGTCGAAGCGGACCGCGAGCCCCATCTTCGGGTCTTCGTCCCTGCCGAACGGCCGCCAGCCTTGCCGGCTCTGCGCCCAGGCAACGTGCCGCGAGCCCTCGCCGTGACAAGTCTCGCAACCGACGCTAATCTCGGCCCAACTGGTGGCGAAGCGGTCGTTCGCGGCATCGTAGTTCTTCTGCACACCGGTCGAATGGCACTCGGCGCACATGAAGTTCCAGTTCTGGTTGAGCCTGGTCCAGTGCAGGATATCATCGTGGCGGATTGGCTCGTCCGGATAGAGATGGAACCAGCGCTGTCCGCCTTGTTCTTTTGGCCGGCTGTCCCAGGCAATCGAAAGCGCCTGTAGGCGGCCATCGGGAAACGCGATCAGGTACTGCTGTATCGGATCGACGCCAAAGGTGTACTTGATCTCGAAGATCGCCGTCTTGCCGTCCGGTCCGTCGGTCTCGACGAGGAATTTTCCGTTCTTGCGGAAAAAACGCGACTGCACGCCGTAATAGTCGAAACGCGCTTCATTGAAGTCGCCCCGCACGGAACCGTCGGTCGCATGGTCCATTGCGTGCCTGTGCTGCGAACCACGCCAGAGACTCGCTTCCGCGTTGTGGCAGCCAGCGCAGGTTTCGCTCCCGACGAATGTCGCCGGCGCGACGGCCTCGCCTGCCAGATGGAATCTGGAACCGCTCTCGCCAGAGAAAAATTGCCACGACATGCCGCCAGCAAGGACGAGCACCGTCACGATTGTAATGGCCGCGAGAACTCCAATTCTTGAAACGGATCTGGCAGCCGTATCAGGAGACGTCGAAGGATCTATCCCAGGGGCGGTTCGCTTCCGTGGTCGACTCACTCTTTGACGGCGTTTTGCCGGTGCCAAACAAACAATCCTTCAAATTGTAGATTAACACAGAAATTAAGAGAAAACGGGCGCGCAATCTTTGCTGCCTGCCCTCATCGATCCCGTTACCTGCAGCGAGACCTCGGTCGAGCCATCTTGCCTTCTCCTGATCGACGGGCCTGAGGGCTGACCTCAGGCCCGTGTTTCGTTCGCGAGTTTGGGGGGCCGCTCGGATCAATGCGGCCCGGGCTGGACGTGCTGAATCGGCTTGCCGTCGACCGCGACGGCCTGGCTGGCGGCGCCGTCCATCGCAGCCGCCTGGGCTTCCTGAAGCTTCTTAATGTCGCCCTCGCTGAGCACCGGACGGTCCACCTTGAGCGTCAACTTGTTCAGCTTGGCGGTCAGCGCGAACGGCGGCTGGTAGTCGGCGTCGTTCACGCCGGTGAGCGTGTCGGAGCCGACGTCGAAGCTCTCGTCCCATTGCAGGATCATCGGCAGGGTGCGGTCCATCTTCTGGCTTGCCACCGCCTTGCCGTCCACCTTGAGCGTACCGGTTCCCGGACCGCCGACGCCACTGAAGTTGTTAAAGACCAGTGTGCCAGCGCCGAGGCCGTCATACTTGAAGTCGAACTCGATCAGATGCTTGCCGGGCGTCAGCGCGTCCGGCCCCTCCCATTTGATCCGCTTCAGGTCGGCCAGGTTCCACAGGAAGACGGGTTTGCCCTTGAGCAGATAGAAGCCATAGCCGGCGAAGCGGCCGCCCGACGTCAGGATCATGCCCTCACTACCACCTTCTGGCACGTCGATGTCGGCGGTGATCGTGTAGGACGTATTGATCAGCAGCGGTGAGTCACCCTGCGGCAAGCCGACCATCGGGTGGGTGTAGACGAACTCGCTGCGGCCGGCAGTGATGTTCGGGCGCGGCGCCACGATGCGGGCGGCCACCGAGGCGTCCATCGGGAAGACCTGGTATTTCTTCGCCTCCGCGATGAACAGCTGCTTCATCGCTTTCACCTTGTCGGGATTCTGCTCGGCGATGTTCTGGGACTGGCTGAAGTCCTTGGTAAGATCGTAAAGTTCCAGCACCTGGTTATTGAGCGGGTCGCTGTTGGCTGGACCGAACGCGTCCCACGGCGCGCGGTTTACCTTGGTGCTGAGCAGCCAGCCGTCATTGTATAGCGCCCACTGCCCCATCATCTCGAAGTACTGGGTCTTGTGGCGGGACGGCTCGTCAGTGTTCTCCTTGTCGAACGTGTAGGCGAAACTCGTGCCCTCGATCGGCGCCTGCTTGATGCCGTTCACAGTCTCAGGCGCGGGAATGCCGGTTGCCTCGAGGATGGTCGGCACAACATCGATCACATGCATGAACTGCCCGCGAAGGCCGCCCTTGTCCTTGATCCGTGCCGGCCAGGAGACCGCCATGTTCTGGCGGACGCCGCCGAGCTTCGAGGCGTTCTGCTTGAACCAGGTGAAGGGCGTGTCGAAGGCCCAGGACCAGCCCGCCGACATGTGGTTGTAGGTCTGCTCGGTGCCCCAGACGTCGTACCACTTCATCTGCACGTCGACCGGCATCTTGTTGATGCCGTTGAAGAAGGCGACCTCATTGGGCGTGCCGAGAGGACCGCCCTCGGCGCTCGTGCCGTTGTCGCCATTGATGTAGATGATCAGGGTGTTGTCGAGCTTGCCCATATCCTCGATCGCCTGGACGACACGGCCGATCTCATGGTCGTTGTAGGCGGCGTAGGCGGCGAAGACCTCCACCTGCCTGATGAACAGCTTCTTCTCATCTGCGGTCAGGTCGTCCCAGTTCTTGAGAACGTCCGCCGGCCACGGCTCGAGCTGTGTGTCCGCAGGGATGACGCCGAGCTTCTTCTGGTTCTCGAAGATCCGCTCACGCAGCTTTTCGTAGCCGTCGTCGAAGAGGTGCATCGCATGGATCTTGTCCACCCATTCCTGTATCGGGTGGTGCGGCGCGTGCGTGGCGCCGGAGGCGTATTTGATGAAGAACGGCTTGTCCGGTATCGTCTGATCGAGGCGAGTCACGTAATCGATGGCGTCATCGGCCATCGCCGTGACCAGGTTCCAACCCGGCTTGCCTTCGAAGGGATAGATCTGGGTGGTATTGCGAAACAGGTTCGGCTGCCATTGGTTCGCATCGCCGCCGATAAACCCATAGAAGTACTCGAAGCCCATGCCGGTCGGCCATTGATCGAACGGTCCCGCTTGGCTTGCGGCAAATGCCGGCACATTGTGATCTTTGCCGAACCAGGACGTGGCGTAGCCGTTGTCGAGTAGAACCCGCCCGATTGTGGCCTTGTCCTCGCCGATGATGCTGTTGTAGCCGGGGAAGCCCGTCGACTGCTCGGAAATCACGCCGAACCCAGCCGAATGATGGTTCCGCCCGGTGATCAGCGCCGCCCGCGTCGGCGAGCACAGTGCTGTCGAATGGATGTTGTTGTAGCGCAGTCCCGCATTTGCGATGCGCTCCATTGTCGGCGTCGGAATGACGCCGCCGAAGGTGCTCGGCACGCCAAACCCGGCGTCGTCCGTGATGATCAGGAGCACGTTCGGGGCGGCCTCCGTCGGCACGATGCGGGGCGCCCACCAGGGTTTCGACTGAAGGGCATCGTCCTTGATCACGCCGCCAAATGCCGGGTCGGGCGCCGGCAATTGCTTGCCGTCGATCGTCGTCGTGGCGCTAGGCGAGCCGAGTGTGCCGGTGACGCTCTGGGCCCCGGCGGGGGCGATAGAAAGCCAAAGGGCCACCATGGCCAGTGCGGCAGCATATAGAAACCTCATTGCGGTTCTCCTCAAGAATCCGCTCGTCTGTTCGAGCGAGCCAGTGTTGGGGTACTTGCGTTGACTCCGTGTCGGTGTTGACGATGCTATGCGACTACTGGAACAGGAAGGTCAGCCGACCCGACCGGCAGGCCCCCGGGCCGCCGCCCGGTATTGGCCGTCAGGCTGATCGGCTGCAATCCGGTACGTCCAGTCCAACTGCGCATTGAAACCTCCTCATTTGAATTGTGCCGATTTGAGCGGCAGTCGTTCCACTGTGACAGGCGATCTATTCGCTATATTCAGGGACCATGGGAATTCAGGGACCATGGGATCTGCACCCCATGGTCCCGGTATCCACTTGTCAGGGGACGAGTTCGATCTCGCCCGGCTTCCAGGTCTTGTCGAACCACTGTTCCAGCGGGCCGTAGAGGCGAAGCAGTGTGAACCAGCCTTTGCCGGGAATCGTCTGCACCCAGTTGTTCTCCATGCCCGCGGGAGCCTTGGGTCCGAAGAAGATGTCCACAGAGCCATCCGCATTCACCGTGACGCCCTTGCTTTGGCTGCTGACGCTGGGGAATTGCTGGTCGGTTTGCACCATCGAGCGGGTCTGGTTGTCGTAAACGATGACCGACCAGAAATCCTTAACCGGGATATTTGGCGGCAGTCGCAGCTTGTAGTTTTTTGCGCCGTCCAACGGATTGCCTTTGGAGTCATGAGCTGCCCATGGGTATTGCGAGCCTTGGCCGACCATCTTCTCTTCCATCGCCGGCGTGACGCCGGTGGCCAAGAAGTAGAAGAACGCAGCGCCATCGAGATTGCTGACGCCAGGCGCGACTTCGAACTTGTAGCCGCCAAAGAACGGCAGCCTCCACGCGCTGTCCGGATAGAAGTAGGCGTCTTCGCCGCGGATCTTGAAGGCGATCGTCCGCGCGGTGACGGCGCCTAAGTTGGCGGCGTCGGTGAGGATTTTTTTCATCCGCTCGTCAGGATTGAAGGGCTTGCCCTTGACGATGCCGATCGAGGCGAACAGGCCGAGCGTGGTGGGATCAGAACCTTCGGGCGGCTCTTCCTGGATGGCTTCGTTCAACAGGGACCAGAACTCATAGTCCGCGGGCGGAACGAAATTCGCCGGTTTGCCCGATGCGTTGACAAATTTCATGGGCGGAGGGTTGGCCGCGTCCGCGAGGTTGTAGATCTTCAGCGTCTTCTTCACCGAGTCCACGCCGGGCTTGGGCGAACCGTCGACCAGAAACGAGCGGAACGGCATCCAGTTGCCGAAGGTGCTCGGACGTACGACGTGATAGCCTTCCGGGACATCGCCTTTGTAGCCGGGCGGCAATATCAGGTACTTGCCGCCTTCGCCTTTGTCAGCCCCGGTAATGCCGACATCGGCAACCCATTTGTACCAGAAGTCGTCGATCAGCCCGAGTACCTTGGGCGGAATCTCGACCACCAGCGGCCCCTTGCTCGTGTCGAGCCAGATGAAGCTGTAGACAGTGTTGTCGTTGGCGGTCAGTTCCACGGTCTTTGAATCGACGAGGTTCTCCCAGATCACGTTGGTCTGGTTATCGGGGCCGAACTCTCGCAATGATTGGCGCATGCCGGCCTGATTGACGATCGGGAAGCCCAGCAGATAGGCTTGGAGCGCACGCGACCGGTCCAGATTGTCGTAGATTTTGTCGACGGTATCCGCAGAGGGATAGCCGTAGTCGAGCTTCAGCGTCCCGATGGAGGACTCGACCTCGTCGGGGACGGCAACGCCCGGCGCGAAAGGCGTCGTCATCTTGTAGGTCTGCGACTCGGCCGAAGCGGCGCCCAAGCCCATCAGCACCACCGCGGCGGTGGCGCAGAGCAGTCTCGTCACGTGTATCATAGCTCTTTCCTCATCGACATCCGACGCCACGCATCGGTATGGTTGGGATAATTCATGTTCGGGATAATTATTGCGCCGCCACGACTCCCGGCGGCTGCCAACTGCCCGCGCCGGCCGGCAGGATCGACGGCGCTTCGGTCTTCGGCCAGTACAGGCGCATCACCAGATAGATCGTGCCATCCGGGGCTGGAAGCCAGTTGGCTTCCTTGTCCGCTCCGGGGCTGTCTTTCTGGATGTAGAGGGTGAGCGAGCCGTCCGCGTCTTTTTTCATCCCCGGCAACATCGGAGAGTTGATGAGGTAGCGATTGATCGGGTTCTTGACCAGGAACTGGCTCTTGCCGTCGTACATCGTGACTGACCAGAAAGCATTCACTGGCGGCAACTGGCCGGGTGCGAAGGTGATGGTGTACTTGTGGTTGCTGCCGTCGAGCGGTTCACCGGTCGCGTCCGTCCGGGTGTAGGGATACATGGCTTCCACGGCATCGTTGCCAAGGAGACCGCCCTTTGCGGCGCCTGCCCGCATCACCCAGTCGCCGTTGTAGAAGGCTTCGTCGCCAAAGAACGCACCGACGTTCCAGCCGTTGATGTTCTTGTTTCCGCTGGCCAGCCACTTGTCGACCTTGCCGTCGCCCTGCTTCATGGCCACCAGGATTTCCGCCTTGTGTTCGAGCGATAGTTCCTTGAAGTCGAAGGTCTTGCCGGGCCCGATGCCGATCGTGGCCAGTTTCGCGCGGACCGCCTTGTCCCTTGGCGTCTCGGGAATGAATTGCAGGGCCGCGTCGAGATACTGGAAGAAGTTCTCTTTGATTCCGGCGGTGGTGGCAGGAAGGAACTCGATCTTCGGCGCAGCCTGCGGGGCGGGTTGTTTGAGGAAGGCGGACAGCGGCTGCGCCTTGTAGCCGGCCTGAATTTTCTCAACGTTCGGCATGTCGTCGGGATTGAAGAGCTGGGTGCGGATAAGCGCGAGCGGGAACGGGGTCGTCGATCGGAAGACCTTCTTGATCCCTCTTGGCGTCTCGCCTTTCCAGTCGGGTCCGACAACGAGATAGGAGCCCGGCTCGCTTCCGGTGGCGCGCGAGCCGATATAGCCGAAATTGTAGGTGTTGCCGTCGATGAGCTGGACCGAGTAATAGCGGTCCTTCTCGACAGTCGGCACCGAGATGACCATCGGTTCAGCACGCAAGTCCAGCCAGAGGATCGAGTAGGGCGTGTCGCTGTTCGGCGTGATGACTGCCGTATCGTCCGGAGTGGCGACATGGTGCTGGTTTTCGATTTCGTTGAACGGCGCCTTGAACTGTCCGGAGTTCCTGTCGACGGCAAACTCCTGCATGACCGCATAAAACATCACGGGTGCCAGGCCGTAGACGAAGCCTTCTTCGGCGATGTCCTTCGCCTCAAGCAGGCTGGGCCATTCGACGTTGTTCTGCGCAAGCACCGGGGTGGACTTCGCCGTCGCGGCGACGAGTGCGGCCATCGCAGCAGAGCGGAGCAGATCCCGTTTCGTAAACATTTAAACGTCCTTTCGGTTCGCGGCGTGAGGTCAGAGCACGCGGAGGTAGCAGAGAAGATTGCGCGTAGACCGGTTTGGAGGAGCCGCCGTAGACCTCTCCGCGGTTCGTTGCGCCTACTTCGGAAACAGGAACGTCAGCCCGAGCCGAACGCCGATGCCCTCGGGGCCGTCGTCGGGAGCCGCCGCCCAGTATCGAAGTCCGGCCGTGAGGCTGATCGGCTGCTCGTTGACCTTGATCAGCTTCGAGACGGTCAGATTGATCGGCACCGACCAGTCGTGCGCCTTCCAGTCGTATGTGGATTCCGTATTCAGCGCGAACGTCCAGGCAGTCGGCGTGGTGTAGGAGAGAAATGGCTGCATGTAGGTGCTTCTGATGTCGTTGCGGTCCTCGTTGCCGGCGAACGACCAGATGTGATTGGCCAGTACGCCATAGGTCCAGGGCCCGTCCTGCTTCAGCGCGACGATGGTCGGCCCTGCGCCCCATTTCTCGCCGCCGAGCAGATCGTCGGTCGCGGTCGGGATCAGGAAGACAGGTCCCGCCCCCCAGATGAGGCCGCCATCGGTGGGCTTGGCAGGGGACAGGAAAAAGCTCTGAACGACGTCGCCGAGACCGAACTGTGATCCGGACGGCCCGGCGACGTCGTTCTGGTAGGTCACGGGAAGGATCGTGCGGGAGATCAGATTCCAGTCTGCGTTCAGCGAGAAGGGGATCACGGGCTGGATGTTCAGGGTCGCCTTGTCGCCATCGAGCGGACCGTAGCCGTGGTCATAGTTCAACTGGAAGGGAACGCTGATGAGCGAGGCGATCGGGTTCGAAAGCTTCTTGGCGAGATCGGCGCTGGAATCCTGACCGTAGGCCGGCGCCCCCATGCCGAGGGTCGCGGCGACGGCGAGCGTCAGGGACCTCTTCAGCGGCAGGGTGCGTGTCGATGCGGTCTTGACCACTGGCTCTGTCTCCATCCGATGCCGAGGCTGGCGGTGAGCCAGTCTGGGTCATGCGCCGGAAGAATGAAGGAACGAGCCGGAAGAAGAAACGTATGTTACTGTAGCGTACGGCCTTCACGGACCGTATGAGGCGTCGGAGACCCTGAACTCGGCTTCGATATCGGTCGCGCTCGGCACTGGCAGTCCAGCCCGCCGAAGCGCTGCGATCATGCGCATGCTGTCCCTCGGCGGTAGGTTTCTCTTCCGGTTCTCGGCCACGATGTTGGGCAGATAGTCAGGGCGCATTTTCATGAACACCTCGCCCTCGCGCTTCGCCTCCGCCAGCAGCCCGGCCTCGGAGTAGATGACCGCGGCAACGCCATGGAAGAGCGGAAATTTCTGCAGGTCGGCTTTACGGATCAGCCGCACCGCCATCTCATGATCGTCGAGCATGCAGGCGATCAGGGCGCGCGTACCGAAGTAATATCCGGCTCCGCCCGGATTGAGCTCGATCGCACGATCCAGCAAGTCCGCGCCGCGCTTCCATTGCCCCGAGAACGCGACGCGCGTTCCGAGTTCCCCGAGGAACTCCGTGTCGTTCGGGTTGGCGGCGAGCGCCGCTTCGCCGACCTCGAAGGCTTCCTTCGTCTCGTTGTTGAAGAATAGGGCCGTCATGAGCGCTTGCAGGGCGCGCGTGTTGTCGGGTTCGAGCGAGACCGCCCGCCGCGCCGAACCCAGCGCTCGCTCCATCGCGGGACCCTTGTCACTCTGTGGATTGAACTCGAACCGGCCCTCGTCGAGATGGATGAACGAGAGCATCGACCAAGCGGTCGCGTAGGCGGGGAAACGCGCCACGGCGTTCTGCAGACAATCGCGCGCGATCAGATGCGCTTCCGGGTTCAGCTCCTCGCGGTAGGTGTAGAAGCGCAACGTGCAGTCATGGACGCCGACATCGTCCGGCGGCGGGTTGGCCGCCAACGTTTTCGCGATGATGCCGTAAGGCTGGGCGATCGCCGTCGCCACCTTGCTCGCGACATCCGTCTGAATAACGAATAGCTCGTGCGTGTCCAGGTTCTCGTCGTAGTGCTGCGACCACAGGATGGATCCTTCGGAGGTGTCGACGAGACGCACGGTCACGCGGATCTTGTCGCCCGCGACGCGGACCCCGCCCGTGAGAAGGTAGTGCACGCCAAGTCCCTCGCGCACCTGCGACGGCTCGACGCCTGGAGGCAGTGCCTTCGACGTCTCGCGGCCGAAGACGGTGATCTCCTTGAAGCGGGGAAGGGCGGTCAGAAGCTCCTCGGTCAGCCCGGCGGCATAGCGTGCAGCCTGGGGGCCGTCGCCAAGATCCGCGAAAGGTGCGATCACAAGGGTCGGCTCGCCCGGAACCTGCCCGGCGGAACGACCGGTGCTCGGCCCCGTCAGAACGCCCGCGTAGTAGCCAAGCGCCGCGCAGACGAATGCCACGAGCGCGGCCAGCATGGGCAAGGCGCGTCGCCGCCACGCGATAACCCGGCGCTCGGCGACGTCTTCGTTCGGCACATCCCTGGCCGCTTTCGTCGGCGGGTCGTTCCACGTGAAGGTCGGTACGTAGCCGCCCTTGGGAATGTCGATGCGGATCGGATCGCGCTGGCCTGCAACGAGATAGTAGCGTTCGATGACCCGGCGCAGACGTCCGGCCTCGATGCGGACGACCGGATCTTCCTGAGAGAAGCCCGCGCTTCGGCTGAACACTTCGATGGCGATCGAATACGCCTTGAGACGCTGTGCCCGGCCCGCAAGCGTCTCCTCGGTGACATACTTCAAGAAGGCAGGGCCACGTCCGGCGTTGGGAAACTCGCCGCTGGATAGAATCCGTTCAAGCTGCGTCCTGACCTCCTCATCGGTCGGACAGGGGCGCTCGCCCCGATCGTCAGGCGTAGGCACCGAGGTCTGCATTGGATGCTCCCCATCCGTCTCGCATATGCGCGACAGTTACAGCTTGTATTGAAATCCCCTGATGCAACCTAACTCCCGAAGAGCGTTTCGTCTACCTGAAAGATGTTTCAAGACGGATCACCTATGGGCCGGGCAACCGATTGGGGACGATGACGGCGATGAACGGGCATGACGAAGAGCGTGCCAGGCGTGGCCGAACTTCAAGCCGGCGCCTCCTGCTATCGTTGCTTCCGGCACGCCCGGTCGGCCGGCGTCGCAGCGCAGTTCTTGACCGCGATCTTCTGCGTGCCGCCGTCTTGTCCGGTCAGACCGCCGACATGATTGGCGTAGTTGCTGCGAGTATCGGCGTCGAGCACGGCGACGGGGGCGGTCAGTACGAGGCCCGCGGCGCTTCCGGCCGCCGCCGCCACATGCGTCGTCCCTGCAAGGATCGTGTCGCCGAGGCCGACCCGGCTGTCGGTCAGCGTCTGCCCTTCGGACAGCCGCGCGCCGATGAGCTGGACGACTTGCGGCGATTCCGCGAACTTGCTGTGATTGAGGTCGTCGCTGACCTTGATCTTGGTCAGATCGATCACCGAGACCTTGTAGTCGGCGAGTTCGGTCTTGTACGGCGCGGTTTCCGGATCGATCGAACCGAGCCGTGGGATGTTGCCCCAAACCCGCCGCGAGAAGGCAAGCGCCTTGTCGTCTTGCGAGACGAAAAGCGTGAACTGCGGATGAGGTTCGCCCATGTCCTCGATCTGCGAGCGGAAGACGTCGACGTCGACGTCCGGAGCTGCCAGCATGACGTTCTTGAACTTCGCCGGAAGACCGCCGTTGCGGATCGCCATCTGCCGGAGCGCTTCCAGCGCCAGCCAGTTGCCCATCGAGTGGGCGAGCACGTTAACTTCCTTCACGGTCCCGTCTTTGGCGAGATACTGGAACAGCGTCTCGAGCGCGTTGCGCGTGTAGTTGGTGCTCTCGCGGTCATAACCGTAGGCGAGCAGGCTGCCGCGCGATGGCCAGGTCACAAGGACCGGCGTGCTGTGGACATCGGAATCGTGGACGATCTGAGCGAAGCGGTAGACGCTATCCTCGAAGCGGTTGTTGAAACCATGGATGAAGACCAGCACGCTTTGGTCGCGGTTCCTTTTGACCGAGGCGTTCAGCCAGTCTTTCGCCCCCTCGAGGCTGAGCTCGTCGGCCTTCAGCGTGGCGAAGTCGGTCTTCGGATTGGAAGGCAGCTTCCTTGGCCAGGCGACGTCGCCCTCCTTGCGGACCTTGGGCAGTGAAACCCTCATCTGCGCAAAGGACGGCGTCCGGGCGCGCTCGCCCGTGAACATCTCGCCTGGAACAGTCGATCGGGCGCGCGTGGTCGCGACGAGCATGTCAACGCGACTGGTATCCGGCGCGGTGTCCGCAACGGGGGAGAGTACGCCCTTCGGATGTCCGCCGCAGCCAGCGAGCAGGACCAGCGCGAGGCATGGAAGAAGTCGCCGGATACGACCAGCAGTCAACGAAGCAAACAATCTCAAGTCCCCTGTTGAAATCGATTAGCCGTGCTCGCTGCTCACGGCGATCGCTATCGTGGGCAGACGTCCCAGAAACCCGTCTTCTTGGTGCTATCGGTATAGTACCAGCACATGCCGGGCTTCGGCGGCGTTCCGGCGACCGAGGCCGCCGCGGCGCCCGCGATGAAGCCGATGGCGGCTCCAGCCGCGATCGCACCCCCGGCGGGCCAATAGCGGCGAGGGTTCACGACGACGACGCCGCGCCTGACGGGCGCGCGAGGCACCACGACGGCGCCGCGATTGCCGACGGCCGCACATCCTCTTGCTCCGCAGCCGACCACCGCACGGCGGGCTTCGGCCGGGGTCGGAGCGAGCATTGGTGCGGCCACCATCATCAGGACGGCCGCAGCCGCGGTGACGTTCTGAAAGTGCTTGATGAGGTTCATGAGTGCGGTCCTGGTTAAGGGCATAGGCGAAATTTCGCCCAACGAATTCCTGACAGGGCGGACCATGCCTCAATCATCGCGATTCCCGGCGTATGTTACTGTACGTTACGGCGTAGCTACGACGACGGGGAGGGGCACGCCGAGACGAATTGCCTTCGAGAAGTCGGGCGACAATCCGTCCGCCCGCGCCCGCACGTCGATCTTGGCAATCTCCCGCAGGCGGTCGAGCGGCATCGACGTGTCGACGGCTCCCCGGTCATAGGCATAGTCGGGAAGATAACCGTTGACGATCAGCCGCCAGTCGAACGGCACCTTGTCTCCTGCGACCCGCATCAGCTTGGCGACGGTCGTCGTGCAGTTCGTCGTGATCGAGTTGTAGAACTGCGGCGTCCGGGCGAGCGCATTGGCCTCGGCGACGTACTCGAGCAGCAGGTTGCGCGCCTGCTCGGCACTGGCTCTGAGCCTGTAAATCTGGACGTCCTCGCCACGCACATTGGAGCGGACGCCGACGACGTCGCGTTCGTCCGCGGCAACGACCACCAGCGGGTCGTTCTTGAAGAGATCGGCAAGGGGAGAAAACCCACCGCCAACCTTGTGGCGCACCTCGATCGACCAGGCGAGCTGTTCGCCGCCTTCGAAGCCGAAGCTGAAGATGACATGCGCGATCTTCGGCCCCGCCCAGTATGACATGAACAGGTCGACGGTCCTCACCTTGCTCATATCGTAGGTTCGCGTGGTCCAGCGCTCGGTAAAGTCGGAATTGCTTCGCCACTCGAAGTCCCGGACATCGGTCAAGGTCAGCGAATTTCCGTCGAGACGACCCGTGACCTGGCGGGCGACATCCGGCGCCCATGCGGCGTTGGCTTCCGGCTTGATCGAGTTCCACCAGAAGAGAACCAGCGCGAAGACGATCGCGAACGAAAGGAGTGCTTTTATGCGCAGCCGGCTGGCAAGCGCCGCTACAGAGAAGAGACCGAAGAGGAGGAAGACGCCAGCGCCGATCGCCCGCCCGCCATCAGGCAGGGGTAGGCGATACCATAGGGCGAGGGAACTCCAGGCTGTCAAAGCCGCCACGATAACGGCGACCGGGAAGATGAGGACGATCGCCATCGGTCGAGGCATGTTGTTCCTTTTCTGCAACCTCCGTGCCACCACGACGGCGAGATCGCGACTTATCGGGCGGCTGGGAATGGAACGACCTTGGCAAAGTCCAGCATGGTGTGGATTTCCGCGGCGAGGCCGTCCATGAGTTCCAGCGCCTCGGCATAACGTGCATCCCGCTCCGGAGCCGTAGACGACTTCCAGTCCCGCACGAGCTGGTCGGCGATGGAAAAGTCGTTGCACAGTTCCCGGAAGCTTTCACTGCGGGAGGCAAGCGCTTCGATCTCCAGCGTCTGCTCGGGAAACCTGCGCTTGGCGAACTCCGTGTCGTATTCCATTGCATCGGCTCCCGGCCAGGCGACGCGGGGGGGGGCGCACATCGCGTCGTCGTCGTGAAGATGACACAGAACCCGGCCGGCACCATGTAGGTTACAGTAACACACCGTGAGTTTCTTGCGGTCGGCAGCGCATGTGTGGTCCATTCGGTCATCGGCCCGGTGGCGGGCCAGCCATGCGAGGACCTTACCGTGAAACCCATCCTGATCTCCGTCACAGCGCTGCTGATGTCGACCGGACTGGCGAGCGCAGCCGAGCCGATCGTCGGAAACTGGAAGACGACGCTCGGCGACACCGCCGCGATCGAGCCGTGCGGCGGGGGGTTCTGCATCACGCTGAAGAGCGGCAAGCATACCGGCGAGAAGATCGGCGCGTTCGAAGGCAGCGGCGGCAGCTATTCCGGCAAGATCACCGATCCCGACGCGAAGAAGACCTACAACGGCACCATCAGCGTTTCCGGCGACACGGTTACCCTCAAAGGCTGCGTGATGAAGGTCGTCTGCGAGTCGCAGAAATGGTCACGCCAATAGTCCGCGGGGACAATCGGATACGGTAACATACGGGTGCTTCCGGCGTGATCGGCTATGCTTTCGCAGGGAATCACTTCCGGCGATCGCCGGAGCCATGGAAGATCGGGGGACTGCTGCATGATCGAAATGAAATGCGTCCATTGCGGGTTGGTTCTGGCCCTGGCGGCGGCGCCTGCGGCCGCCGCAGACATGTCGGAACCTCGACCGGTCGTCGTCGACAACGGATGGAAGTTCCAGGTCACGTTCGACGGCTGGCTGGCAGGTTTGAACGGCGACATCGGCGTGCGCGGCCTCCCGGCGGCGGCGGTCGACGTCTCGCCTATGGACGTGCTCGAGGATCTGGATGGCGTGTTCGCAGGATCCTTTCAAGCAGCAGGCGATAGCTGGCTTCTGTATACGGATGTCATGTGGGCCAAGGTTTCGACCGACGCCGACGTCGGCCCCTTCGGCGGAACGGCCGATTTCGAGCAGACGCAGATCGTGGCGACGGCCCTTGTCGGCTACGAGCTGCCGGTCAACGTGGCGAACATGCAGCTCTACGCGACGGGCGGACTTCGCTACCAGTACAACAAGGTGGAACTCGGGATTGATCCCGTGTTCTTCCCGGCGATCGACCGCAGCGGTTCGCAAAGCTGGGCCGATCCCATCGTCGGGCTCACCATGCATTATGATGTCAACAACAAATGGTTCGTGGACGTCATGGCCGACGTCGGCGGCTTCGGCGTCGCCTCGGACATCACGCTGCAGGGCACCGCGACGGTCGGCTATAACTGGACGGACACTCTCGCTTCGTCTTTCGGCTACAAGGCCCTCTACACGGACTACGAGGACGGTGGCTTCCAGTATGACGCTACTCAGCATGGCGTCTTCACGCGACTGGCGGTGAAGTTCTAGCCGGAGTCCGGCGGCGGTCTACAGCAGACTACGATGCTATGTCAAACCGGCGTCCGCCGGAAACGTGAGGGCGCCGAAGGCATCAGCCACGGCGGCTTGAGCCTGGCTCATGCGCCATAGCAACGATCAGCAGAACTGCAGGGAGGCGGAGCTTGAAATCAAAATCAGGGCCGTCGGCACCATGGATCTACCTGGGTCTCCTCGCAGCTCAGACCGCCGCGGCCCTGACACTGTTCTGGATCGTGTTCCCCATCTTTCATGGCTTGGTCACCCACCTCGGGGAGCGGCAGATGCTCGCTCTCTCGGACCAGGTCGGGATTGTTGCCAGCGCCGCGCTGCTCCATTGCTGTTACTGGACACGGTTGAAATGGGTGCCGGTCACGTCGCCGTTTCACAGTGTCTTCGTTGCGCATCTGCTCTTCTTCGCCAGCCGGGTGAGCTTCTTCTTCGGCGGTGCGCTCTTCTCGGCCATCTTCTTCAGGCATCTGCCGGAACTCGACGCCTTTCCGCCGCTCGCTCAGACCGTCGTGAAGAGCCTGTATGTCGCGGCGACGCTGTTCGGGCTCTTCTGCTACTCGCTCGAACTGGATCGCTTCGGGAAGGCCGTGGAGGATCGGCCGCCAGAGCGCGGCGAGTAGCTTCCACATCCATCGCTGCGGCGACGCGTTGAACGCCGTCTCCTACGGTCCGTGTAACCGTAACATACTTCCCTTCTCACCCCCGAAAGCGCACCAAATGCGTGCGGAGAGTTTCTCCGACGATCAATCGTTCACGATGGGGGTAGCATGTCGACGAGAACCAGACTGTTAGGAGGGGCGCTGGTCGCGTTCCTGGCGCTCAGCGGTGCGGCCAGTGCCGACACCATCAGCTATGCCGACGCGGTGAGCACGCTCGCCAACGATTGCGGATCCGACATCAAGAAGTTCTGCAAGGGCCTGAACCTCGGGAGCGGCCGCATCCAGAACTGCCTCGAATCCCATGCCGCAAATGTCTCGCCGACCTGCACGTCGACACTGGCGAGCGTCACCACCTCGATCGAGCAGCGCCTTGCCGCCCAGTCGTCGTTCACCGCGATGTGCAAGCACTATGTCGCGCAGTTCTGCAGCGGCGTGGTGGGCGAGGGAAACATTCTTTCCTGCCTGAACAAGGCGACGCGCGTGAACGAAGGCCAGTGCGGCCAGGCGATCATCGACGCCGGCTGGCGGTGAACGATGTTGAAGGGACACAGGATCATGAAGAGCTTTCGACTCGCGACGATGTTTGCCGCCGGACTGCTGCTGGCACCCGGCCACTCACTCGCCCAGGAACTGAGCGGCCCGCAGGTGGTGCGCACGCTCGACAGATTGCAGGGAGGGGCTCCGGCCATCGACCTCGCTTTGCTCATGCAAGAAGCGGCGGCGAGTGCAGGCAAGGGCGTCGCCGCGCTTCCCGACTGGCAGAAACTTTCGAAGCTGTCGCAGCTCATCGTCGAGATCGACTTCGAGAACGACTCCATCGCCATCGAACCGAAATCCTATCGCACCGTCGGCATGATCGCCGACGCCCTGCATCATCCGAACCTGCGGCGCTACAAGTTCCTTGTCGTCGGACACACGAGCTCGACGGGCGACGCCAAGCACAATCTAGACCTCAGCCAGAAGCGGGCGAACGCAATCACGGAGGCGCTGTCGACGACCTTCGCCATCGCCCCGGACCGTCTGTTCGCGATCGGCGTCGGCGAGGAGTGGCTCGTGGATCCGTCGAACCCGCAGGCCGCTGACAATCGGCGCGTCCAGCTCGTGAACCTCGGTCTCGTGAAGTAGCAAAAAGGAGAATTCTTCATGAAACGCCATATACGGATTGGCACTCTCGCCGTAGCCTGCCTCGTGTCGTTCGCAGGAGCGGCGCAGGCCGAAGACGCGATCACGGCACCCGCCGCCAAGACCATTGGAGCGATCACGGCCACGAAGATGGTGCCGTCGCTCGCCGTCCTCAATTCCGGCGGGGCGACGCTGGTCGATGGCAAGCTGACGATGACGGGCGTCACCCCGAACTCCATCGTGTTCGCCGACCGTCCCGTACGATCGGCCGGACATGTGCTCACGACCGAGTTCATCAAGGAATGGGACGAGGGCAAGGACAGCTTCGCGGTCGACCCGCCGAACGCGACGATCTCGGTCATGAGCAGCGATGGCATCGCTGTCGAAGACGCGGTCGTGGTCCTGACCAAGCCAAAGCTGGATGGCGGCACGCTGACCTTTGACGTCCAGGTTCTCGAGGGCGAACTCGCAAAGGCCAATGGCCCGGCTTCGCTGTTCATCGACATGTTCGTGGCGCGCGCCGGAATGGGGCGCGTCGGCGTGGTCGGCGTGGGTGCGGTCGGCTTCCACGGCGGGTGGTATGCGCACCCGGCGGCCCGCTACGGCGCTGCGGTCGCGACGGGCGCGGCCATCGGTGCCGCGGCGGCCTCCGCGCCATACTACTATCACCCCCCTTGCGGCTACTATCCGTATCCGCCCTGCTACTGAAGTCGGGAGCGGCACATTGCAATGGAACAGGGGGGAAGCAGTCGAGGCAGATGGAAGTCGGCTGCGGGCGTTCTTGCCGCCGTCCTCCTGGCGTATCTGCTCGTCTGCTACCTGGTCATGCCGGAGCTTTGGATCTTCCGCGACCGGAGCACCGTTGCCGATCTCAGCCGGATGGTCACCACGACCGACGACGACATTCCGGGCGACCCGATCAACGTCGGGGTCGTCGGCCCGAAGCAGCAGGTGATCAAGGCCTTCGCCGCCTCGGGCTGGGATCCCGCCGACAGGATAACGTTGCTCTCCTCGGTTGAAATCGGCCTGAGCGTGGCGCTTGATCGGCCGGATCTCGATGCACCCGTCAGCCCGCTGTTCTTCGACGGCCGGAAGCAGGATCTGGCTTTCGAAAAGCCTGTCGGGCGTAGCGCGGACGAGCGCCACCACATACGCCTCTGGCGCACGGCGACCGTCGGCGCCGACGGCGAGCCGCTGTGGCTGGGCTCCGCCAGCTTCGACCGCGGCGTCGGTGTCAGCCACGACACCGGGCAGATCACCCACCATATCGGGCCCGATCTCGACGCCGAGCGCGAACTGGTGATCGGCGACCTCAAGGCCGCCGGGCAGATCTCCATGACCTACGAGCGCGCAGGCGTCGGTGCGACAAAAGATGGTCGCAACGGCGGCGGCGATCCGTACTTCACCGACGGTCGAATCCTTGTAGGGGTGCTGAAATTGGCCGAACAGTAACATGATTTGCGACGGCCGGACCATGGCGCTTCGATCGTGGATGGACAAACAAGCCGAAAGCTCCTCGGCGGTACCGCGTACCTCCCTGTTTGGACGAACACCAAGATCAATAGGGGCGTGGGCGACCATCTGACTTTCGACACTATGACCTGCGTCAATCGGTGCCCGAGACATTTCGATCGCCGGCCCGCCGAAGGTGCAATGGGACGTCTTCTACGCCGGCGAGTTTGCCGTGCTTGTTGAGAAAGCGACTGAAATTCGCCGCAACGACCGACGCGGGAAGTTGGCGATTGGCTGCCTTCCGGCAGGCGTCCAACATCACCTCATAGGTGATATCGCGCTTCTCCTGTGGCCATTCGTCGAGAAAGTCAAAGACATCGTCAAGCCCAGCGATCTCCTGCACAAAGTGCTTTCGTAGCGCGTAGATGGGGCGTGCAAAAGTATGAAAAGCCATCGATTACCTCCTTTCATGACGTTGAATGCCGCTGATCTAGGTGACGAAAACGCTCTTCAACACCGCGCTTTGGCTAGGATCTCGCCGCGCGGCTTGACGCCGGGCAGAGTGTTCTGCCATGCGTCTGTCCCTTCTCTCACCGCGTCGAATTGCCGCTTTCTTCGCTGACGCCGACCCGGTGGCGATACACCATTTCCCAGCCTTTCCAGCCGTTGAACAACAGCAGCGCAATGGCGATCGATGTTCTGAGATTATGAGCCGAACTAACGGAGGCACGTTCGGTTCCTTGACCGCTGGGGACTAAGGCAATTTTCAGCGGCAATGACTGCCCGACGAGGTGGGGGGTGCCCGCCGATTTGGTTGATTTAGCGGAAACCAAGATGGACCTCGGGCTGAGCAATAAACGTGTTCTCGTAACAGGAGGCAACTTTGGTCTGGGAGCCGCGATCGCAAAGGCCTTCGCCGCCGAGGGTGCACGAGTTGCAATCAACTATCTGGTCAACCCACGACAAGCCGATATCTTCGTTGAGGAAGTCACCGCCACTGGTGGCGAGACTCGTCAATTGAGGGCTGACATCAGCGATCCCGAAGCGGTCGAGGCGATGTTCAGAGCCATCGACGATGCCTGGGGCGGGATTGACATCTCTTGGTAAACAACGCCGGTGTCGACGGCGGACGTGCGGAAGACAGCCTCGTGCTCGCTCAGCTCATATCAGAAACCGATAACCCTCATCGTATCAGCGACGAGTTCCATCGCCTTA
>NZ_JBAMYD010000036.1:0-21984 GCF_037002925.1 Rhizobium aouanii
AACGCTGCGGTGACCTCGCGGGCTGATCCGTCCTCGTCTGTCTCGCTCAAGGGGTCCCGGAATGCCGGAATACGGAACCGCTCGTCGATGAAGGAAACCATTTCTTGGGGATGCCCGGCGAGCTCCGGACCGCCGCGGATGGAAAGTTCAAGCCGGACAGCGGATGCGAAGATCCTGATGACAGAGAGGGATGGCATATGCAGCATCGCGTGAGTGAACCACCCACTGGTGTAAATTTTCCGTTTGTCCGCGATCTTGACTTCGGCCAGAAATGCGCTCAGCGGCGTATCGTCGCCAGAGGAGCGGTTTTGCAACGATGTGGTGGTGGGGCAGGGATCGGGACGGATTTCGTGATGCTCGCCATAATGGCCCGCGCCGCCGTCGGCTGAGTGCTGACGTTCGAGTCCATCGGCATGCCCCTCGACATGCCTCCTGACGATCTCCCCTGTTCGGGCCGATCTTCTTGCACGTTTGGCGGATCGTCCCTTCAGATTGATAGCTGGGCGAACCAGCCTTGTCCGCCCCCAGCAGGGCCCCCATAAGCTCGCTAAACGGAGAGGCGAAGCGCACGTGGATGTATCTGCCATGTCGATGCTTTCTATTAAAACAATGGATTATTCTAATTGGCCGATAAGCAATATGAACGAGGTGCGCTGTCTAATAAGGAGTATTCGCAATGGAAAAACCAATTCTTGGCGGTTCGGGCAGCAATAGTCTCTTTGGCGGCAATGGTGACGATATACTCACCGACCCCAAGGGCGATGACTGGATCGACGGTCGTGCCGGAAACGATGCCATCTCCGCCGGCGAGGGCAATGACCGAGTCTTCGGTGGCGAGGGCAGTGACCACGTCTTCGGCGATGAGGGTAACGACTACCTTTATGGCGACAACGGCCGCGACAAACCGCGAATCGTCATTGAGGACAATGATAAACTCTACGGCGGCCCCGGCGACGACGTCCTCTTCGCCGGTGACGGAAGGGATACTCTGACGGGAGGCACCGGCAACGACACCTTTGTGTTCCAGTTCCACAACCCGATCCCCGGATACGACCCACACTATGGGCCGGATTCGGACAACACCACCATCATGGATTTCGACCCGACATCGGACACCTTCGCATTCGATGCGGTCGGCTTTGGCAGCGACGACGGTTTTGGCGCGAACTTCGTCAATCACGAAAGCACGCGGTCTGGCAATCAGGTGGACTCCTTCTACAGCGGCCCGGCCTCGGATGCTAACGGGGAGCAGGTCACCGTGATCACCGATCGGGGTTTCTTCAACGGCTCTGACGCAGCCAGTGCCATTTCCGGCGAGACCGCCGGCGACATTATCGTCTACTTTGGGTACAACTCCATGACGGCGAATCTGGCCTACGTCACCTCCGAGAACCAGGTTGATGAGTTCGCCCACCTGAGCAATGTGCACAACGTGGACGGCCTGGCCGGCTTGGGCCTGACCGCATCGGACTTCATATTCGTCTGACCCGGAAACCCATGCTGAACCGTGCCCCCGTCCCTCGGGCGGGCGCTTTCCTTTTCCGCTGACAGTGCCAGGCGCAGCGTGTTCAACTGAATGAAGCTATGCGTCGCGCGCTGGCCGCAGACCCATCCTCCTGAGGCTCGTCAGGCGAACACCCAAAGCCAATCAATGAGTTTTCTGCCGCCACTTGACCTTTTTAAAGGTGTGCTCGCGCCAGGTCATGCACCTTTACGGCGTCGACGACGCGGGTGAGATCCTCGGCATCTGTGACGACGACGACTTCGATGGAGAGCTCAATCGCATGATCATGGTGGTCGACGATACTGGGCGCTGCATCGGCTGTGGAGCTTGTGCCCGCGTCTGTCCGAAGAACTGCCAGACCCATCTTGCGGCTGACACGATTGTTGCTTGAGTTGACGAATACATTAGGAGAGAACGACGTTGTCCTTCGGAATCTTTTGGCGCATCCTGCTGCTGTTCCTGTGCACCAACCCCATAGTGGTCTACCTCGTCTGGCATTCCATCAGCAGGGCAATCGTCACAACGCTCGCTGGTTCGCTGCTTCTTCAGGTAGGTTATTTCGTGGGCTTGCTCTTTTTGGTTTGGCGGTCTGGCTGCGCTGAGAGACGTGCCCAAAGGACTGAGCATTGCCATAGAGTTCGCTACCAGTCGCAAAACTATCGTGAGGGTGATGAATGACCCCTCCAATGTGCCCCACCTTGCGTCAAACGCGCAGCACGACGCCGCTTGCTTGGCCGGACGGTGACAAACAGCACAGATGCGCGCTGCTTTGGACAAGCAATAAACATCGTCATGGAACGGATGCCGTGTCCAGGATGGCCAGAAGCGACCGCATTCAGGTTCGAGCACATCGGGGCGCGGGATCGTGCTTGCCACGGGCGGGGCGAACGGCATAGGCGCGACCGTCGTTCGCTGTTGCTCCCGAGTCCTGACAGGTGCTGTTGCGACAACTGGCGAGTTCGCGACCTGAAATGTTCGGTTCGGTACTACATGCGCTTTCAATCAAACCCCCAATGACCGGTAGAATATGGATTTTGCGGCCCTTCCCGTAGCGGCACGTTTTTTGCCGCTTCTTATTGCGAGCCAGTAGGAGCGACACCAAATGAACGAGACGGCGACCACAATGTACGCCTGCACGAAGGCGATAGTGCTTTGCGCGGATTGTCTTTCAGCTGCCCCCACTGTGAACCTAGGTGGCGGCAATCATGAGTCATCCTCGTCGCAGATGCCGGCGGGTGACATATCCAGTTTCGGTAAATTCATAGTACGCAGCCCGCCGAAATCGCTCGGTTTGGATCCATTCTACGCGAAATACGCTGACGCAGCAGGAATACCTGTTATCTCGTCCGAGAAGGTTCCAGACACGGCACTCTTGATAGCCCGTGACATTGTCGTTTACATGTTATCAGAACGGCGTGATGTCCGCGATGCTATGATCCGGACTGGGGCGCGGGTGGGCGTCATGGCAATTGATGAGACGACCACTGACATTCCCGAACAGCGTGATTTGAAGAAGCCGGCTCCCGAAGATCCGCGGCTCACTCCTGGCGAACGGCGGAATTACGCCCACACGATCGGCAAGATGACGGACCGGGAATACTGGGCGCAGCGGGCGCGCGGCCTCGGCGGGCTCTACACGACGGGGGCCGCCGAGAATTTGATGGCCGTGCCGGGAACGCGGTATTACGGAGGCAACATCCTTGTTCATGAGTTCTCGCATAATATGTTCCAAGCACTGCGCACGGTGGATTCTGAACTGGTTGCACGTGTCGAGCAGGCCTACACTAGCGCCAAAAAGAAGGGCTTGTGGGCGTGTGCGTATATGGAGAACAATGTCGACGAGTACTGGGCTGAAGGCACCCGATATTGGTTTAATACGAATATGGCCTACCGCCGTGGCGACATCACAGTTGTCACATCAGAGGACTTCAGGGCTCACGATCCTGAACTCTACAATATCATGGCTGAAGTTTATCGCCATGATCACCATATTTTGGCGGATGCCTTTTACCAACACCCCGCACAGTCACAGGTAAAGCCGGTCGACCCCGAACACGGCTGCTGACGGCCAAAGAAACGAGTACGTCTTGAACCAATGCGGTATTCGCCGCGCTTCGATTGTCGCGGGAGAAGGCGAGTCCGTTTGGCTAGTTAAAATCTGTGATCGCTGAAGCCGCGGCGCCGGCGCCGTTGATCCGCATCGCTCAACCACTCCAACAAGGTGCACCGTGGCCGGCGCGGGCGCGTCGGCAAGACGGCACTTCCATAATGAGCGGCGACTCCGGTATAGGTGCGATTGACCGCGATTGACCGCGATTGAAGCGACAGGCCATCGATGATCTCGCGGATCCGCTTCCCGAATTTGACCGGAGCCTACGACCCGACACTTGAGCCCAAAATTGTGCAATAGGTCGCGAATGTCGGTTTCATGGCCATTGTCTTTACCTGCGATAGGTCGCGCCGCCGTCAGCAAGGCTTGGCGCTTTTGGTTCTTCAATGACTTCACATGCACCGGGCGGAACAGGACGCGCCACCTGTGCAATGGCCGCGCGCGTCGTTGCGCTCGGTCTTGTTTACCTGCACATTGAGGAACGCTTTGGCATGCCGCGCCTCGATGCAGACTGCCGGTAATGCGGTTGCGGCAAATCTTCAAAAAGGCTTGCGACAATGGGCCGGCCTCAAGCCCGACCGATCGAAAGGATCGATGACTATGCCGCGGCCGGCGCCCTTCTGCACAAATTGATGCCGGCAACTCGCGGCCGTGCTCGCCCTTTGATTGCGGGGGAGCAATCAACCGATACTCGCAGACTTCCATGGCGTGGATTGGTGCCATCCACAAAAACGATTTTACGAATTTGCGGAGCTGCTGCATTAAAAAAGCATACTTTTGACGAACGTCAAATGGATCGCCGTGACCGCATTGGGTACGCGTCTCCAGAGACAGAAATAGGAGGTCTTTCGTGCGCTCTCAGGTGCGATGGACGCTGCGCTGGGAAAGTGAATTGCAGCTCGACGAGCATGTCGAGCTCGCAACCTTCTTTCGGAACACTTATGGACCAACTGGCGCCTTTAACGCAAAACCATTTCAAGGCAGTCGGAGTTGGGCCGGAGCCAGGCCTGAGCTGCGAGCAATCGCCCACGACTCAAACGGTATAGCGGCTCACATCGGCTTGCTGCGCCGGTTCATCAAGGTTGGTGAGGTCGATCTGCTAGTGGCTGAGCTGGGATTGTATGGAGTACGGCCGGACCTTGAGGGGCTTGGAATCAGCCACTCGCTTCGCGTTATGTATCCAGTATTGCAGCAACTTCGTGTCCCATTCGGTTTCGGTGCTGTTCGGCACGCGTTGCAAAAGCACGTCGAAAGGTTCGGCCGGCACTTGCCTGCGGCCGTTCTGTCGGGGGTTCGCGTGCGATCCACGCTCCCAGATGCGCATCTCGACCTGCCCCCCACCCGCTTGGAAGACGTACTCGTCGTCGTTTTGCCAGTTGGATCGGCCATGTCTGATTGGCCGACCGGCGCGCTCATTGATCGGAATGGACCAGAGCTGTGACGCATTTTGACTGCTTATCAAGGGTGCAAAGCACATGCAGCAACAGCACTGGTGGTCGCAACGTCTATCTGACGTTTGACGATGGTCCTAATCCACTTTCCACGCCGGAAATCCTGGACGTTCTGGAGAAACACCGCGTGCCGGCAACATTCTTCGTTATCGGCGCCTACGCGGCAGAACAGCCGCAACTAATCCGTCGAATGATTGTAGAAGGACACGAAGTCGCTAACCACACGATGACACATCCAGATCTGTCCAGATGCGGACCCAGCGATGTTCGCCATGAAATACTTGAGGCGAATAGGGTCGTTAGGATGGCCTGCCCGCAGGCGTCGATCCGGCATGTGCGCGCGCCCTATGGCATCTGGACCGATGAGGTGCTTACTACTTCAGCGGGCGTTGGATTGGCGCCCCTCCACTGGTCGGTAGACCCGCGGGACTGGTCTCGGCCCGGCGTCGACGCAATTGTCGATACCGTGCTTTCCTCTGTCCAGCCAGGCGCAATTGTGCTTTTGCACGATGGATGCCCTCCCGACGAGGTCAGACCGGGCACTGAGGACAGTCTGCGCGACCAAACCGTTACTGCGCTGTCCCGCCTTATTCCAGCGTTACACGAGCGCGGATTTGGAATCTGCGCGCTTCCTCAACATCCCTTAACAAAGTGACATCCCATGGACCTGCTCAACACAATCGGCATTGGCGCTGTCTCCTGTTATGCGCTGCTCTCCACTGCTCATAAAAGCATGCAGACATTGTATGCTCAGCCGAAAGACCAATCGTCGGCCTCGGAGGACTTCGCGTTTCTGCCAAGCGTGGACATTATTGTCCCCTGCTATAACGAGAACCCACACACCTTCTCCGAGTGCCTGGCTTCCATTGCAAATCAGGACTACGCCGGAAAACTGCGCGTCTACGTGGTTGATGACGGTTCTGCTAATCGCGAAAAATTGGAACGTGTACACCACACCTATGCGGGGGATCCGAGATTCGACTTCATTCTGCTCCGCGAGAATGTCGGAAAGCGCAAGGCTCAGATCGCTGCGATACGCCGGTCATCTGGAGATTTGGTGCTCAACGTCGACTCGGATTCGACACTAGCGTCCGACGTCGTCACGAAGCTCGCGCTGAAGATGCAAAATCCGGAGATCGGCGCTGCCATGGGTCAATTGACCGCTAGCAACCGAAACGACACCTGGTTGACTCGGTTAATTGACATGGAGTACTGGCTCGCATGCAATGAGGAGCGTGCGGCACAGGCTCGCTTCGGTGCCGTTATGTGTTGCTGCGGCCCATGTGCCATGTATCGCCGGTCTGCTCTCCTGTCGCTACTTGACCAGTACGAGTCGCAATTTTTCCGGGGCAAGCCAAGCGACTTCGGTGAGGATCGCCACCTCACAATTTTGATGTTGAAAGCAGGTTTTCGAACCGGTTACGTTCCGGACGCGATAGCAGCAACCGTCGTCCCGGATAGGATGGGCCCGTATCTGCGCCAACAACTGCGCTGGGCACGGAGCACTTTCCGCGACACTTTGCTAGCGCTGCGACTACTACCGGGCCTCGATCGCTATATCACGCTGGACGTGATCGGCCAAAATCTCGGATCGCTACTTCTCGCGCTCGCGGTCCTAACGGGGGTCCTGCAAGTCGCGCTGACAGCGACGGTGCCTTTATGGACAGTCATGATGATTGCCTCCATGACCATGATCCGCTGCGCCGTGGCCGCCGTCCGTGCTCGGCAACTTCGATTTCTGGCCTTCTCTTTGCACACGCCCATCAACCTGTTTTTTTTACTCCCTATGAAGGCCTACGCCTTGTGCACTTTGAGCAATAGCGATTGGCTATCGCGCAGCTCTCCTGCGAACATGACATCCGAGGGTGGAGAACACCCGACGTCCGAAGCGAGCGCTGGAGGAACGTCGGGAAATGCAGCGCCGCTTCGGAGACTGAATCTTGCAAGGGACTCTTCAACCGTGACACCTGCAGGTGTCTACAGCGACGACTGATCTTTGTTACTCGGAGGGCGAATTTTGACGCAGGTCAACAACTACCAATTATTGCACAGTGAGCTGGCGGCGGAGGACCCTTGGCGGCTCGACGGCAATGAGTTCGAGCGGGAGCGGCATGCGCAGATGCTTCGGTTATCGCTTTCCCAAGGTCCCATCACAAACGCACTCGAAGTCGGGTGCGCGGCCGGCGCATTCACGAAAATACTAGCGCCTCATTGCAAGCGGCTCACTGTGATTGATGTTGTGCCGCAAGCGATTGTTCGAACGAGACAGCGGATGAAGGAGCCGTCACACATCAGCTGGGTAGTTGCTGACGTTCAACAGTTCTCGACTAAGCTGCTTTTCGATCTGATCGTCGTAGCCGAAGTTCTCTATTACCTTGAGGATATCGCCGCGATGCGCGACGCTGTTCGTAACCTTGTGAGCATGCTTGCGCCAGGTGGACACCTGGTTTTTGGATCGGCCCTCGATGCGAACTGCCAGCGCTGGGGCCACGTTGCTGGTGCTGAGACCGTCATGGCAATTCTGAACGAAATGTTGATCGAGGCGGAGCGACTTGATTGCCGGGGTGGGTCGGCCAACGAAGACTGCTTGCTCGCGCGGTTTCGGAAAATCTAATGGACCCAATTTGCATGGAGACACTATGCGCGTCAGTGGCATGAAGCTGACCCATGGCGAGGCGATCGCCCTTGTTGAGAATGGAAGGCTCGTCTTCTGCATTGAGCTGGAGAAGGGGAATAAGTCCGCGGCATCAGCCGCGACCTTGCCAAACATTGCGCGACTGCAAACGATTGCCAGGAGCTCTCCGGACAACGTCGCTGAACTACTCGTTGAACATGGAAAAATCACGGGCATTCCGCAGCTGGGCAATACGAGTGCCAATTGCCACAGGCGTGGCTTCTTCCCCAGTGAAATTGTGGCGTGCGGGTGGGGACGCATTCAACACGGTAAAATGAACGCATGTCAAAGCTAGCAGTCGACCTTGCCGGCGTAAGCAAGAAATATCAGGACAAGGTCGTGGTCGACGGGTTGTCGTTCACTGTAGCAAAGGGAGAGTGCTTCGGCCTGCTGGGACCAAACGGCGCGGGCAAAAGCACGATCACGCGTATGGTTCTCGGCATGGCAGCACCGGACGCCGGCAAGATCACAGTTCTCGGCATGCCCGTGCCAACGCGCGCCCGCTTAGCGCGCGCTGGCGTCGGCGTGGTCCCGCAGTTCGACAACCTTGACCACGAGTTCACGGTGCGCGAGAATCTGTTAGTGTTCGGGCGCTACTTCGGTATGAGCACATACAAGATCGAAGCGGCGATCCCGGCGCTGCTTGAGTTCGCCCGCCTTGAGAGCAAGGCGGATACGCGCGTCTCTGCACTGTCCGGCGGTATGAAGCGACGCCTGACGCTCGCGCGTGCGCTGATCAATGACCCGCAACTGCTTGTAATGGACGAGCCGACCACCGGCCTCGATCCCCATGCTCGCCATCTGATCTGGGAACGCTTGCGCTTGCTGCTGGCCCAAGGCAAGACAATTATTTTGACGAGCCACTTTATGGAAGAGGCCGAACGGTTGTGCGACCGCCTGTGCGTGCTCGATGGAGGACGCATCATCGCCGAGGGCCGTCCGCACGCGCTGATCGATGAGCAGATCGGGTGCCCCGTGCTCGAGATCTACGGCGGCAATCCCCATGAACTGCGCGCGCTCATTAGTCCGTATTCGCAGCGCATCGAAGTGAGCGGCGAGACCATTTTTTGCTATGCGCCCGATCCGGAGCAGGTGCACAAGCAACTGCGCGGGCGCGCGGGTCTGCGGCTTTTGCAGCGCCCTCCGAATCTGGAGGATGTTTTCTTGCGGCTGACCGGCCGCGACATGGAGAAATGAAACAATGGTTGAAGGCTGGTCCGCGGCTATGCCCGCCAATGCGTGGAACTGGATCTCAGTGTGGCGCCGCAACTTTTTGGCATGGAAGAAGATCGCGCCCGCGTCGATACTGGGAAATCTTGCTGACCCTTTGATCTATCTGTTCGCCCTTGGCTTTGGCCTCGGAATGATGGTCGGTCGTGTTGACGGCACTTCCTATATTGCGTTTCTGGCAGCCGGCATGGTTGCCGCAAGCGCGATGACCTCCGCGACGTTTGAAACGATTTATGCGGCGTTCGCTCGCATGCATGCTCAGCGCAGCTGGGAGGCGATGCTGTGCACGCAACTTACGCTCGGCGACATCGTTGTCGGTGAATTGGCGTGGGCAGCCTCAAAGGCCTTTCTGGCCGGAACGGGAATCATGATTGTTGCCGGGATTCTGGGTTATGCCGCATTTCCATCCGTTCTCTACGCGCTGCCGATTGTCGTCCTCACTGGCTTTGCATTCGCGAGCCTGGCAATGGTTGTCGCGGCACTTGCGCCCAGCTACGACTATTTCATCTTTTACCAAACACTCGTCCTCACACCAATGTTGTTCCTGAGTGGTGCGGTCTTCCCCGTTTCGCAACTGCCTACCCATTTCCAGCAGGTGGGGCGCTTCCTGCCGCTTACGCATTCGATCGATCTCATCCGTCCGGCACTGCTTGGCCGACCTGGCGAGAGTGTCGCTCTGCACATCGGGGTGCTATGTGTCTACACAGTATTGCCGTTTTTCCTGTCAGCCTTCCTGTTGCGCCGACGCCTCATGCCTTGATGCCATCGCCACCGTTTCGAGAAGGAGAACCGTGTTGCGGATTCGTAAACTGGGCCGCAGCGGCCTAAAAAAACCGCGCTCGGCGCGGGCGCCGTGAAGCGGAACACTTTAGCCAAAGCGCACGCAAATTGGTGCAGCTTTGAAGGCGGCATACTTCGTCGATCCTGATTGGCCGGATAAGAGCCGCCTGATGCGCAGCAATCGTGAACTGCTCGAGCTCGCCTACCTGCGCTGTCCTGCACGCAAGGAGAAGGTGACGCAACGTTGCTGCAAGATCAACGAACCTCAGTTCCGCGAGCGGCCGGGTCTTTTTTCCGAACTGGTCCGTTGCCCGGGCCTTAGGGTCATGATCATGCGTCGCAGAATCGCGTTGGAAGCGCTGCGGTTTTGGTGCAGGCGAGGTAATCTGGGCAATGGCTGAGGTTCAGTTATGACAAGGACCCGGCTTCGCCGCCCCGGTTACATTGTCTCTCGCTGACTGCGAAGCATACTTCAAGACCACCGAGGATTTCCACACTCGCGTCACGCGCTGCTTTGCGTCGAGCAAAATGCTTGAGATCGAATACGAGGGTCTTGTGGGTGACCCCGACAAATGCTTATCAACGCTGTGGATTTTTTTGCGCGTTCCTAGTTGTCAACTTTCTGGCGACGCCATGCTCCAGCGACAGGAACAGCGGTCGCTCGGAACGCTTGATGATTTCGAGTGTCCATTTCCCGGTTTTCTGCAACCGCCTTTTCAGCTTGTCGCCCGCATAGCCGCCATCGGCGAAGACGTGAAGCAGCCATGGCCTTCGGTTGCGGATGGACTTCAGAAGATCTGGAGCCCCGTCACGGTCCTGGATATCGGCGCTGTGCACCATGAGGCCGACCATCAGCCCGAGCGTATCGACAATGATATGACGCTTGCGTCCTTTGATCTTCTTGCCAGCGTCAAAGCCCCGAATACCACCCCTTTTAGTCGTCTTGACGCTTTGGCTGTCGATGGCACCAGCCGTCGGCGAAGCTTCCTTCCCCTCTAGCTGATATATTCCGCGCCGTTGTCGACTCGAATGATATTCGGCTTGCCACGCCACTCGATGATCCGGTTGAGAGACCGGACGACCCGCTCGGCTGGAAGCGAGAAGTCGACCTCGATGCCAAGTCCCTCACGGTTGAAGTCATCGATGACGTTGAGCGTGCGGAACGAGCGGCCGTCGGCGAGCTGGTCAGCCATGAAGTCCATCGACCAGGCCTGGTTGGGCTGTTGCGGCACCGCCAACGGCTCGGGCCGTTCCCGCACCAGACGCTTCCGGGGCTTGATCCTGAGATTCAAATCTAGCGCGCGAACTGATGGACCCAGGTGTCGACGAAGATTTCGATGAACTCACGCCATTGGCGGAATGCGACGGCGCGATTCGAAGGGCCTCTATGAGAAAGCCTTCGCCGGTAAGATCGCGAACTTCACCGACTTGTCATCTCCATACCCGAAGCCCTGAATTGCATCGCGAAACCGTCGGCCACGAACCGGCGGGACTGGCGCTTGAAGTCGAGGAGTTTCCTCGATAGGCGAAATTGGGAGAGAATTGCCGACGCAGATTGCTAGCAGAAAGCCCCCTATCATTCGGCTCCATGTGCCGGAAAGCGTTTGCCGTACCATGATAGAATGATCGTGGTCATGATAGAATAATATCATGCAGCAAGCGCAATTGACCCTCCTCACTCGTTCTGGTCTCGTGGATATGCTTTTGCGGCGCTGCACTCTGTCAGAGGGAGAATTCGTCCGCAGTCGACATGGGTAACGCGGAGTCATGCGCCAGACGTCTCTCCGTCTTTACTTTAGCAATCGAAGCGGAGAAAATTATGCCGGATGCAAAACTGCAGAGTGTGCTTTCGTCTCTCTCGCAGGTGGCGAGACAGTTCGATGCTCTGCCCTCCAAATCGACAGCGCCGGATGATAGCTACATCAAGCTAAACAAGAATGAGAATCCATTTTCGTTGCCTACCGTCGTCATGCGAAGTGCGATTTCGGCCCTCGAACGGCAGTACCTATATCCAGAAGATGACAACCTCAGCTTGAGGGACGCAGCCGCCAATGCCTACGGCCTCTCTCGGGACCAGGTAATCGCCGGAAACGGATCGTCGGAACTTCTCGGGCTCATCTACAGAGCTTTCCTCGCGCCGAACGACAGCGTCGCGATGATGTCGCCAGGGTTTTCGTTCAACCGCAAACTAGCCATGTTGCAGGGCGCCCGAATTCTCGACATTGGATGGAGCGAAACCTATTCCTTGCCGATGGAGCGGCTGCTTCGCGGACCCGCGAAAGATGCCAAGTTCATCCTGCTAGCAAATCCAAATAATCCGACCGGAACATTTGTTCCAGTGGCCGATATTGAGTGCCTCGTAACACAATCGGATCGCTTGATAGTCCTGGACGAGGCATATGTCGACTTCGCACCTGATAATGCTCTACGCCTCATAGAGCGTCATTCGAATCTTTTTATCCTTAGAACATTTTCGAAAAGCTATGCCGCCGCCGGCATTCGCGTTGGTTTCGGATTGGGTCATCCTGAAGTAATTGGAAGGTTGCGCAACATCCAGAACGTCTTCAACATGAACGTGATCGGCCATGCGATTGGCATCAGCATCCTTTCGCAATGCGCCGCCTATGAAGAAAACCACCGATATATCAAGCATGAACGACAGCGAGTGAGTGTTGCTCTGTCGCAACTTGGATTTTCTGTTATTCCCTCCCACGCGAATTTCTTGCTGGCCCGTGTACCGCTGGGACGAAACGGAAGCTGGTGGCTAACATGCCTGGAAAGCCGAAAGATACTTGTTGCGGTCTTTCCTGAAAAGGGCCTGGAGAATTGCATCCGCGTTAGCATCGGTACAAGGTCTCAGATGGATGCGTTTGTTGCAGCCGTCCGTGAGATTTCCCGAAGCGTCATGCATGAGCATGTCGGCTGCTGAGCAGCTTTAGTCTCTGGTCCACCAATCACACAGGCGTGTTTCGTCTCTCGGACCATTGCCTGATGCTTCCGCGTCAAAGTTGGAGATCCTCGAATGAAAACACCCTCTTCTTCAAAGCTAGTCATCGGCATCTTCGATCACCTGGACGAGGACGGCAGCGATATCGCCCGGCAATATGAAGATCGCCTAGTGCTGGCAGAAGCCTGCGATCGCCTCGGGTTCTATGCCTATCACCTCGCAGAACACCATTTTACTCCGCATGGGAGAGGTCCGTCGCCAAATCTGTTCTTGTCGAGCGTCGCACAGCGCACCCGTGATCTTCGTATCGGCCCCATGGTGATGCTGCTTAGCCTTTGTCATCCACTGCGCGCGTTCGAAGAGATTTGCATGCTGGACCAATTGAGCGGTGGCAGAGTAGAACTGGGTATAGGCCGCGGTTCCCTCCCGATCGAATTGGGATACTTCGGGGTTGGTGCAGAAGCCGTATCAGAACGCTATTCGGAGGCGAGCGAAATCCTTGTCAAAGCCATGAAAGGGGGCACGCTATCCTATCAAGGCTACCATTTTGAGGTGAAGGGCGTTCCTTTAACGCTCAGACCTTATCAGCGTCCGCATCCGCCGACATGGATCGCCACCAGTCGACCCGAGTCCGCGGGTTGGGCGGCTGCGAACGGCGCAAACATCGCGTGTGTGGGTCCTTCCGCTTCTGTTCGCAGAATCACTGACGCCTTCCACGCCAGTCGAAGGCACACCATTGGGGCGGATGGGCAGGCGCCATTTCTAGGCCTGCTGCGAATGGTCGTGATTGGACGGTCTGAGAAGGACGCGTATTCACTGGCCGCACCTGCTTACGAAAGATGGCTTCAGAGCTTTAAATTCCTTTACGACCTCAATGCGATCCCGACTCCACCAAACCTGCCGCTGACGTTCGATGCAGCAATCGAGAGTGAATTATGTGTAGCGGGAACGGCGGCTTCTGTCCGACGAGCTCTTTCCAACCAGCTGGAAGCGGCAGGAGCCAACTATCTCCTGTGCCAACTCGCGTTCGGAAACCTGCCACTGGATGCCTCGCTGTTCACTGCAACAGCCATTCAATCCGAAATTTTGGATCGAGTCGGTTGAACAACAATTCGATATCCGGTGCCGGGATACTCAATCGCAATGGATTGGCCACCGGAATGGCAATCGCTGGACACGGGAACGTGTCACAGCACTCCGGTAGTACCGCAAGATCCCGGTCTACCGGTCGCAGTCAGACGGGATAGATCCTTGGCTCGATCTGGGAAAGGCGGCAAACATCAAGAGAACCTATCGCATTTACAGAGACTTGGTGCTGCAGTTGCGCAACAAGACACCCAAGCGCCGGGTCAAGGCGAAGCTACGGGACGATCGTCAGACGGCGATCGGTCCGAACGAGGTCTGGGCGATGGATTTCGTGCACGATCAGCTCGCAACCGGAGAAGCTGCGGGTTCTGACGGTGGTCGACACCTTCTCGCGCTATGTGCCAGTGCTTGATCCGCGTCACAGTTATCGAGGTGAAGATGTCGTGCAAACGCTCGAACGGGTGTGCCGCCAAGTCGGCTATCCCAGGACGATCCGTGTTGATCAGGGGCTCAAACTATCACAATGCGAAAAGGTTCTTGGCCTTTCCTACCCAACTGCTCAGCGAGCCTAGAGTGCAACGCGCAGCCGACGCTCCTCAGGCTTCGGGTGTTAGGAACAAGGTGTTAATTATCGCTTCAACTAGCGTCACCCCGTTGGGAGTGAGGGTCACCGTGTCCCTTTCGGCGGTGACCAGCGCTTTATCTACTAGTGTCGTGAGCGTACGGCGGATAATCGGATTGTCGAAAAAGCTTTTGCCGTCAAAACGTTGTCTGAACAATGTGTCATTCACCGGAATGAGCGTGGAAAGCGCCATTTTAAAGGCGTTAACTTCGCGTTGAAGCGAGGAGACACCGCGGCTTTCCTCAATCGGCAGACGGTTTTCATCCAGAGCTTCCTTGTATTTTTTGTAGCCGGTGATGTTGATGGCCTCGGCCCGCGTGCATTTCGAGCTACCGCCGAGGCCAATAGCCACTTCCGGGTACTGCGTATCAAGGTCGGCAATTAAGCCTTTCCATTTTTCCGGACGCTGATTGCTCCGGTGGAAATACATCGTCGGGTGTTCCAGATAACTGGGCAAGAGGTACTGCTCGACCAGCTCGCGCATCTGGTACTGCTTACCCAGCCCTGGGAAGTCCATGTTGTTGATATTAGCACGCCCCTTTTTCTGCCATACGCTTTCTCGTTCCCCGGAAACGGCTGTACGCTTTTTCATGAAATCTTCCATGTGTAATTTGGTGCAGACTACGTGAGAAAGTTCCAGCTCAAGGGTTTTCTCCATGTCAAATTTCACGTCATCCACGGTCTGGCCTAACATACCGTAAATTAGGTCAATGCTGACCCATTCGAACCCGATTTCGCGCGCGTTATACAAGGCTTCCACGCACTCTTCTGCAGAATGCATACGTCCGCAGGCCGCGATAATGCGGTCGTTGAAGGCCTGCGCTCCGAAGCTAATCTTGGTAAACCCCAACTCTTTTAAAAGCTGCAGATAGTCTTTGGTCAAGGTCCGCGGCTCGCCTTCAAAGCGCATTGTGGCAGCCGAAAAATTAAAATTGTTTCGGTAGAAATCCATCAGGCGCCGTAGCTCAGGTTCAGGAAGCAGTGATGGCGTGCCCCCGAAAATGTTAAATTCGCCGACTTCGGCTTGTGCAAGGCACGGAACGCTCCGAAGCCACATGGTGGCCTCTTTGATATTACATTCTACTAGTTCCCGGAACACAGCCTGCGAGGAAGTGGCCTGTGGGTTCAGAGTAACTGTAGGGTATTGGCAGAAATGGCAACGGTAGCGGCAGGTGGGGATATACGACCAAAGGTGTATCTGCTTTGCCCGTTTGATTTCCCGGTCCATGTCATCGAAAAATTTATCGAATGGGTAACCGGAGATATCACCGGGGAAAACGTGACAACCGAACGAGTCGTTAAACACATACTCAAGAACAGCTCTGTTCTCCGGACGGGAGAGAAAATCGTATACTCGCGGCATCGGATAGTTCCGATCGATATCGTTCAGCGAGTTCTGAGCTTCGCTCATCAGAATACCCCGCCGTTGGCGAAGTAGTTATGAGCTTCGCCGGACTCACGGTCTTCGCAGAAGTAGTAGACAAAGCGCTCGAAATCTTCCGGTTCGACCGCATCGAAGCACGCCGGTAACGGCGGCGGAAAACCGATGTCTTCACCAACAGCGCGCCGCAGGGCACTGAAAATTTCGTTACGAAACTCAAAATAAAGCCGATATGCGGGGGTCTTATAAGCATGGATCGCTTTGAAGTCGATAATGCGCGATTCGTGCTTTATTTCATGGATTCGCCGGTTCAAGCGGTCAGCCACCGGTCCGGTAAAGAATTCACGCACCGCGGGGTTTTCCAGCAAGATCTGCGGGTTGAGTAACGAAGGCAAAACGATGTTCTTGGGAACGTAGTCCTTGATCGAGTAGCACCAGGCCTGCTGCGACTGCGCGGGAGTGGTGTCGCAAAGCATTGCCTTTTGCTCATCCGCAGCCGGGCGCATGTCTTTCATGATGATGATACCATCCTGTCCGTAGGCGGTACCGGCGATCACCTCCTCCAAGATGGTATTCACGCGCCGGCTGTTAATTTCAACTCGGGAATTCTGCGCGTAAACCGGCTTGCCTCCCCAGGCGATTACCCGAATCCCAAAGTCCCAGTCGTCGGAGAGGTGTTCTACAAAGCGCCCATTGTCTAACTGATAGAAAATTTCGATGCCGCCCACCTGGTCGTAGCGAGTGCGCTCAACGGCAAAACCTTTGCCGTCGGGAAAGCCGCCGAACAACGAGAACGACATGTCACGACAGCGCAGGGTTTTTTGGATCTCCTGGAAAAGGTTGGGGCGGTGACGGAAGGATTCTTCGTTGTAATAATAATTGCACGTGCCCAGATCCGCATTTTCCTCCACCATTTTTCCAATCAACGCATGCAGCCAGTAGGGCTCTACCCTGCAGTCCGCATCGACGGAAACAATGTAGTGCCTTTTTTGAACGCCCAGGCGGCTGTCACGGACTTTTGAGCGGGAAGAGGCGTAATCCATCCCGCGTTTTCTGGCGGACGAGACACCCTGAACGGTCTCCTTGATAATATGAATATCCACATTTGGATTTTTGGCCTTGAAGGCATTGATTTTCTCAATGGAGTCGTCCGTCGAATTATTATCAACAATAATAAGCTCATATTCAATCATCCGGCCATGTGTTTTCTGATCAACAAGTGAGAGCAATACGTCATCGAGACAGTCGCTTTCGTTATAAACTGGTAGCACAACCGACACAAAAACATTGACTCCCATTTTGTCTCTGGAATCAAAGTCCATAATGTTGACTACGTCATCTGAAAGTACCTTTTTGCCAATTTCAAAGTTGCTCTGGGCAACGTCGTTCATTAGTTGCTTGTTATTGACAAATCGGAACAGACCATCAATAAACGCTTCATCAGGCAAGCCATCTTCCTTGTCTGATATCGCCATAACGGGCCCTTCAAATCCATGTTGACCATAGACCTCCCAGTAATATTCGTAATTGGTAGTGATGTAACAGCGCTGGAAGCTAATCGCTTCGCCAATGGGATTCCCGTAGCTGTCGTAACCCCAAGACGTCAGAAACGAGACCAGATCACAAGAAAAATACAAATCCTCAATAGTGTATGGACGGGTCTGTGAACGCTCATGCTGAAGAAGGCCAATAAAGTTGATAAACGGCTCCACGCCTAACGTTGTTGCTAAGGCTCTCAGTTCCTGGTAGGAAGCATGGTCTTCATGAGGATCGCCTGCCACAACCAGAAAAACCTTACGATCGATACCATTCTGACGGAAAAGGCGGTTGAGCCGGCTGACTAAATAAATGTCTCTGTCAAGTCGCTTTTGAGGAATAATGCGTGTGGTGCGGGCTATCAGAATATCATTGTCACGAATGGACAGTTTTTCCCTGATGTTCGTATAATTGCCCAGCTTGGTGAAATCATAGGCGTTCTTCTGAACCTTGATTTCCACCCCATGATGGCACCACTCCTCAAGCTTGTTTTTTAAGTGATTATTGAGTGTGACGTATGTTATATGGCTGGACGCGACGGGCTTAACGGCGTGAGGATACGGCGCTGGGCCGTATTTCATCGCCGCCATTTCACTATTCCACATTAAATCATGATCGCGCCAGATAGCGAAATTGCCCAGCCCATGACGTTTCCCGTAGACGTCAATCGCCAGATAAAGGGCTTTGGTGTAAATTATGTTCTCTGGAAGTGTACCGTTCTCAACGATCACATGAATGATATTCAGCCTCTCCCATAACTGAACAATTCGACGGGCCAGTTGTCGAGACGATTCGTTGATTGCAAGGACGATTTCTTCCTGCTCTTCCAAAGAAACAATCGTATTGCGACCTATAAGAACGTTGTGCGAGCGTTCTATAAAGTCTAGATTATAGTGGGGAATGCAGTCAATTTCATCAACGCGAACCAGGGTAAATAAATCGCTATAAATTTCGTGCTCGTTTTTGTAAGGTTTGTTAAATTTCCCCTTATCTATTTTTATATCATAACCCAGGTCGAGATAGGATTTAACCCCTTTGCGCGCAAGTTTTTTTGCGATCTTCAATGCTTCGACAGTAATTCCTGAAACAGCGACAGCGTCAAATGATACAAATATAGCTCCAGCACGCATGTTCATTAAGAGGCCTCGTTATCTTGTCGCTAGCAGTTTGCGACCGGAGCGCGGCTGCGCTTGCAAAAGTCGCGCAGAAATCTAGCAAACGGTGACGTCTGCATGTTTCGTGGGTTGTTCATGGACGCTCAGTCAATGCCGCGCCGAGTTGAGCTGGGCGAAGCAAGTGTCGTGCCGACCCAGGAGAGCCAATCAAAATCGATGGGGGTCGCCTGATTGCCAGTGCTTCACGTCTGACTTTGTCTAAGTCTAGTGTATGCATCCGAGTAAGGCCACCTTGTAGGAATTGTCGGATTTGGCGGCGGACGAGCGCGGAACCGCCCAAGAGATTCGATTCCGTCGACATCGCATAGAAGCGCGCTATGTTTCCTTTGTCTTCATTTCAGATTCGTTTCCCAACCTCGTCCGCCTTCGGCTTGAAGATCATTCGACAGTCACCGATTTTGCCAGGTTTCGCGGCTGGTCCACATGCGCACCCGTGATGACCGCCGTATGGTAGGCGAGAAGCTGGAGCGGCAAGGAGAAGATCATCGGCGCGACGATCTCTTCGACATTAGGCAGGACGAGCGTGTGCATCGTGTCGAGCGTTGACGCGGCAGCGCCCGTCTCGTCGGTAATCAGGATGATCCTTCCGCCGCGAGCGGCCACCTCCTGCATGTTGGAGACCGTCTTGTCGAAGAAGCGGTCATGCGGGGCGATGACGATCACCGGCATGTTCTCGTCGATGAGGGCGATCGGTCCGTGTTTCAGCTCGCCGGCGGCATAGCCTTCGGCATGGATGTAGGAAATCTCCTTGAGCTTCAATGCGCCTTCCATGGCGAGCGGGAAGCTCGTGCCGCGGCCGAGATAGAGCACATCGCGGCACTTGGAGAGTTCCCGCGACAGGGACTCGATCTTCGGCTGAACGCTGTTCAGCACCCGATCCATGAGGCCCGGCATTTCGGCGAGACTCCTGACCATCGTCTGCTCTTCCGCATCGCTGATCGTGCCGCGCGCCTTGCCGGCGGCAATGGCAAGGGCGGCAAGAACGGCGAGCTGGCAGGTGAAGGCCTTGGTCGAGGCGACGCCGATCTCGGGTCCAGCAAGGATCGGGAAGACGGCGTCAGACTCCCGCGCGATCGTCGACTCGCGGGTGTTGACGACGGCGCCGATCTTCAGGCCGTTCGCCTTGCAGTAGCGCAGCGACGCGAGCGTATCCGCGGTTTCGCCCGACTGCGAGATGAAGAGCGCCGCCGATTGCGGTGTAAGCGGGATCTCGCGGTAGCGGAACTCGGAAGCGACGTCGATTTCGACCGGCAGGCGCGCATAGCGCTCGAACCAGTATTTGCCGACCAGCCCGGCCAGATAGGCCGTCCCGCAGGCGGAGATCGCAAGGCTCGCCAACTTGGCGAAGTCGATCACGTCGGAAGCCGGGAACACACGGTTCTCGACGAAATCGACGTAGTGGCCGAGCGCATAGGAGATCACCTCCGGCTGCTCGTAGATTTCTTTCTCCATGAAATGGCGGTGATTGCCCTTGTCGATCATATAGGTGGCGGCCGTGGAGATCTGGCGCGGCCGAGTGACGGGGTTACCGTCGATATCGAATATATGCACGCCGGTCCTCCCGATGACGGCCCAATCGCCATCGATCAGATAGGTGATCTTATCGGTGAAAGGTGCCATCGCGATGGCATCCGAGCCAAGGAACATCTCGCCCTCGCCATGGCCGATCGCCAGCGGCGGTCCGTTGCGGGCCGCCATGATGGTCGAGGGATCGTCTTCGAACAGGACGGCTAGCGCGTAGGCGCCGCTGACGCGCTTCAGCATCGCGTGCATTGCCTCGCGCCGCCCCATGCCCTCTCGGCGCAGACTTGCGAGAAGTTGGACGACGACCTCGGTGTCCGTGTCGGTCTGGAACTCGGCGCCTGCGGCAGTAAGCTCGCTCTTCAGCTCTGCGAAGTTCTCGATGATGCCGTTGTGAACCACGGCGACGCCGGCGGTAAAATGCGGGTGGGCGTTGCGTTCGGTCGGCGCACCATGGGTCGCCCAGCGCGTGTGGGCGATGCCGACCGCGCCGGCCAGCGGCTCCTCTTTCAGCCTTGCCTCGAGATTGACGAGCTTGCCCTCGGCGCGCCGGCGATGCAGCTCACCGCCGTTGATCGTCGCCACGCCCGCCGAATCATAGCCCCGATATTCCAGGCGCTTCAACGCGTCGACGAGTCGCTCCGAAACCGGCTGGTTTCCCACGATACCTACAATCCCGCACATATTCCCTCTTAGCGTTCCTTCCACGCCGGTCGCGGCGTACTCGAATACCCTCACTGAGTGACGCTACAGCAACTGCTCACGGTCGCCTCACACAGCGATCGCTTCTTCGCGGCAGATCACCTGCTGTCGTCTAATGGCTCGCACAACACTGGCAAAATCGATTCTTTGGATAAAATCCATCTGCGTGGTGGATGGGCTACGCCAATCCGTTTCAGGGGCCTTGACCTCAGTCTGCTCGATGTGGCCTCCACGCGCTGATGACGAAACCGCCGCTTGTTGCGGGCGCAATGATTGTGGTCGCGCAAAAGGCGGGGCTTCCGGACGGCGTTCTGAACCTGATCTTTTCATCCGAGGGCGATGCCGTCGGCCACGAGCTCTGCACCAATCCGAAGGTTCGAAGGATCAGCTTCACCGGATCGACCGACGGCGGGCGACTGCTGATGCTACAATGCTCGGACCAGATCAAGAAGATCAGCTTCGAACTCGGCGGCACCGCGCCCTTCATTGTTTTCGACGACGCCGATATCGATGCGGCCGTTGATGGCGCAATCCAGGCGACGCAATGGCGCCCAGACCTGCGTTTCGGCCAACCGCATCTATGTCCAATCCGCCATTCATGACGATTTCGCGGAAAAGTTCACCGATCGCGTCCGGCACTTAAGCGTCGGTGACGGCTTCGACTCGGAGGTCGCCATCGGACCGCTGATCGACGCATAGGCGGTGGCCAAGATCGACGCGCATGTCGACGATGCCGTCGGCAAGGGAGCGGCCACCCGTTGCGGCGGCAGACCGCGCCGGCAATTCCAGAATCTTCTTCGAGCCGACCGTGATCACGAATGTCGTCAGCAATCATACGGCTTGCCAGGAAGAAACCTTCGGGCAGTTGGCGCGATTACTCTTTTCGACGATCCCGATCAGGTGGTCCGCGAAGCAACCGATACAATCTATGGCCTTGCCGCCTATTTCTATGCCTCCAACCTCAAGCGCGTCTGGAAGGTGGCCGAAGCGCTCGAATACGGCAATGGTCGGGATTAACACCGATCGCATCCCGTCGGAGGCGGCACCCTTTGGCGGCATCAAGCAATCGGGTATCGGCGCGGGGATCAAGATATGGCCTCGAGTGCTAACTCGAAATGAAATACCTCTGCATCAGCGCGCCTTAAGGAAATGGGCCCGACATCTCTCCTCCAAAAACACGTCGCTAAAATTGCGCCTGTGGTTGGGAAAAAGCAGCTTTGATCGTCCGATTGGCAGCGTCAGGTCGAGAAACCGTGGTCCGCCCT
>NZ_JBAMYD010000037.1:0-21642 GCF_037002925.1 Rhizobium aouanii
CTGCGCCAGCGATCCGAACAGCGTGCCGCCTTCGTTGGCAGCCTTCAGGTCGGCGATGCCCTTCTTGCCGCAGGCGTCGAAGTCGGTATCGGGAACGTCGGTGCGGGCCGGCACCGAACCCTTGACGACGTTGAAGGCCGACTGGAAGCTCTTCGACAGCGTTGCCGTCGCCAGCGCTGCCTGGGCCGCCTTGCGGTCGTCGGGAACGTTGAACATGCCGAACATGTCGGAGTTGTAGACCACGCTGCCGTCGGTGCCGGGGAAGCGGTAGCACAGGAAGTCGGTGTCCGGCGTCTTCTTGGCCGCGACGAATTCGCCCTTGGCCCAGTCGCCCATCACCTGCACCAGAGCGTCACCCTTGATGACCATGGCGGTTGCCAGGTTCCAGTCACGGCCCGAGAAGTTCGGATCGACATATTTGATGATCGTCGCCAGATTATCGAAGGACTTCTTCATCGTGTCGGACTTCAGCGATTCCTCGTCGAGATCGTTGAAAGCCTTCTTGTAGAACTCAGGCCCGCCGGTCGACAGCACGATGGAATCGAACATCGTCGCTTCCTGCCAGTTCTGACCGCCGAGCGCCAGCGGGATGACGCCTGCGGCCTTGGCCTTGTCGAGCAGCGCGATCAGATCCTCGAAGGTCTTCGGCTGGGTGCCGCCGATCTTGTCCATGACGGCCTTGTTGATCCACAGCCAGTTGACCGAGTGGACGTTGACGGGGGCGGCAACCCACTTGCCGTCATAGACCGAGAACTTCTGGAGTGCCGCCGGAACCGACTTGTCCCAGCCTTCCTTCTTGGCCGTCTCGGTCAGATCGCCCATGACGCCGGCCTGAGCATAATCGAGCACGGTATAGCCCAGCATCTGCGAGGCCGTCGGATAGGTGCCGGCAGCCACCATCGCCTTCAGTGCCGTCATCGCCGCATCGCCGCCACCGCCGGCAACCGGAACGTCCTTCCAGGCAAAACCTTCCTTCGACAGATCCTGCTTCAAGACGTTCAGCGCCGCAGCCTCCCCGCCTGACGTCCACCAGTGCAGCATCTGCACTTCCTTAACGTCAGCGGCGTGGGCAGCACTGAGGCCAGCCATCATCACGACAGCAACAGCTGCCGAGCTCAAAAACTTGCGCATGAATTTCCTCCCATTGAAAATCGGCGGCAGGACCTCCCCGCCGCCCGATGTTTACCCGCCTTGCAGTGGGCAACACGCGGCCGCGCTCCTCCGCGCGGTTAACAATTTAAAGCGTTATAAGCCTTCTGTCGTCAAGTCCTTTCTCGACTCCCGAGAAAAATATGACTACTAGGACATCCGATTGAATTTTATACGAATTTTTGGATTGCTAACGGAACGACGGCAACAATCCGGAGGTCGAGGATCTGCAGCTCCTGCTGTCACCGCAGATCAACTTTCCGGTCGGGTAGCCGCCCGGCTGTGATGGCCGAGATTTTAAAACTGTTTCCATGGCGCATGATTTGTTTTAGAAGCACCGCGTAATCCGGTCGCAGCCCACCCGGTCAAAACAAGGGATCCAAAATATGAAAACCATCGTCGTCTGCTCCGGCGGACTGGACTCCATTTCGCTTGCCCACAAAGTAGCAGCGGAAAAACAGCTTATCGGTCTCGTCTCCTTCGACTACGGCCAACGGCATCGCAAGGAACTGGAATTCGCCGCCCGCTGTGCCGCACGGCTTTCCGTTCCCCATCATGTCATCGACATCTCCAGTATCGGCGGTCATCTCAGCGGATCGGCCCTGACCGACAATGTCGAGGTTCCGGATGGCCACTACGCCGAGGAGACCATGAAAGCCACCGTCGTGCCCAACCGCAACGCCATCATGCTGGCAATCGCGTTCGGTTTGGCGGCCACGCAAAAAGCAGATGCCGTTGCCGTCGCCGTGCATGGCGGCGACCACTTCATCTACCCGGACTGCCGGCCGGGCTTCATCGATGCCTTCCAGCGCATGCAGAACGAAGCGCTGGACGGTTATGCCAGCGTGAAGCTGCTTGCACCCTATGTCGATGTTTCCAAAGCGGCGATCGTGGTTGACGGCGAAAAACACGGCACGCCGTTTTCGGAAACCTGGTCCTGCTACAAAGGCGGCGAGCTCCACTGTGGGCGCTGCGGAACCTGCGTGGAACGTCGCGAAGCCTTCGATCTTGCCGGCGTCCCCGATCCTACGGAGTACGAAGACCGGGATTTCTGGAGAGCGGCCGTGTCGCGATACTCAGCCACGGAGGTGCGTTGATGTACCGCATCACCAAGGAGTTTCATCTCTCCGCCTCCCATCAATTGGATCACCTGCCTGCCGACCATCAATGTGCTCGGCTCCACGGTCACAACTACATCGTCGTCGTCGAGCTGGCTGCGGAAAGCCTCAATGATGATGGCTTCGTCCGTGACTATCACGACCTCTCGCCGCTCAAGCGCTATATCGACGACACTCTCGATCATCGCCACCTGAACGACGTCTTCGGTCATTCGAAAGTCACCTCTGAGTTCCTGGCAAGGCATTTCTACGACTGGTGCAAGCAGCGCTTTCCGGAGACCTCGTCCGTTCGCGTCAGCGAGACCCCGAAAACATGGGCGGAGTACAGGCCGTGAGCGCCGGGACCATTCGCGTCAGCGAGATCTTTGGCCCGACCATACAGGGTGAAGGCGTCTTGATCGGGCTGCCGACGGTGTTCGTGAGGACAGGCGGCTGCGACTACAGGTGTTCCTGGTGCGACAGCCTTCACGCGGTCGACAGCGCGTTCCGGGAACAGTGGATTTCGATGTCCGTCGAGGCCATTTGGCAGGAGGTCATGAAACTCTCCGGGGGAAAGCCACTGACGGTTTCCCTTTCCGGCGGCAATCCGGCGATCCAGCCCTTGGGGCCGCTGATCGAGCTTGGGCATTCGCAAGGATATCGCTTTGCCCTGGAAACACAGGGAAGCGTCGCCCAGGGCTGGTTTCGCGACCTCGACATGCTGGTGATCAGCCCCAAGCCGCCATCAAGTGGAATGCTGACGGATTGGGATCAGGTGGATAACTGCCTTCGCCTGGCGGCTGGCGGGCCGGAGATCGCATTGAAGATCGTCGTCTTCGACGATGCAGACTACGCATTCGCCAAGCAGGCGGGTCAGCGCTATCCGCAAATTCCCTTGTTCCTTCAGCCGGGCAATCCTACGCCGCCGCCCCCCGATGACTCCGATGATGATGACGACGATTCGCGCATTGATATCGACGGCGTGATGGATCGGATGCACTGGCTTGTCGAAAGTGTGACGGCCGACCAATGGTTTGAAGTCCGCGTACTGCCGCAATTGCACGTGCTGCTCTGGGGCAACAAGCGGGGCGTATGAGCCCGCCTGCGCTGAAAATTATGCAGTGACCCGCTCCTCCGGGAAGGCGAAAACATCGACGGGCTCTCCAAGCCCGCGCAGCGGGAAGGTGCCGAGGCTGTCCATGTCTTGCGCGCAGCCCGCCATTTCGACGAAGGCTCGTGACAGGAGCACCGGACGCTTGACCTCCTTAGTCAGGCTTTCCAGCCGCGAGGCGACATTGACCGCCGGGCCGATGACGGTGAAATCCAGCCGACGACGCGAGCCGATATTACCGTACATGACGTCGCCGACATGCACGCCGACGCCGTAGCGCAGCGGTTCACGTCCGTTGCCCGCATATTGCTGGTTCAGTTGCGCCATCAACGCCTGCCCCTCGCGGATCGCCTGCAGCAGATCATGACAGGCCGTTTCCTTGCTCAGCGGGAAGATCGCCAGCAACCCGTCGCCCATGAATTTCAGGATCTCGCCGCCATAGCGTTCGATCGGGTCGGACATGGCGTCGAAATAGTCGTTGAGCAGATGGATGACATCGTCGCGCGGCCAGAGATCGGAGATCGCCGTAAAGTCGCGCAGGTCACAGATCATGATCGCCGCACCGACGGTGGCGCCGCTGCCGCGCGTCGTAACACCCGACAGGATCTGCTCGCTCGCATGCGGTCCCACATAGGTCTGCAGCAACGTGCGCGCCATGATGTTCTTCAGCCGGATTTCGCTGACGAGCGTCAGGGCCGGCAGCAGATCGCGCAGAAAATCGACATGCTCTCTCGCAAAACCGCCCGGCCGGCTGGTGGAAAATGTCGCGACGTGACGTTTGCCGAAAGTATGTTCAAGCGGCCAGGCGATGTACTCCGTCAGCCCGTCGTCCCGCAGTTCCTGATAGAATGAATCCTCGTCGCCGTCGGCTGTGCCTTCCAGCTGTCTACGCACCTCCTCCGAACCCTGATGGATCGCATTGACGGGACTCTTCAGGAACTCCGGCGTGTTTTCGACACCATAGGCGAAAGTGTTGATCTTCGCCTCCGCCAGACCTTCCTTCCAGAGGATGCGGGCACCGATCCATTGCGGATGGTTCGTCCTGAAATGCAATGTCGCCCGCGCCACCGGCACGCCAGCCGAAAGCAGCTTCTCACACATTTCCACTAGGATGTTGTCGATGAAGCGCTCGCCACGCGTCTCGTTCACCAGCCAGTCGAGAATCCGCCTCCTGCGGGTCGGCCAGACGCCGTCATCCGCTTCGACGGCAGGCCCGGCCTTGTTTGGAAAAGACGACATCAAAAACTCCCGCTACGCCACATCATCGGCGAGGACCAAATTTAGTTTCCGCTGAATGTGGGCGATGAGAGAGCAAATGATAAGGGCAGACTGCGATAAAACCTCAGAAATCCCAATCCTCATCCTCGGTCGCGACAGCCTTGCCGATGACATAGGAGGACCCGGAGCCGGAGAAAAAGTCGTGGTTCTCGTCGGCATTCGGCGAAAGCGCCGACAGGATCGCCGGATTGACCTTGCAGGCCTCGGCCGGGAACAGCGCCTCGTAGCCAAGGTTCATCAGCGCCTTATTGGCATTGTAGTGCAGGAATTTCTTGACGTCCTCGGTCAACCCGACACCGTCATAGAGCGCTTCGGTATATTTCGCCTCGTTGTCATAGAGTTCGAGCAGCAGCTCGAAGGCGAAATCCTTGATCTCCTGCTTCCGCTCGTCGCCGAGACGTTCCAGCCCGCGCTGGAACTTGTAGCCGATATAATAGCCGTGCACCGCCTCGTCGCGGATGATCAGCCGGATCATGTCGGCCGTATTGGTGAGTTTGGCGCGGCTCGACCAGTACATCGGCAGGTAGAAGCCGGAATAGAACAGGAAGCTTTCGAGGAAGACGCTCGCAACCTTCTTCTTCAACGGATCGCCGGAGCGATACTGCTCCATGATCAGCGCCGATTTCCGCTGCAGGAATTCGTTCTCCTCCGACCAGCGATAGGCATCGTCGACATGGGGCGTCGAGCACAGCGTCGAGAAGATCGAGGAATAGGAGCGTGCATGCACCGCCTCCATGAAGGAGATGTTGGAAAGCACCGCCTCCTCATGCGGCGTTACCGCATCCTCCATCAGCTTGACGGAACCGACGCCGTTCTGGATCGTGTCGAGCAGCGTCAATCCGGTGAATACACGGATGGTCAGTTGCTGCTCGGTTGGCGTCAGCGTCGCCCAGGAGGGAATGTCGTTCGAAAGCGGCACCTTTTCCGGCAGCCAGAAATTGCCGGTGAGCCGATTCCAGACTTCAAGATCCTTCTCGTCCTCGATGCGGTTCCAGTTGACGGCGCGCACGCGGCTGACCGGCTTCAATTGCATGTTCATTGTGTTCCCTCTTGAGAAATGTGTCCGGATTTGCCCCTCATCCGCCTGCCGGCACCTTCTCCCCGCCAGCGGGGCGAAGGGGATATGCCGCACCCTTTTCCGTCTTTTATTGCCGGTTCGTGTGGCAAGTCCCCTCTCCCCGTCAGAACGGGGAGAGGGTTAGGGTGAGGGGCAAATGCTCCGGAGCGAAACAGCAACTCACAGCGTACAAGACACGCAGCCCTGCACCTCGGTGCCGGACAGCGCCATCTGGCGAAGGCGGATGTAGTAGATCGTCTTGATGCCCTTCTTCCAGGCATGGATCTGCGCCTTGTTGATGTCGCGCGTCGTTGCCGTGTCGCGGAAGAACAAGGTCAGCGACAGGCCCTGGTCGACATGTTGGGTCGCCGCCGCATAGGTGTCGATGATCTTTCCCGGCCCGATTTCGTAGGCATCCTGATAATAATCGAGATTGTCGTTGGTCATGAACGGCGCCGGATAGTAGACGCGACCGATCTTGCCTTCCTTGCGGATCTCGATCTTCGAGACGATCGGATGGATCGAGGAGGTCGAGTGGTTGATATAGGAGATCGAGCCTGTCGGCGGCACCGCCTGCAGATTCTGGTTATAGAGACCGGAGGCCATCACCGCCTTCTTCAACGCGGCCCAGTCTTCCTGCCTCGGAATGTGAATGCCCGACGTCTCGAACAGCGTCTTCACCTTTTCCGTCGCCGGCTCCCAGAGCCGATCGGTATATTTTTCGAAATATTCGCCGGAGGCATATTTCGAGTTCTCGAAGCCCTTGAAGCTCTGGCCCCGCTCGACCGCCAGCAGGTTCGAGGCGCGTATCGCGTGGTAGGTCACCGTATAGAAATAGATATTGGTGAAATCGACGCCTTCCTCGGAGCCGTAGAAGATGCGTTCACGGGCGAGATAACCGTGCAGGTTCATCTGGCCGAGGCCGATCGCATGGCTCTCGTCATTGCCCTTCTCGATCGAGGGAACCGATGAAATGTGGCTCATGTCGGAAACGGCCGTCAACGCCCGGATCGAGGTCTCGATCGTCTTGCCGAAATCGGCCGAATCCATTGCCGCGGCGATATTCAGCGAGCCGAGATTGCAGGAAATATCCTTGCCGAGATGTTTGTAGGAGAGGTCGTCATGATATTCGCTGGCCTCGCTCACCTGAAGGATTTCCGAGCAGAGATTGCTCATCGAGATGCGCCCGGCGATCGGGTTCGCGCGGTTCACCGTGTCCTCGAACATGATGTAGGGGTAGCCGCTCTCGAACTGGATTTCGGCAAGCACCTGGAAGAATTCGCGCGCCTTGATCTTGCTCTTGGAGATGCGGGCGTCATCAGCCATTTCGCGATACTTTTCCGTCACCGAAATCTCGGTGAAGGGCACGCCATAGACGCGCTCCACATCATAGGGCGAGAACAGGTACATGTCCTCGTTGTTCCTCGCGAGCTCGAAGGTGATATCGGGTACGACGACGCCGAGCGACAGCGTCTTGATGCGGATCTTCTCGTCGGCATTTTCGCGCTTGGTGTCGAGGAAGCGCATGATATCGGGATGATGGGCATTGAGATAGACCGCACCCGCCCCCTGCCGCGCGCCGAGCTGGTTGGCGTAGGAGAAGCTGTCTTCGAGCAGCTTCATGACAGGGATGATGCCCGAAGACTGGTTCTCGATATGCTTGATCGGCGCGCCCGCCTCGCGGATATTCGTCAGCGACAGCGCCACGCCGCCGCCCCGCTTTGACAATTGCAATGCCGAATTGATCGACCGGCCGATCGATTCCATATTGTCCTCGACACGCAGCAGGAAGCAGGAAACCAGTTCGCCCCGCTGCTTCTTGCCGGCATTGAGGAAGGTCGGCGTTGCCGGCTGGAAGCGGCCGGAAATGATCTCGTCGACCATGTCGCGGGCAAGGCCCTCGTCGCCGCGCGCCAAGGCCAGCGCCACCATGCAGATACGATCCTCATAGCGCTCGAGATAGCGCTTTCCGTCGAAGGTCTTCAGCGTATAGCTGGTGTAGTATTTGAAGGCGCCGAGGAAGGTAGGGAAACGAAATTTCTTTGCATAGGCCTGGTCGAACAGGTCGCGCACAAAATTGAAGGAATACTGGTCGAGAACCTCTTGCTCGTAATAGCCCTCGGTCACGAGGTAATCGAGCTTTTCCCGGAGATTGTGAAAGAACACCGTATTCTGGTTCACATGCTGCAGGAAATACTGCTTAGCCGCCAAACGATCCTTTTCGAGCTGAATCCGCCCCTGATCATCATAGAGGTTCAGCATCGCGTTCAGCGCGTGGTAGTCGAGCGTTTCCGCTGCTTTCAAAGGGCGTTCAAGAATTCCCGTGTCCAAAACCGTTCCATTCCGTGTTTGACGTTGGCGACATCCGCTTCTGTGCCCAGCAGTTCGAACCTGTAGAGGTAAGGCACCTGGCACTTCCTTGAGATCACGTCGCCGGCGAGCCCGTATGTTTCGCCGAAATTGCTGTTGCCCGCGGCAATCACGCCGCGGATGTGTCCTCGATTTTCCGTATCGTTGAGGAAACGGATCACCTGCTTGGGAACGGCACCCTTGCCGCCGTCGCCGCTATAGGTCGGCACAACAAGCACGAAGGGTTCGCGGATATCGAACGCGTCTGCGCCACTTGGCGGAATGCGTGCCGCGCGCAGTCCGAGCTTGGCGACGAACCGATGGGTGTTCTCGGATCGGCTGGAATAATAGACGATCAGACCCATCGCCTTTCCTCAGGAAAGTGCGCTGATCATGTCGGGGCGGAAACCGGCCCAATGCTGCTCGCCGGCGATGACGACAGGCGCCTGCATGTAGCCGAGGCTGCGGACGCGATCGAGCGCTTCGGCATCCTCAGAGATATCGACGATGTCATAGTCGACGCCCAGGCGGTCGAGGGCGCGGTAGGTGGCAGTGCATTGGACGCAGGCAGGTTTGCTGTAGACGGTGATGGTCATGATATTCCTCGTAACGACGCGATTGGGACGCAGGACATCGATCGGAAATCTCTCGATATCCGTCGAAACCACTCTGTATTTTGCAGCGATGCGGCTCGTTCAGCCGCTGGGCGTGATCCGCCCTCTCCTTGGTGCGGGTGGCGGCCTGAACTGAGATACTGACATGACTTCACCCCGAAGTGGCTCAATGCGAAGGTTTCGGGGGCGGAGGTTCGGGCCAGCGAAACGCGATGCGGAGATTCCCCGCAGCCATGCAACGCGACCGTCCGGACACCCCGCCCGTGGACGTTTCGTTCGAGGCAGGTCTCCTGGCTCACGGGTCAAAGCGCCTGCCCAGCCTTCCCGGAGCATCATGCTCCAGTGACCTGAAATCGGACAGTTGCTCGCCGCTTACAGTTGCGGGGGCAGCTCCGGCATTGCCGCACCATGATGGCGAAACGCACCGAATTCCCGTCTTAGCCGCCGATCCTCACGAATCGACGGAACCTCGAACACTAGATATGGTACTCGAATCGCTGATGACGTCAACAAGTTGTTATGGCGTCGCAGCAATGGCGGCAACGAATCGCCGCGCCTGTGTATGATGTGGATAATGAAGCGTTAACGGGAAAGCGCTGTGGAGAACCCATCATAAAAGAGCCGGCAGAAGCCGGCTCCCCAAACGATATTCATATTTTTATTCGGAGCAGCCTGAGCGCATTGATCGTCACCAGCACGGTGGCGCCGGTATCGGCGAGGATCGCCGGCCAGAGACCGGTGATGCCGGCGATTGTCGTCACCAGAAACACCGCCTTCAGCCCGAGTGCGATGGTGATATTCTGCAGGATGTTGCGCATCGTGCGTTTGGAAAGTTCGATCATCCGCGCCACGTCGCCGACGCGTCCGTGCAGCACGGCGGCATCCGCCGTCTCCAGCGCCACGTCGGTGCCGCCGCCCATGGCGATACCGGTATCGGCCGCTGCCAGCGCCGGAGCGTCGTTGATGCCGTCGCCGACCTTGGCGACGACGAAGCCCTGGCGCTTCAATTCGCCGACGACCCGCTGCTTGTCCTCAGGCATCATCTCGCCGCGCCAGTCGATGCCGAGCATGCCGGCAACGGCTGCTGCCGTCCGCTTGTTGTCGCCGGTCAGCATCATCGCCTTGATGCCGGCTGATTTGAGGGCAGCGAGCCCGGCCTCGGCATCCTCGCGCGGCTCGTCGCGCATGGCGATAAGGCCGGCCGCAACACCGTTGACGAGCAGCACCGACACGCTCTTGCCCTCGTCGTTCAGCGCCGCGACGCGGGCGTCCTGTTCCGCACTGAGCGCCCCGCGCTCTCGGGCGGCGGGCGGCGACAGCAGGTCCAGCGTCTCACCGCCGACTTTGCCGGTGACGCCCTTGCCCGGCAGCGCTTCCAGCTCGAAGGCCGGCGGCACGGGAACGCCGTCCGCCTTGGCGCGGTTGAGGATCGCCAGCGCCAGCGGGTGGCTGGAGCCCTGCTCCAGCACCGCCGCACGCGACAGCACCTGCGACTCGCTCAGGCCAAAAGAAATGATGTCAGTTACCTGAGGCTTGCCTTCCGTCAGCGTGCCTGTCTTGTCGAAGGCGACCATCGTCACCTTGCCGAGCGTTTCCAGCACAGCGCCGCCCTTCATCAACAGCCCGCGCCGCGCACCCGATGAAAGCGAAGCGGCGATTGCCGCCGGCGTCGAAATGACAAGTGCGCAGGGGCAGCCGATCAAAAGAATGGCAAGGCCCTTATAGACCCATTCGCCCCATAGCCCAGCGAACAGCAGCGGCGGAACGACCGCGACGAGTGCTGCGACCACGACCACGCCGGGCGTGTAATAGCGCGAAAACCGATCGATGAAGCGTTCTGTCGGCGCTTTGGATTCCTGCGCCTCCTCCACCAGCTTGACGACACGGGCGATGGTATTGTCGGCCGCAGCCGCGGTGACGCGAACCCTGAGCATCGCATCGCCGTTCACCGTGCCGGCAAAGACGATGGCATCGACGCCCTTTCGCACCGGCGTGCTTTCGCCCGTCACCGGCGCCTCGTCGATGGCGCTCTCGCCTGAGATGATGATGCCGTCCGCCGAGATGCGGTCGCCGGAACGAACCATGATGATCGCCCCGACGGCGAGGCTTTCTGCCGGCACTTCCCGCGTTTGCCCATTGTCTTCGAGCAGCGCATTCTTCGGCACCAGACCCGTCAGCGACTGGATGCTTTCGCGCGCCTTGCCCGCCGCCACCCCTTCCAGCAGCTCGCCGACGAGGAACAGGAACACGACGGTCGCCGCCTCCTCGCCGGCATTGATGATGACGGCGCCGACGGCGGCGATCGTCATCAGCATCTCGATCGAAAACGGTGTTCCAGAGAAGGCAGCCATGACGGCGCGCCGAGCGATCGGCACCAGCCCGATCAGCATGGCGACGATGAAGGCATAGGATGCGATCGCCGGCACCAGATGGCCGACGATATAGGCGGCAACGAGTGCCGCACCCGAAAGGATAGTCAGCCGGCCCTTCCTGCTCTTCCACCAGGGACCGGCCATCGCCGCATGGTCGTGCCCGTGCAGCCCTTCGATTTCCTCGCCATGATCGTGAGGATGGTCGTGATCATGGCCCGCGTGATCGCGGTGATCATGTCCATGGTCGTGACGATGCTGCGAGCCCTGGGTATGCGCAGGCGCAGCGTTTCCGGCAAGCGGCGCGACGGAATAGCCGAGCCCGGTCACCTTCTTCTCGATCGCCTTGAGATCACTGCTGCCATCGTGGCGGACGGTCATCGTGCCCGCCATCACCGAAACGGAAACATCGGCGACACCCGTCAAGCGTCTGACCGCCGTATCGATCTTGGTTGCGCAGGAGGCGCAATCCATGCCGCCAACCCGGTATCGTGTCTCGCTCTCAGCCATGATCCGCTTCCTTGTCAAATAGAAGCATCCCTCCTACATCCTCTAGCGACTAGAGGTGCAAGAGGAAAATCATGAAAAAGATCACCATTGGTGAAGCTGCCCGCCAGAGCGGCGTCAAGGTGCCGACGGTGCGTTATTATGAAAGCATCGGCCTGCTCGCGGCCCCGAGCCGCAGCGAGGGCAACCAGCGCTCCTTCGAGCCTGCCGATATCAGCCGTCTCGCCTTCATCCGCCATGCCCGTGAACTCGGCTTCGAGATCGACGCGATCCGCACGCTGCTCACTCTGCAGGACGATCCGCACCAGTCCTGCGCCTCGGCCGACGCCATCGCCAAGGCCCGCCTCATCGAGGTCGAGCAGCGCATCCGCAGCCTGATGGCGCTGAAGGCCGAGCTGGAAATCATGGTGGAAGGGTGCGGCCACGGCCGCGTCGACCAATGCCGCGTCATCGAGGTGCTCGCCGACCACGGCCAGTGCACGCATCCGCACCACTGATCTCTGCCCTTGCAGGCGGTCCGCGCCCGCGCCAAAACTGATGCAGACAGAATCGGGCGAAGACATCCATGAAGCAGAAGCGGATTGCAATCATCGGCGGCGGCCCGGCGGGTCTCGCGGCTGCCGAACTGCTGTCCCGTTCCGGACATGCGGTGACGGTCTACGACGCCATGCCGACCTTCGCCCGCAAGTTCTTGCTTGCCGGCAAGTCGGGTCTCAACATCACCCACTCCGAGGATTATGCCCGGTTCACCACACGCTTCGGCGCGGCCTCCGCCCGTCTGCGCCCCGCTCTTGATGCCTTTACCCCTGATAATATCAGGGATTGGGCAGCAGGGCTCGGCACCGAAACCTTCGTCGGCTCGTCCGGCCGGGTTTTTCCGAAGGTGATGAAGGCCTCGCCTTTGCTGCGCGCCTGGCTCAGGCGGCTCGAGGCACAGGGTGCCACGCTGCGCACCCGCCACCGCTGGACCGGTTTTGCAGAAGACGGCCATGTTTTCGAAACGCCTGAAGGACGCCGTATCGTCCATTGCGACGCAGCCCTGCTGGCGCTCGGCGGCGCAAGCTGGCCGCGCCTCGGCTCCGATGCAAGCTGGCTGAGCCGGCTATCGGAGAGGGGTGTCGAGATCGATGCCTTTAAACCCGCCAATTGCGGTTTCGTCGTCGGCTGGAGCGGAAGCTTCCGCGAGCGTTTCGCCGGAGTGCCGGTAAAGTCGGTCACTGCAACATCCAAGGCCGGCACGTTTTCCGGCGAATTCGTCATCACCGAGAGCGGCATCGAAGGCAGCCTCGTCTATACCCATACGGCGGCGTTGCGCGACCGGCTGCTGAACCATGGCAGCGCCGTCCTGACGCTCGACCTCGCACCCGGCCGCACCATCGACAGGCTGAGCCGCGACCTTGCGCGGCAGGACGCCAAATCGAGCTTTTCAAACCGCCTGCGCAAGGGCGCCGGCCTCGACGGCGTCAAGGCCGCGCTGCTGCGCGAACTCGCTCCCGAGCGCGACCGAACCGATCCGGAGCGTCTCGCCGGCATGATCAAGGCGCTGCCGGTGCCGGCGATCGAAACCCGGCCGATCGGCGAGGCGATCTCCTCTGCCGGTGGCATCCGCTGGAGCAGCATCGACGACAGCTACATGTTGAAGGCACTGCCGGGCACCTTCGTCGCCGGTGAGATGCTCGACTGGGAAGCGCCGACCGGCGGTTATCTCCTCACTGCGTGCCTGGCGACCGGCCGGGCGGCAGCGCGTGGTATCGAAGCCTGGCTGCAGCGCTAGGCGCAAGCAGTCATCAGCACCGAGTAAGGCCATCTCTCGGTCAGGCCGAGACCGGACGGAATCTCATGGCGAGACCATTCATGCAGTAGCGAAGCCCGGTTGGCTTCGGGCCGTCATCGAAGACATGGCCGAGGTGACCGCCGCAGCGGCTGCAGTGCACGGCGGTACGCACCATACCGAAAGTCGTGTCGCTCGTGGTGCGGACGGCATTTTCAAGCGGCGCCCAGAAGCTCGGCCAGCCGGTGCCGCTGTCGAATTTGGTGGTCGAGGAAAAGAGGTCCTGGTCGCAGCCGGCGCAGGCGAAATTGCCCTTTCGCTGCTCATGCAGCAGGGCACTGGTGAAGGGATGTTCCGTCCCCGCCTGGCGCAGGGCGATATATTGATCCGGCGTCAGCAGCTTGCGCCATTCCTCCTCAGTATGGGTCACCGCAAACGTCTCGCCGGCAATCGTCTTGCCGGCTAGGCCCAAGTCAACCGCAAGCGCTCCAAAAGCGGCGCCCATCAGCAACAATCGTCTGTTCAGCATCGCCGGATCTCCTCGTCTGGCAAACCTTGCTTCTGCAAAGAACTACGAAAGAGAGGGTCTTTTGTTACGCCATGGCCGCCCAAACACCGAAATGTGATTTACGCCACTTTCGTCAGGAAGTGCCGCACGCTGACGGCCGCCAGCGCCGGCCATTTGCAAACCGGCCGCTTTTCCATCAGACTATGCTGAACTTCGGTGGGAGGAGCCGATGCACGAACACTCAGCGCATGCCGAGCACGTCTACACGTCTGCCCAGCGCGATTCTGCGGCGGCCAGTTCTCCTGTCGTCGCCTCATGGCGGCGGTGCATGACCATGCACCAACTCGCACCCGAGGACAAACGGACGCCATTGCGGCTCACCGACCAGGAATTCCGCCGTGCGCGCGAGCAGTCCGAACAGCTGATTGCCAGCGCGACGGATGAGCTCGATCGTCTCTTTACCACCGTTGGCAGGGCGGGCTGCTGCCTGCTTTTGACCGACAAGAACGGCATCGCGCTGGAGCGCCGGGGCGCTGCCGGCGACGACAAGGAATTTCGCGAACTCGGCCTGTGGACCGGCTCGGTCTGGACAGAGGCCAGCATCGGCACCAACGGCATCGGCACTGCACTTGCCGACGAGCGTGCCGTCGCCATCTTCCGCGATCAGCATTTCTTCTGCTCGAATACCAGCCTCAGCTGCACGACGGCGCCGATCCGCGATCATCGCGGCCGGCTGACCGCAGCCCTCGACATCTCCACATGCCGCGAAGACGTCAACGAAATGACGCTGGCAATCCTGACGCAGACCGTGCGCGATGCGGCGATGCGCATCGAGCTCAATCTTTTCCGCTCGGCCTTTGCCGGCGCCCGTTTCCTGATGGTCCCGGCCGGCGCCAATTCCGCCGCCGCCCTGCTTGCCGTCGACAGGCACGATCTGGTGCTCGGTGCGACGCGCGCCGCCCGCATCGCGCTGCAGCTCGACGACAGGCGCATCGCCGCCGGCATTCCGGCTGCCGATGCCCTGCACGAGGCCGGCGTCTCCCAGCAGGACGAGATGGTCGAGGCGGAGAAGGCGGCCCTGCTTCGGGCGCTGTCGCGTGCAGGCGGCAATGTCTCGCAGGCGGCGATCGCCCTCGGCATCAGCCGCGCCACGCTGCACAGGAAGATGAAAAAGCTCGACCTCCACTGATCAAGGTTCGCCGCCCGCAATCGTGAAGCAATGCTGTCGCAGGTCTGCGACACTGTGCACTGCGGTATGGAAGACCCACCCTTATTCTCTGCGCCAAAAGATGCACATTTTTCTCCCACTGGTTCGTTTGGGAACCTGGATCATCAAGGGAGGATGACATGCTTCATCAGAAAATCGTCGAGTCGCCATTCAAGCTGAAATACGGCAACTATATCGGCGGCGAATGGCGCGAGCCGGTCGAAGGCAAATACTTCGAAAACCTCACGCCCGTCACCGGCGGCAAACTCTGCGACATTCCCCGCTCCAATGAAAAAGACATCAATCTCGCGCTCGACGCCGCCCAAGCGGCTAAGGAAAAATGGGGCCGCACCTCCGCTGCCGAGCGCTCCAATATCCTCATGAAGATTGCCCAGCGCATGGAAGACAAGCTGGAATTGCTCGCCCAGGCCGAGACTTGGGACAACGGCAAGCCGATCCGCGAAACCATGGCGGCCGACATTCCGCTGGCAATCGACCACTTCCGCTATTTCGCCTCCTGCATTCGCGCCCAGGAAGGTTCGATCGGCGAGATCGACCACGATACCGTCGCCTATCACTTCCATGAGCCGCTCGGCGTCGTCGGCCAGATCATTCCGTGGAACTTCCCGATCCTGATGGCCACCTGGAAGCTGGCGCCCGCACTTGCCGCCGGCAATTGCGTCGTACTGAAGCCCGCCGAGCAGACCCCCGCCTCGATCCTGCTCTGGGCCGAACTCGCCGGCGATCTCCTGCCGCCCGGCGTCCTCAACATCGTCAACGGTTTCGGCCTCGAAGCCGGCAAGCCGCTGGCGACCAGCCCCCGCGTCGCCAAGATCGCCTTCACCGGCGAGACGACGACAGGCCGGCTGATCATGCAATATGCCAGCCAGAACCTCATTCCGGTGACACTGGAGCTCGGCGGCAAATCGCCGAACATCTTCTTCGCCGATGTGATGGCGGAAGACGACGACTTCCTCGACAAAGCGCTCGAAGGCTTTGCGATGTTTGCCCTCAACCAGGGCGAAGTCTGCACCTGCCCGAGCCGCGCCCTCGTCCAGGAATCGATCTACGACCGCTTCATGGAAAAGGCCGTCAAACGCGTCGAGGCGATCAAGCAGGGCAACCCGCTCGACAGCGCGACGATGATCGGCGCCCAGGCCTCGACCGAGCAGCTGGAAAAGATCCTCGCCTATCTCGACATCGGCAAGCAGGAAGGCGCGGAAGTGCTGACCGGCGGCTCGCGTAACGATCTCGGCGGCGAATTGGCGAATGGCTACTACATCAAGCCGACGATCTTCAAGGGCCACAACAAGATGCGTGTGTTCCAGGAGGAGATCTTCGGACCGGTGGTTTCGGTGACGACCTTCAAGAACGAGGAGGAGGCGCTCGAAATCGCCAACGACACGCTCTACGGCCTCGGCGCCGGTGTCTGGAGCCGCGACGCCAATCGCTGCTACCGTTTCGGCCGCGAGATCCAGGCCGGCCGCGTCTGGACCAACTGCTATCACGCCTACCCGGCCCATGCCGCCTTCGGCGGCTACAAGCAGTCGGGCATCGGCCGCGAAACCCACAAGATGATGCTCGACCACTACCAGCAGACCAAGAACATGCTGGTGAGCTACAGCCCGAAGGCACTTGGCTTCTTCTGAGATGCTTTCGCGTGGTGGAAGGTCTCAAACCCCTCCCCGACCCCTCCCCACAAGGGGGAGGGGCTTAACATGCGGCCCTCGCCGTATCACTCTTGAGCGCAGCATATGCAGCCGGCTTGTTGTCTTGCGAGCCGGTGCCACAGCTTAGCCCCTCCCCCTTGTGGGGAGGGGTTGGGGAGGGGAATTCTCTCCCCAAAAACTTCGGAGGAAGAACCATGGAAACCACCGTCAACGGCGAACCGCGTGTTCTTGCAACCAACAAAGCCCTCGATCTGATCTTGGAAATCAAACGGGATCATCCCGATATCCTCTTCCATCAGTCCGGCGGCTGCTGCGACGGCTCCTCGCCGATGTGTTATCCGGCTGACGAATTCATGATCGGCGACAGCGACGTCAAGCTCGGCGAGATCGGCGGCGTGCCTGTTTATATCAGCGCCAGCCAGTTCGAGGCATGGAAGCATACGCAGCTGATCATCGACGTCGTGCCCGGCCGCGGCGGCATGTTCTCGCTCGACAATGGCCGCGAGAAGCGCTTTCTCACCCGTTCCCGCCTCTTCGGCGGCGGCGAGGCTTGCGCGGTGCCTGATGTGAAGGTCAGGGCGGTCTAATGCTGTCGCCTTATCGGGTGGGAATTTCGCCTGTAGTATTCCCATAGTACCTGCTCGCAGCAGCTCTTTGCTAATCTCCGCCGGTTGGTTTCAAAGGGAGGAAACGATGCCAGCCTCAAAGATCCTGATGATCACCGGTGATTTCACCGAAGATTACGAAACGATGGTGCCGTTCCAGACACTGCTCGCCTGCGGCTACACGGTCGATGCCGTCTGCCCCGGCAAGAAGGCCGGCGACACCGTCGCCACCGCCATCCACGACTTCGAAGGCGACCAGACCTATTCCGAAAAACGCGGCCATAATTTCGCGCTGAACGCCACTTTCGACAGCATGCGCGCCGAAGATTACGATGCCCTCGTCATCCCCGGCGGCCGTGCGCCCGAATATCTGCGCCTCAACGCCGATGTCATCAAATCCGTCCGGCACTTCTTCGACGCAGGAAAACCCGTCGCCGCCATCTGCCACGGCGCGCAATTGCTTGCCGCCGCCGGTGTGCTGAAGGGCCGCACCTGCTCGGCCTATCCCGCCTGCCGGCCGGAAGTCGAACTTGCCGGCGGCATCTATGCCGACATATCAATCAGCGAAGCAGTCACGGACGGCAATCTGGTTACGGCGCCCGCCTGGCCGGCGCATCCGTCGTGGCTGCGCCAGTTCATGGCCGTGCTCGATGCCGCAGCATTGCTCGAAACCAACGCCGCCTGAGAAGGGCGGCACCGGAGGACGATATGTGTGAACTCTTCATCAAGGCGGATGCTCGACTCTGGGAAAGCACCACCCGGTCGTTGCGCATCGACGGCATGGTTACCAGCGTCAGACTGGAGAACTTCTTTTGGGCGAAGCTGGAGGAAATCGCCCGGCGCGACGGCATGAATGTCGTCCAGCTGATCATCCGGCTGCATCATGAATCGATCGATGCCGGCCACGATCTCGGCAACTTCACGTCCTTCCTGCGGGTCTGCTGCGCTCGCTATCTCGACCTCCAGCTCACCGGCGACATTCCGGCCGATGTCGGCCGTCCGATCTCAGGCCTCGACGCGCCTGTCATCCTCGACCGCGAACGGGCGAAATATCACTGAAATCAGCTCAGACAGACGATCAAAGACGAACGGCCCGCAAATAGCTCCGCGGGCCGTTTCGCAAGCATCTGACCTTGTCTTGGGCGGGGCCTTGCGCTGCCGAGCAGCCTGGAACAACAATGCGCTACGCTGTCCAGCGCGGGCACCCTCAGGAGATCGATTGACATGAAAGACCAGAAAGCTGTGATCGTCACGGGAGCCGGCGGCAACCTCGGCAGCGCCGTTGTCCGCGAGCTTGCCAGCGCCGGCGCAAAACTCGTCTGCATGAACCGTTCGAGCAGTGAGCTGGAAGCCTTGGCCGGTGATCTTCCTGCCTCCACCGAGTTTCTGTCGATCGCAGGAACGGATCTCACCGATTATGCTTCCTGTGCCGCCGCCGTCGCCCGGGCGGTCAAGCGCTTCGGCGGCGTCAGCGCGTTGGTCAACACCGTCGGTGGTTTCCAGATGGGACCGGTCGGGCCGGAGGCGCCCGCGCAGTGGGAGACGATGATGACCGCAAACGCCCGCACTGCCCTGACGATCAGCGCCGCGGTTCTCCCGACCATGAAGGCGGCCGGCTACGGCCGCATCGTTCATGTCGCTGCCGCGCCCGGGCTGAAGGCCGGTGCCAAGCAGGCCGCTTACGCCGCCTCGAAAGCCGCCGTCATCCGGCTGACCGAGGCGATCGCTGCCGAATGCCGCGACGACCGCATCACCGCCAACAGTATCCTGCCCGGGACGATCGACACGCCTGAGAATCGCGCGGCCATGCCCGATGCGAAGACGGACGGCTGGGTATCGCCGCAATCGATCGCCCGCCTCATCGCCTTCCTGATTTCGCCGGCAGCAGCCGTCGTCACCGGCGCGGCAATCCCGGCGACCGGGCGCGAATAATGCAAGGCGCGGCGTGATCGACCGTCGGCGACTGCTCCTTTGTCGAGATCCGTGGGTGATGAACGACAGAGCCCTGCAAGTTTTAATCAGTGATTTACGATCTGACTTGAGCTTCGGTTCGCCTTGAGGCAGCGTCGTCTGTGCCTGCTCATGGGACGGGCAGGAGAACAGCGGGCGGACACCATAGTGTTGATGATCGCATTGCGTCGGCACTTGCCAGAAGGCGGACGGTTTCGATGACGGAGGGTCCGGCATTGCGCGCCGTCGGCGCAACCAGTCTGGTGCGCAAGGAATGGTTTCTGGGCGTCAGCGTCCTGACGAGCTTAGCGTTTCTTGCCTTCCAGCAGCAGCTCTTCGGCCGGCTTTCCGATCCGCTTTGGTTCACCGTCGTTTTCGTCTGGCTGTTTGCCGTCGTCCTCGGCTCCGCCCTATCGGTCGTGCGGCACGCGGATCATCTGGCGGAGCGGCTGAAGGAGCCTTACGGCACGCTCATTCTGACGCTCGCCATCACCTCGATCGAAGTGATGGCGATATCCGCCGTCATGATCCATGGCGAAAACAACCCCACGCTTGCGCGCGACACCCTTTTTGCCGTCGTCATGATCATCCTGAACGGCATGGTCGGCCTGTCATTGCTGCTGGGTGCGTGGCGGCGACCGGAACAACAGCATAATTTGCAGGGCGCCAACGCCTATCTCGGTGTCATCGTGCCGCTGGCGACCCTGAGCCTGGTAATGCCGACATTTCTTTCCGGCCCGGACGGACAGCATCCCTCGGCACCGAGGCAATTGATCCTGGGCATAATCTCGGTCGGCCTTTACGCCACGTTTCTGTTTCTTCAGGCCGGCCGCCATCAGGACTATTTCACCGACGACAGCAATCGTCACGAGCATCATAGTGAAGATGCTCCTCCCCGCGGGCAGGTCTGGTCTCATGCCATTCTGCTTTTCGCCTATATGGGTCCCGTCGTCTTTCTGGTCGAACAGCTTGCGCGGCCGATCGATTACATTATCGAAACCCTGCATGCCCCAACCGCATTTGGCGGTGTTGTCATGGCCGTCCTTGTGGCGACACCCGAGGCAATCAGCGCGGTGCGTGCATCCATCGCCAACAATCTTCAGCGCGCCGTCAACATCTTCCTTGGTTCGGTATTGTCGACGATCGGGCTGACCGTGCCGGCAATGCTTGTCATCAGCCGTCTTTACGGGCACCCGGTGACGCTCGGCCTGGAACATGGAGATCTGGTGATGCTCCTGCTCACGCTTGCCGTCAGCATCATCACCTTTGCCAGCGGCCGCACGCATCTCATGCAAGGCGCTGTCCATCTGGTGCTTTTCCTGGCTTACGTGCTGCTGATTTTCCAGCAATGAAACCACCCGATTGCGACCGCACAAGATCAGGAAAGTAAAGAGTTCCGCGCTTGGTTCGCCTTCCGCTATGATGAGAGGAATTATTGCAGAGGTTGCAAGGTGGCTGCAGGACTTACGCGGCAATACGGAGACCGGACTTTGGGCTCACTGTTGGTTGGCGGGCTTGTATTTGTTTTTCTGTCGACGGCGACGTCGATAGGATTGGTGGTGCGCGGCCGCTTGCCGGAGCACCATCTCAACGCAGAATCCAAGGACGTCATCAGGCTGGCGACCGCGGTGGTGGGAACGCTGTCGGCTCTGGCTCTCGGCCTTCTGATCGCATCCGCCAAGTCGTCCTATGACAACGCCGAAGTGGAAATGAGAACGGCGGCGGCACGGGTACTCCTGCTTGACCGGGTCATGGCGCAATACGGGCCGGAAACCAACAGGGCGCGTCAATTGCTGCGTGAACTCATCGAGAGACGGCTGAGCCGCGGCTGGATTGCCGAGACCACTGACGAGACATCCGCCAACGCGCCGGGGGAGTATCGGGACATCGAGGCGGTTCAGGCCGACCTTCGATCCCTGGCGCCGGGGGATGCCGTGCAGCACTCTCTCCAGGCGCGTGCGCTGGAAGTGAGCGGCATGTTGGCCGAGACCCACTGGCTGCTGGTCGAATCCGGCAAAGAGGGTTTGCCCTGGGCTTTTCTGACCGTTCTCGTCTGTTGGCTTTCGCTGCTCTTTGCGACCTTCGGGCTGCAGGCGCCGGCCAATCCGACGGTGCTGTCAATTCTGCTCATCTGCGCCCTGTCCGTCGCCGGCGCCATCTTCCTGGTTTCGGACATGGCCAACCCGTATGTCGGGCTGATCCGTGTTTCGGATGCACCATTGCAGTTTGCCATCGAACGGCTGGGGAAACCGTAGCCGCGTCATGGATCCATCGATGGACGAGCAGTAAGCTGGAGCAATTGCTTCCGTGAAATTGGCCGCACGGACTGAGCGCTCAAGCAGCCCAACCCGCGACCTTCACCGGATGCTTACGTTTCGGGTGGCCAACCCTATGTTCACC
>NZ_JBAMYD010000038.1:0-10404 GCF_037002925.1 Rhizobium aouanii
CGCAGGCTCATCCACTCACGGTCGCGGGCGACCTTCCGTCCAGCGCAAGCCCCGAGGGCGAAATCGCACCCGTCTCCGAGGTGGCGGTCACCGACGCGCCAGCGGAGGTGGTTGAGATTGATCCGACTGAGGCATCATCCACGCATGGGTTGGCATCTCTTGAGACGGCTGAGCCACCGGCCGATGAGCCTTTGGCTCCTCAAGAAGAGCGGATCGCGACTGCGCCCGGCCATTTGGGCGGTGACAGTCGTCGTAAGCTGCGCAAAGCTCCATCACGGACACAGTTTGACGCCAAGCAATCCCAACCGGATGGAACGAGCGTCGAGCGGCCGCTGCCACTGGCTCAAGATGAGCTGATCGTGCTCGAACAGGAAAATCGCCGCCTGAAGGCGCTTCTGTGCACACATCTTGAAACCGAGAACGCCACACTCCGCGAAATGCTCGCCCGCTGTTCCTAGCCTGGCCTTGGATACGGTCGAACACTTGACCTGGACCGCATTCAGGCACGCCGGCCAGCTTGTCGAGATACGGCGCAGACGAAGGTGGAGTGGAGGCAAGCGCGCCATAGCCGACTTCGCCAGGTGCTTGATCGACAGAGATCCGGCATCGGATCAGCTTGCTATCGACTCGGAGCAGGATCTTCCTGCTGACGGGTACTGGCTTACACATCCTGTTTCCGGTCGCATGAAGGCCGCGCTTCAAGAAGTCTTGAGCCCTGAGGCTATGCGTCTACGAACATCTTTTCGTGCAGAACAGGCGCGGGGATTGGCAATAAGAATTGGGATTCCGTCCAGAAGACTTTGGACCATTGATGGCGGCGATGTTCAACGATAGGGTCGCGCCGGATCGAACCGATTTCGACAACAAGAGGAGAAGCCGTGCCATCAGGAACTGTGAAGTTTTTCAACAACGACAAGGGATTCGGGTTCATCACGCCCGACAATGGCGGGACGGACGTCTTCGTTCACGTGTCGGCGTTGCGCGGCGGCGCGTCAATTCGAGACGGTGACAAGGTCAGCTACGATGTTGGTCAGGATCGCAAGACCGGCAAGTCCAAGGCCGAAAACGTCAGCGTCATCTAACCGCGTCCTCTTGAACCGTCGACTGAACTCAGTCTGCGCCCTGATCGACGCGGCTAAACCGCCCATTGCTTCAAGTGAAAATGGCGGCAAGCCATTTGGCGCCAGCTTCCGTCCGAGGACCCTACCCCCACAGCAGCGCTACCGTAGAGCAACGGCAATCAAGATCGGTTGAGACACCGACGTCAATTGTCTCGCGACACTCCTGTCTGCAGTGGCTGGGCCTCTGTCTCCCCGCTCGCCACGAAGTCGGCCGATCCTCAAGTCCCGGATCGGCTTCACGGCGTCGATTGACGCCTGATAAAGCGGATGCGCCTTGTAGGCGGCCAATGCGGCTGTATCCTCGAATTCCGCATAGACGACGAGGTCGACCTCGTTGCCGAACAGGTCATGCTTCAGATTGAAGCCGATCTCAAAGTGACGCGCATAGGGGATTTCGGCGAGGAGGCCGAGGCCTTTGCGGACGTCGTCAATCTTTGGTGCGACTGCTGTGAAAAACACGATATGGCGGATCATGGTGCGGCTCTTTCGCTATTTGTAGTCTCGGGGAGGCATGTGACGGCGGAAGAGCGGCGCCCAGGAGGCATTGCCCGAGCGTTTTGCTTCCCTGCCTTAGGGTGCCCTGCGATATGTCCAAAGCTGCGCCGGCGGTATGTTTCTGACGACGAAGTCGTAATGCGACACGACATAGCGTCCGGGCATCTTGATGACCGGTGACAACGGGCCATAGGTGATCTGGATGACCGGCCGGCCGGCGGGCACGCGGGCAAGCAGGTCTTCGAGCAGGGCGACGCGCCGTTCCATCGGGAAGCTCAGCATCGGGATGGCGCTGATAACGCAGTCGAATTGCTCCTTGCTGCGTTCAGCCAGGACCTCGTCCAGCCGGAACGCATCGCCGAGGCGGATATCGACGCCTGGAAACCGTCGCACCAATCCCTCATGAAACGCGCTCGAATATTCGACCGAGACCAGTTGCGAAGGTTTTAGCCCTCGCTCCAGGATCGCCTTTGTGATGACGCCGGTTCCGGGGCCGAGTTCAAGAACAGGAAGGCCGGAGTGGGGATTGACGACGCTTGCCATGCGACGGGCGGTATAGATCGATGTCGGGATGACCGCGCCGACGCCCTTCTTGTCTCTTTGCCAGCCCTTGAAGAATTGCAGCTCGTCTTCAAACCTCCTGGCAAGCTCAGTCTTCAAGCGAAAAGCCATATCCACCCCCCTGATTCCCATGACGTTCTCAATGCGAACGCCTTCTTGTCGATATTTGCGACATAAACAAGCCTATTCGCGCCGAAATCGGTCCTCTCCTAAGGGATTTCTGGCGTTCGTTTTAGACGACGACAACGATAGAGCCGCCTCTCATCCCCACACCAACTGCCGTCCACAACGCTATCTCGCCATCGACAAACTGCGGCCCTCGTTTGCGAGCGACAGCGAAAGAGGACTTGTCACGGCAGAGGAATTTCCGACGGCTTCAAGGCTTCGCACGGTCTTTTCGGGAGCGATACCCGCTTGTAGTAGTGCCCAGCCGAAACACTTCGCGGATGACAAAGGCAGCCGCGCCGATCATTGCGGCAACCGGAGTGGATCTCATTTCGGTCGGCTGGTGCAGCCGTAACGCCGCAACGTTCGATGTCGGATTGGATTTTTCAAACTCCACGTCGTGAGGCGATCGCTATCTCCGCAAGGACAATCCGAGTGTCTTGCTATCCTATGGCGGATACCTCTGCGCGGACTCGGGGCCGAAACGCGATGATTGACCGCCCTCGGCATCAAAGTTCTCGTCCATGAAGGTCTTCGCCAGTGAGACCGCAGCCTGCATGTCGTGCCCGAGCGCCAGATGCGCGGCGATGGCGCTCGGCAGCATGCAACCTGTTCCCCGCAACGTTGCCTGCCGTCTCGGCAAGGCAAAATGGCGTGGCGGAATTCCGGTTGCATAGAGTGTGTCGATGGCCAGTGCGCCGTTCCTATGGCCGCCTTTCACCAGAACGGCCGGGCAGCCCATGTCCAGCAGTTGCAGGGCCTGACGACCGATCTCGACATCGCAACAGGCGGTTCCGCAATCGGTGGGCATACCATCGGCAGCAGCCTTTGCCGGAGGTTTTCGAGCCCGTTGTCCGAGAGGAGCCGGGTTCCGGATGAACTCGCAAGCACCGCATCGAGAATGACCGGAATGGCAAGGTTGCCGGCAATCACATCGGAGATTGCCTGCACCGTTTCCGCCGTCGCCAGCATTCCGATCTTGATGGCCGCATCGGATCGGCAGAAAGCGCCGCGAGCATCTGGGCGGCGACGAAAGAAGCGGGCATGGGTTCGACCGCGATAACCTCAGCATGAGTCTGCACCGTAACCGCCGTAACTGCAAGCGATGCCCGAGCGCCGAAATGGGATAGCGTCGCGATGTCCCGGGCAATGCCGGCGCCGCCCGAAGAATCCGAGCCGCCGATAACGAGCACATTCGGACGCGCCGTCATCGCCATGGTTCGGTGAACTCTATCCATGCACGTGTTCTCGCTTCGGGGTTGGCGTTCAACGTGATGTCTGTGACCACGGCCGCACTGCTGGCGCCCGCATTGAACACACCCTGCAGCCTTTCAATGTTCAGCCCCCCGATTGCCACGAGTGGAATTGGTGCGATACGCTTCTTCCATTCCGTGATCCGCTCAAGCCCCTGGGGCGACCATTTCATATGCTTGAGGATGGTTGGATAGACCGAGCCCAGCGCGACATAATCCGGGCTGGCTGCGAGCGCGGTTTCAAGCTCGTTCTCGTCGTGGGTGGATAGGCCAAGTTTCAGGCCGGCTGCGCGGAGTGCCGCAAGATCCGCCGCTGCAAGATCCTCCTGTCCCAGATGGACGAAGTCGCAGCCTTCCTCGATCGCGAGCTGCCAGTAATCGTTGATGACGAGCTGGCAACCATAGGCGGCGCATATCGTTTTTGCCCGTCGAATCTCTGCCTGCAAGATGTCTTCCGGCCGATCCTTGATCCGCAGTTGCACGAGCCTCACGCCCAGCCGAACCAGTCTCTCGATCCAGTCGGCACTGTCGACGATCAAATAAAAGGGATCGAGCTTCATGCGAACACTGCCTTGCCGATGACCGGTGTCGAGGGAACCGCCATATCTCGCGGCTCCAATGGTCCCGCGAGAAAGGCATTGCGGCCCGCTTCTATGGCCTGTGCGAACGCCTCGGCCATCAGCGCCGGGTCCCCTGCTCCGGCGACTGCCGTGTTGAGAAGCACGGCATCGTAGCCGATCTCCATTACTGTTGCCGCATGCGACGGGCGGCCGATGCCGGCATCGACAATCAAAGGAATGTCGGGGAAATGCGCACGCATTGATTTCAGCGCCATCAGATTGACCGGACCCATGGCCGAGCCGATCGGCGCGCACCATGGCATCAGCACTTCGCAACCTGCTTCCACTAAGCGTTCGGCAACAACCAGATCGTCAGTCGTGTAGGGAAACACTTTGAAGCCATCGGCGCAAAGGACCCTCGCGGCTTCCACCAGCGCAAAGACATCCGGCTGCAGTGTGTCGTGATGTCCGATCACCTCCAGCTTGATCCAGTCGGTGCTCAGAAGTTCCCGCGCCATGTTGGCCGTCAGCACGGCCTCCGACACCGAGTGGCATCCCGCGGTGTTCGGCAGCACGCGCACGCCGAGCGCGCGGATCATGTCGAAGAAGGTGGAATCGACCCTGCCCCCGGCCGTCTCGCGTCGCAGGGAGACGGTGATGATCTCCGTTCCGGAGCGACGAACCGCCTCTTCGAGAACGGCTGGGCTGGGATAGCGCGCCGTGCCGAGCAGTAGCCGCGAGCCGACCTCGCTTCCGTAAAACGCAACCATGTCAACCTCCCTGCAGTGCCGTGAGAATTTCGATCCGGTCACCCTCTGCAAGACGGCATTCGGTTCGCTCCTCGCGATGAACGAGTTCGCCGTTTACAGCAGTTGCCAGCCATCCACCCTCATATTCAAGAGTGGTCATCACATCAGAGAGTGTCAGGGCATCGAGGTGGTGATCCTCGCCATTGACGATCAGTTTCATGTCATTGTTCCTATCGCTGCTTGTTTCCTTTGCGGCGCGGCCAACAGTCGTGTCACTTCTCGGGCCATGGCCGGCGCCAACAGGAAGCCATGGCGGTAAAGACCGTTCACAAGAAGCACCGGCCCCATGTGAACGACACGCGGAAAATTGTCCGGAAAGGCCGGCCGCACACCCGCTCCGGTTTCGATCACGCGCGCTTCGCCGAAAGCGGGATGCAGCGCATAAGCGGCATTGAGCAGTTCCATGATCGAGCGCGCCGTGGGTGGTCCGTCCGCATCGCTCTCGATCATGGTCGCGCCGACCATGAAGCGGCCTTGCTGGCGCGGGACGATGTAGAGCGGGTAACGCGGATGCAGCAGCCGGATTGGCCGCGACAGCGAAATCTCCTCCGTTTCCAGATAAAGCATCTCGCCACGCACGCCCCGCAGCCGCTCCAGCGTGCCGATGGCGGCGGAGCCGGTGCAGTCGATCACGTGGTCATACCGGCCTTCCGGGAGATCACCGGCGACGCCCAGATGAAACTGAACGCCCCCGCCCTGCAACGACCTGTGAAGAGCCCGCAGAGCGCGCCGTGGATCGAGATGCGCCTCCTCGCGAAAGAAGAGGCCCTTGCGGAAGCGTCCCGCGAGCGCCGGCTCCAGCTCGGCTATGCCGCCTTCATCCAGCCATTCATACTCCGATGTGCGGGAGGCGAACCGTACAAGCTCGCCCTGATCCCGTTGCGGCGCGACGACCAGCGTGCCGTTGCGCGTGACTTCCCCCGGCACCGCGGCCTCCCACCAGTCGGCGGCAGTCTTGCCTTCCGCCAGCACCCGCTGGTCGGCGCTTTCCCGCTCGCACCAGGGCGCAAGCATGCCGCCGGCCAGCCATGACGCTCCCGCCCCGATCGTTGGCGCGATGTCCGCAACCTCCACAACAAAACCGTCTGACGCGAGCTCATGCGCCACCGCGAGGCCGGCAACGCCAGCCCCCTTGACAAGGATGCGCAATGTCACTCCCCCACGGGCATATAGAGATCGCCGCCCTCACGGTATTTCGCCGCCATCGCGTCCAGCCCCTCCTTCTGCGCTTCGGCGCGGATGTCGTGCGATATGCGCATGGAGCAGAATTTCGGGCCGCACATCGAACAGAAATGCGCCACCTTGTGCGCTTCCTTCGGCAGGGTTTCGTCATGAAAGCTGCGGGCGGTATCGGGATCGAGCGACAGGTTGAACTGGTCTTCCCAACGAAATTCGAAGCGCGCCCGCGACAGGGCGTCGTCGCGCAGGCGGGCGGCCGGGTGCCCCTTGGCAAGGTCGGCGGCATGGGCGGCGATCTTATAGGTGATGACACCGGTCTTGACGTCGTTGCGGTCGGGCAGGCCCAGATGCTCCTTCGGCGTCACGTAGCAGAGCATGGCCGTGCCGAACCAGCCGATCATCGCCGCACCGATGCCGGAGGTGATATGGTCGTAGCCGGGCGCGATATCGGTCGTCAGCGGCCCCAGCGTGTAGAAGGGCGCCTCGCCGCAGACCGCGAGCTGCTTGTCCATGTTCGCCTTGATCTTGTGCATCGGCACATGGCCGGGCCCTTCAATCATCACCTGGCAATCCTTCGCCCAGGCGATCTGGGTGAGCTCACCGAGCGTTTCCAGTTCGGCAAATTGTGCCGCGTCGTTGGCATCGGCGATCGAACCGGGGCGCAGGCCGTCGCCCAGCGAGAAGGTGACGTCATAGGCGCGGGCGATGTCGCAGATCTCCTCGAAATGCTCGTAGAGAAAACTCTCTTTGTGGTGATGCAGACACCACTTGGCCATGATCGAGCCGCCGCGGGAAACGATGCCGGCAACCCGATTGACGGTCAGCGGGATATAGGAAAGCCGCACGCCCGCATGGATGGTGAAATAGTCGACGCCCTGCTCGGCCTGTTCGATCAGCGTATCGCGATAGACCTTCCAAGTCAGGTCCTCGGCAATGCCGCCCACCTCTTCCAGCGCCTGATAGAGCGGCACGGTACCGATCGGCACCGGCGAATTGCGGATGATCCATTCGCGGATATTGTAGATGTTGCGGCCGGTGGAAAGATCCATGACCGTGTCGGCACCCCAGCGGACCGCCCAGACCATCTTCTCGACCTCCTCGGCCATGGAGGACGTGACGGCCGAATTGCCGATATTGGCGTTGATCTTCACCAGGAAGTTCCGGCCGATGATCATCGGCTCGGATTCCGGATGGTTGATATTGGCGGGAATGATCGCCCGGCCTTCGGCGACTTCCCGGCGCACGAATTCCGGTGTGACGAAATCCGGGACATGGGCGCCAAAACTTTCGCCGTCGCGGATAAGAGCCTCCTTGGCCGCCTGACGGCCGAGGTTTTCGCGAATGGCGACGAACTCCATTTCCGTTGTGACGATGCCAGCACGCGCATAGGCAAGCTGGGTAACGGCCCTGCCGTTTCTGGCCTTGAAGGGCTGGTTGCGGATCGGGAATTCGGGCGTCAGGTGATTTCCGGAGATGAAGCCGTTATCCTCCGGCCTGACGATGCGACCCTCATAGGCCTCGACGTCGCCGCGAGCGAGAACCCAGCTTTCGCGCAGGCGCGGCAGGCCGGACTCGATCGCCACGACATGTGCGGGATCGGTGTAGGGACCTGAGGAATCGTAAACGGTCACCGGCGGTTCGCCGGAGGTCGGATGAACGGAAATCTCGCGCATCGGCACGCGGATCTGCGGATGCAGTTCGCCCGGGATATGAATCTTGCGGGAGGCCGGCAGTGGGCCGGTCGTGACAGTCGGGGTAAGATGTTTTGCGGCAATATTCATGGATGAGGCTCCAAAGGTTGGAGACCCAGTCATCAGAGCCGGAATGATGAAAAGACGCTGACAGGAATCCGCACGCGGAATCCCAGTCATAGCAGCGCTTGCACCGTCCCTACGCCAGTATGAACTGGATCAGGTTCAACGGGTCACTGCGCCGCGAAATCGCTCAGCAGTATCTCAGCCCCTTGTCGTGACCCCCCTGGTGAATGAACGTAGGTTAGTGCCCGAAAAGGCGTTTCGTCAACCGTCAATCGCCAAAGGATGTCAGAACCGTCTTGCCCGCTACATCCGGTAGGCGACGGCGCCACCCGTCAAACCGGCACCTGCAGCGGTCAGCAGCAGCGTCTCTCCCTCCGCAAACTGCCGCTTGTTCTTGGCGATAGAGAGCAAAAGCGGAATGGTCGCGGCAGAGGAATTGCCGAAAATTCGATCGTCCGGACTGTCCTTGCCGGATCGATGCCGAGATTGTCGCAAACGGCGCCGAACATGCGTGCATTGGCTTGGTGCGGAAGGAACCGGCCAATCTGGCCGGCGGTGATTTCTGCATGCTGCAATACTCTTTGCGACGTCTTGGAGCAGCACCGCGCTCGCCCGCTCGGCGAGGTTGATCCGGCGGCTAAGAATGTTGGCCGCAACCACCAACACTGCACGCCCTTAGGCGCGAACGAAACCGTCGGCGAGCATGAGCGCATAGAGGAAGCCCGAACAGGCGCCCGCAAGGTCGATCGCGCCGGATCGCATAAGTCCAAGTCTATGGGCGAGCAAGGGGGCGGAGGGCAGAAGCAGGATGATCGGGTGTTGACGTTGCGAGCAGAGTGAGCGCGATCTCGCTTCGGGCAATCTCCGCATCGTTGAGGGCTATCCGGCCTGCGTCGGCAGCAAGGCCGCTCAGCGTCTCACCGTCTTCGGCCCAATGGCGCGTGCGACGTCTGCTCGTCAGTAACCATGCACCACAATTCAATATTCTATCGCTGAATAGAATATTGAATTGAGCCTCCGTCGATGTCAGCATCCTTGCCAAGCCGAATTGCGCTCGTTCGGGCCACGATCCGACGAATCTCAACAAGAACGGCCGCTCGATAGCCGTCGGGGGCATGAAGAGAGCAGCCCCTGTCTGTTCAGGAGCGCCCGGATCGATCCGCAGAGGGGACGTCGGTAATCCGCGTTCGTATCTCTTCGACAAGAGTCGGACGAATGCCGTCCTCACCAAGCACGGTCTTGAGGTAGTCAACGGCGCGGGCGACAACATTGGCTTCCGTGTGGGCGCGTATGATCTGATCGACACCGGGAACGAGAGTTGCGCAATCAAACTGTTTCATGGCTTTCTCCTCACTGTCTCAGGGCTTCGCTCGTCGAAATCCTCGCGCCGCCGTTGGCGCCGGCGGCGAGCAGCGAGGCCGCTTCGTCATCGACGGCGACAAAGACGTTTGTAAGCCCTCGCCTTCCGAGTTCCTCCAGAAGTCGTTCCGCGTCGGAGGAACAACGAAGACAACCAGCGACACGCATCCGGCTGGCGCCTCTTTCGAGCAGCCAAGTTCCGTCATCGTCAGCGGCGAGGCATGCATCGAAACGCTCCGGGACTGCTGGCGATTGAGACGGCTCGCCGACCTCGAATCTGATCCCGGCCTCCCGGAGCTTGCGGAAACCGCCGCCGTTCACCCGCGGATCGGGATCTTGCAGGCAGGCATGAACAGCGGAGACGCCTGCCGCGATGATCGCATCGGCACAGGGCGGCGTTGTGCCCCAGTGGCAACAGGGTTCCAGCGTCACATAAAGCGTGGCGCTACGAGCACGGTCGCCGGCATCGTCAAGGGCGACACGCTCGGCGTTGGGCCGACCGCCCGCCTGGGTCCGGCCGCGCCCGACGATCGCGCGATCGCGCACGATCACGCGTCCGAACGAAGGATTGGGCCAGACATGCCACCTGCATGGAACGGGCAAGGCGCGACGCGAGATTGGATCACTCGCATTGACTGAGCACCGCGCGTCCGCAATCTGACACCGCCATATTCAGATTCGCGTTCAATGTGCAATTCGCGAATGAAAGTGCCATACCTGATTTACTAGTGACAATTTGTCCTACTAATGACAATTAGTATTACTAATAGAGAATGCTGATAGATGGCATACATCCACGCTATGGATAAAGAGACATGCGGTTCAAAGGCCTTGATCTAAATCTCCTGGTCGTGCTCGACGCTTTGATGGCCAAGCGTAATCTCACGGCAGCGGCACGCAGCATTAATCTGAGCCAGCCGGCCATGAGCGCGTCGGTCGCCCGGTTGCGCGCCTATTTCCAAGATGAGCTGTTTGCGATGGTTGGCCGCGAATTTATCCCTACGCCGCGTGCCGAAGGGCTCGCGTCCGCGGTGCGCGAGGCTCTGCTGCACATTCGGCTCTCCATTATTTCCGGGGAACCGTTTAACCCGGCCCACTCAGATCGTCGCTTCAGGATCATCCTTTCCGACTACGTTACCCTCGTC
>NZ_JBAMYD010000039.1:2500-5000 GCF_037002925.1 Rhizobium aouanii
TGTATTTGGTGGATCGTTGCTGGCGGCGAAAAAGATATCCTTTGAAGAAATAAAAGTTTTGCATCGGCTTATGGCTGGTGCGTGTTCTGCATACATTGTGAAGAGAAGATTGATCTGGAGGCTTCCAGGTGTCGTGGGTTGTTATCCATGATGTCCGAGCCCAGTTCTGATGATCCCATGGATGGCCTAGCCGGCCGGATATGGGTGAAGGACTGGAGGTAGGTGGGAAGCTTGTCGCTCTGGATCGTTCGTTGTTCGTTGCCTTTGGGCATCGTCTGATGAACGATCGGATTACCGTTGCCTGACCGCGCGGTATCGGATCATATCTCGAGAAGCTGGTCTTAAGACAGGCTGCAAGCGAGCTGCTCGGCGTAGCTCCAATAAAGCAGACCTGTCGAACACGTCGATGGCATCATGAAATGATCCGGTTGTAAAAGGTAACCGGATTTTTGGACTGGCCGTACGGCAATCGCAAGGTTGTCGGGATGGTCGCAAGTCCAAATATGGATGAGCATTGGCAATGAGAACGATTAAGTGTCGTAAGGGCATTTGGTGGATGCCTTGGCATGCACAGGCGATGAAGGACGTGATACGCTGCGAAAAGCCGTGGGGAGCTGCGAATGAGCTTTGATCCATGGATCTCCGAATGGGGCAACCCACCTTAAATGCTTGGGAATCTGGCGCCGCAGGCGCCGCGAATAGCGAATAGTGAGTAGCGAATAGTTTTTAAATTCTATTCGCTATTCGCTAACAACTATTCGCTGCGTCGCAAGGCGACGCCAGGTTCCAAGCATTGTGATAAGGTATCTACACCTGAATACATAGGGTGTAAGAAGCGAACGCAGGGAACTGAAACATCTAAGTACCTGCAGGAAAGGACATCAACCGAGACTCCGCAAGTAGTGGCGAGCGAACGCGGACCAGGCCAGTGGCAATTGTGATTAAAGTGGAACGCTCTGGAAAGTGCGGCCGTAGTGGGTGACAGCCCCGTACGCGTAGATATCATGATTGTCCTAGAGTAGGGCGGGACACGAGAAATCCTGTCTGAACATGGGGAGACCACTCTCCAAGCCTAAGTACTCGTGCATGACCGATAGCGAACAAGTACCGTGAGGGAAAGGTGAAAAGCACCCCGACAAGGGGAGTGAAATAGAACCTGAAACCGGATGCCTACAAACAGTCGGAGCCTGAAAGGGTGACGGCGTACCTTTTGTATAATGGGTCAACGACTTAGTGTAACAAGCAAGCTTAAGCCGGTAGGTGTAGGCGCAGCGAAAGCGAGTCTGAATAGGGCGATATAGTTTGTTGCATTAGACCCGAAACCGAGTGATCTAGCCATGAGCAGGTTGAAGGTTGGGTAACACCAACTGGAGGACCGAACCCGCATCTGTTGCAATAGATTGGGATGACTTGTGGCTAGGGGTGAAAGGCCAATCAAACTCGGAAATAGCTGGTTCTCCGCGAAATCTATTTAGGTAGAGCGTCGAGCGAATACCCCCGGGGGTAGAGCACTGGATGGGCTATGGGGACTCACCGTCTTACTGATCCTAACCAAACTCCGAATACCGGGGAGTACTACTCGGCAGACACACGGCGGGTGCTAACGTCCGTCGTGAAAAGGGCAACAACCCTAACCTCCAGCTAAGGTCCCCAAGTCATGGCTAAGTGGGAAAGGATGTGAGGATCCCAAAACAACCAGGATGTTGGCTTAGAAGCAGCCATCATTTAAAGAAAGCGTAACAGCTCACTGGTCTAAATAAGGGTCTTTGCGCCGAAAATGTAACGGGGCTGAAGCCATGCACCGAAGCTGAGGATGTGTAGCAATACACGTGGTAGCGGAGCGTTCCGTAAGCCGATGAAGGGAGACCTGTGAGGGCTCCTGGAGGTATCGGAAGTGCGAATGTTGACATGAGTAACGATAAAGAGGGTGAGAGACCCTCTCGCCGAAAGACCAAGGGTTCCTGCTTAAAGTTAATCTGAGCAGGGTTAGCCGGCCCCTAAGGCGAGGCAGAAATGCGTAGTCGATGGGAACCACGTTAATATTCGTGGGCCTGGTGGTAGTGACGGATTGCACAAGTTGTTCTGGTTTATTGGATTATCAGGGCAGCGGAGCGGTTCCAGGAAATAGCTCCACCGTATAGACCGTACCCGAAACCGACACAGGTGGTCAGGTAGAGTATACCAAGGCGCTTGAGAGAACTATGTTGAAGGAACTCGGCAAATTGCACGCGTAACTTCGGAAGAAGCGTGACCCCATTTTACGCAAGTATGATGGGGTGGCACAGACCAGGGGGTAGCGACTGTTTATCAAAAACACAGGGCTCTGCGAAGTCGCAAGACGACGTATAGGGTCTGACGCCTGCCCGGTGCTGGAAGGTTAAGAGGAGAGGTGCAAGCTTTGAATCGAAGCCCCAGTAAACGGCGGCCGTAACTATAACGGTCCTAAGGTAGCGAAATTCCTTGTCGGGTAAGTTCCGACCTGCACGAATGGCGTAACGAC
>NZ_JBAMYD010000040.1:0-6514 GCF_037002925.1 Rhizobium aouanii
TTAGGTCCTTGTTTTTACGCATGTCGTTATCGCAAAACCGCTGCACACTTTTGCGCGACATGCTTTGGCGCTTCGAGACTGTTGACAAATCCGGCATGCCGAAAGGCGGCTGTTGATCGCCGTGCCACAGACGACTACCCTTCCAGCAATAGACCGTGCTCTAAAGCGCGTCGCATAGAACTCGGTTCTTGCGACGCGCTTTAGGTCTTTGTTCTGATGCATGTCGTCATCCCAAAAGCGCTGCACGTTTTTGGCCGACATGCATTGGCTGCGGCCTGTTTCTTTGACGGAGGGCCGCGACTTGGCAGACGATGACAAGGACAGCAAAACAGAAGCCCCGACCGCGAAAAAGCAAAGCGATGCCGCGGAAAAGGGCAACGTGCCGTCTTCGCGCGAACTGTCGATCTTTGCGACCATCCTCGCCACCTTCATCTATCTGGTGTTCTTCCTTCCAGAAAGTGTCGGGCGCATGACTGAAATGCTGCGCGACATCTTCGAGCAGCCCGACCAGTGGAAGATCGAGACGGGACCGGATGTCCTGGCGCTGTTCGTCCGGATCGGCTGGGCAAGTGCGGCGCTGGTGGCGCCCGCCTTCATCCTGTTCATGGTGTTCGGCGTCGCCTCCTCCGTCTTTCAGAACCTGCCGACGCCGGTGCTCGAACGCATCCGCCCGCAGGCCTCGCGTATCTCGCCGATCAAGGGCTGGTCACGGCTCTTCAGCCTGCCCGGCCTGGTCGAATTCGGAAAATCGCTGTTCAAGGTTGTCGTCGTCGGGGTGATCCTGTTCTTCGTGCTCAGGAGCGAATATTTCGGCTCGATCGACGCGATGTTCTCCGATCCGCAGACGATCCTGGTGCGAATGATGGCGGCGATGCGCAAGATCATCATCGTCATGCTGATCGCCACGGCGATCGTGGCGATCGCCGATCTTTTCTGGACGCGCCATCACTGGTTCACCGAGTTGAAGATGACGCGGCACGAGGTGAAGGAAGAAAACAAGCAGGCGCAAGGCGATCCCTTCGTCAAGAGCCGGCAGCGCTCGCTGATGCGCGACCGGGCGCGCCGGCGCATGATCGCCAACGTGGACCGCGCGACGCTGGTGATTGCAAACCCGACGCACTATGCGGTGGCGCTGCGTTATGCGCGTGAAGAGAACGACGCGCCGGTGGTGCTGGCCAAGGGTCAGGACCTGATTGCGCTCAAAATCAGGGAGATCGCCGAGAAGAACGGCATACCGGTGTTCGAAGATCCGCCACTTGCGCGCTCCATGTTTGCGCAAGTCTCGATCGATAGTGTCATCCCGTCAGTCTTCTATAAGGCGGTAGCGGAGCTCATCCACCGGGTCTACGCTGCGGACGCCAAGAACAAACGGGTAAGATAAGCCGAATGAAAAAATGCCCCCACTCTACCCAGCGTGAAAAGATCCTCGCAGACGCGATCAGCCCGGTCGCTACTGAACTGCGCCTTCTGGATGCTTCTGACCTTATTTCACTGCTGCGCTTCGAGTATTACGGCAATCTTTCCGATCTCGTCGCTTCGGCGGCGGAGCTTTTCTTTCATCCGGGCACGGTGAATTTCGGCCTGGGCGGCAATTATACTCTGGAGTGGGGCGGCAAGCCCGAAGTCGTTCTCGATCTGGAAATCAAGCCGCGCGGCGTCACCGTCTATGCACAACTCACCCTTGCCGAAGATCACGCCGGCATCGAGATCAGCCATATCGCTTTCCAGGAGCCCTCGGCCGATCCTGACGAGAATACCATCTTCCTCAAAAAGAGCCTTCGGGAAGCGCGTTACAGTGTCAACCAGCCGCCGCAGGCGCTGGCCGGCTGACTTTCTTCCATGCACACTTTTGCGCGACATGCTCTCGCGCGTCCGAAAAGACGCGCGGCGCTGAAAGGGACAACGCGCGAGTTCAGCTGATATAGCCAAGCCGGATCGCCTTGGCGATCGCCTGGATGCGATTGACGGAATCGAGCTTGATGGTCGCCGAGCCGAGATAGGCGTTCACGGTGTGCACGGACAGGCCGAGCTTGTCGGCAATCTCTTCGCTGATGCGGCCGTCGCCGGCAAGCTGCAGACAGGCGATCTCGCGTTCGCTGAGCGCCTCAGCGGCAGCCGTGCGGCGTTCGTCGAGCGAGAGCAGATCCATCATGATATGGCAGCAGCGGCCGTGCAGTTCGACGATGGTATCGCTCGAAGGATCGAGCTCGTCGCCGGTGAAAAGGATGAAACCATTGCCGACGGCGCCGAGCCGCACCGGAAAGGCAAGTCCGGAGAAGGGCAGAATACCGTCCTGCAGTCGCGTCATGAACGGCGAGAAGTCCGCCGGACCGGGTGCCGCACGGTCGTAACCGCCGGCCCATGAGAGCGGCAGCAGCGACTTGTCGATATGATCGAGAAGAATATCGCCGTAGGCATCCGTGAAGGCCTTGCCGAAACCGGCATTGGAAGACCCCCAGTTTTCAAGCTCGCAGACAAGCCTCTGCTTTGCCGGAAGGCCCGAGCCGCTGACGCGGAAGATCGCGAAGCCTTGCGCATCGGCGAGCTTCTGCATCGCGATCAGCCGCGGAAAAAGGTCGGACCGGCTGGAAATCCTGTTCACACGCACCGTGCGCAGCTGCTCGGCGCTGCTCATCGTCCTGCCTGCCGGATAGCCCATAGATCCCCCTATACGAGATTATTGCGGACGGCGAAGGCAATGGCCTCGGACCGGGTCTTGGTCGCCGTCTTGCGCATCACGCTGGTGATGTAGTTGTTGATGGTATTGCGAGAGATTCCGAGGATCATCGCGATCTCGTCACTGGTCTTGCCTTCGGCGATCCAGAACAGGCATTCCAGCTCGCGGTCGGTCAATTCGAAATCGCGATCGACCTTCGTACCACCGCAGCGCAGGAAGCTCGCGACATAACCTGCAAGCAGGCCTACGTCCCGCAGGCGCTCCGGAGAAAGGATGAACCCCTCGCCGAACAGGAACATCAAGGCCAGCCGCGACCGGCCGACATTGAAGGTCACCGAACAATATTGGCGGCTGGCGCCGTCCGGAATCTCGGCACTGTCAGGCAGAAGAGCAAAATTCGGCTGGAAGACCTGCATGCATTTTTCCAGCTCTGTCGAGCGGGCATAGCCGCGGACCAGATCATTGGCGATGTCCCTGACCAGATCGAAAGGCCAGTCCGACGAAACGATGAAATCGAGGCCACTTTCCTGAAGGAGATCGCAGCGTGCCAGAAGGTAGTGCGAAGCACCCACGTAGTCCGTCAGTGCGCGCAGACCAGACTGCAACCTGCCGGTGCTGGCAACGCCGTGGAGGCGCTGGAGCAGCTCATCGCGCGGCAGCAGATCCGGCACCACCGCACTCGCGAAATTCGCCATATGCCTCTCGCCTTTGCTCGCCTGAATTACATTCATATCCATTGGCAATGTCCTGCGGCTGAGAAACGATCGAACTCGGTGCAACAGCAATTTTTCTGTAAAGGATTCAGGTCAAGTCCCGCTCGAATCCCATTTCGAATCACCTAAGGGTAAGCCAGCCGATGCAAATCACCATCTCCGACTTCTAGGGATTTACTTTCGCCGTCGCCAATGCACTGATTCGACCACTCGTTCCAGCCTTCAAGATCTAAGGAGGCTAAGGTGATTCTGGCGGTATCGCAACCAGCTTCGCGTTTTACGCGAATCCCTCTCATCATGTCGCGTTACAGCCGCATTTAAGTAGTCGGATCTATAGTGTTGTTGATTTCCCCACCCCGACATGAAAAAAGGCCGGTCGCCCGGCCTTTCCTTTACGCTGCTTCGTCGATCGCCCATTTCCTGAGGATTTTCGCGGCGCGTTCCTCGTTGATCTCGACCATACGGGAAAGCTTGCGTTCCGGGCCTTCCTTGACGCGACGATTGAAGTTTCCATCGTCGTCGCCGAGGCTGAGCAGGTCCTCGGTACTGTCGAAGCCGAAGTCGGACCCGAAGCCGTCCATGAGAGCGCCGCCGGGTGCTCCCGATGCAGGCGCGAAGTCCGGAAGCTCGAGGCCAGCCGCTTCCGGCGTCGCGTCGCCGAAAGCCGCGGAGCTGCCGTTGCCGTTGATGCTGCGCACCAGAGGCCGCAGGCCCATCCAGACCACCACGAAGGCGACCGCGACAAAAGCGAGCGAGTTGATGATGCCGGCAAGGTTGCGGCTCAGCATGTCCATGACGCGGACACCGCCGGTGGCGTCTTCGAGCAACTGGTTCTCGAGGAAGTCCATGGCCGTCACGGTGACGACGTCGCCGCGCTTGGCGTCGATGCCGGCCGCCGAAGCGACGATCTTCTGCATTTCGGCAAGATAGGCGTCAACCTTGGTCTGATCGGCAGGCTCACCGACCATCTTGGCGATGCGGCCCTTGTTGACCACCACGGCGATCGAAAGCTTTTCGACCTTATAGCTGCTGCGGGTCGTCGCCGTCGTCTTGCTGTTGATTTCGTAGTTGGTCTGCTCTTCGCGCTTGTCAGACTTGTCCTGCGATTCAGGCCCGGCGGAGCCGCCAGCCTCGGGAGCCGCCTGCGGAATGTTCTGCTCGACCGTCGTCGCGCTATCGGACGTCTTCTGCTGCGACTGCTGGGCTTCCTTCGTCGAGCGGACCGAGCGTTCGACCTTGGATTCGGGATCGAAAACCGTTTCCTGGATCTGCTGGGCGTCGGTGTTGAGATCGGCGGTGACGCTGGAGCGGAAATTGTCCATGCCGAGGAAGGGTGCCAGCGCCTTGTCGATGTTGGATTCGACTTCCTGCTGAACGTTCTGGACGATGTTGAGCGAGCGGTTCAGCGAGCTGTTGCTCGCCTCGTCGCCGGAAGCGAGCAGCTGGCCGGCGGAATCGAGGATCGTCACGTCATCGACATCAAGCCCCGGCACGGCCGAGGCGACGAGGTGGCGGATCGAGGTCGCCGCGCTGCGCCCGGTGGTGGCGCTTGCGCGAATCATGACGGACGCGGTCGGTTTTTGCTCCGCCTTCCGGAAGTTTCCGACCTCCGGCATGACGATATGGACGCGCGCGGCTGTTATACCCGAGATCGACTGGATGGTGCGGGCGATTTCGCCTTCCAGAGCGCGAACCCGCGTCACCTCCTGCATGAAGGAGGTCAGGCCGAGGGAGCCGACATTGTCGAAGAGTTCATAACCGGCATTGGCGCTGTTCGGCAGGCCGCGCTCGGCAAGCATCAGGCGGGCCTTGCCCGTCATCCCCGCGGGAACGCTGATGCTGGAGCCGTCCGTGCCAACCTGGAAATCGACGTTGGCTTCGGCAAGCGCCATGCTGATCTGGTTGAGATCCGGCGAGTCCAGACCGACATAGAGCGTTTCCTGTGCCGGTTTGTTGACGAAAAGGGCGGCCGCAAGGACGATTGCGATGGAGACGGCACCGACGCCTCCGAGAATCATCAGGCGTGTTCGGCCCAGGGAACCGAAGTTCTTAAAGATCTGAACTAATTGATTTAACAGATTCATTCTGTTCTCGCACGATCCGTCAAAGACAAAGCAGGCTTATTGCCTCATCAGACGAATAGTCGGCGAAACTTGTGCGAGCGTTTCGTGGGAGTATGCGGGAGCGAAAAGGCCTGAAGTAATTCCAGCAAAAATGCGCAGCGGTTTTGCGTCCGGAATTGCGCAAGAACAAGGAGAGAGCGTTTCCGTGACTCGGAGAAAAACGGGGACGTTCTAGGCCGTAGTGACGATTTAACTATTTGAGCCAAATTGCGATAGCAGCGAGTTTGACGAATCCCATGAAATTGGCGAGGAGCTTGTCGTATCGTGTTGCAACGCGTCGAAACTGTTTGAGTTTGTTGAAGAAGCGCTCGATGCGATTGCGCTCCTTGTAGAGTTCAGTGTCATAGGCGCGTTGGATTTTGCGATTCCGTTTTGGCGGAATGACGACACCAATTCCTATTTCTGCGATCCTTTCGACGAGATGATCCGCGTCGTAACCTTTGTCGGCCAGCATTGCATCGGCCTCAATACCCTCGACAAGGTCGTGGGCCAAGGCGATGTCGTTGCGCTGCCCGGGAGTGCCGATCAGGCGTATGGGCAGGCCGAGCGCTTCGGTCGCTGCATGGATTTTCGTGCTCAATCCGCCGCGAGACCGACCCAGGCCTTGGGCATCCGCCCCCCTTTTTCCTTGCGGGCTCCGGCTGCATGCTGATGGGCGCGCACGATGGTGCTGTCGATCATCAGCCATTCGAGGTCTGCTTCGCGCGCCAGAACGGCGAGCATCTCATCAAGAACGCCCATCTCGATCCAGCGATAATAGCGTCGCTTGACCGAGCGATAGTCCCCAAGTCGCTCGGGCAGGTCGCGCCAGCGTCCGCCGGAACGGGCCATCCACAACAGCGCATCCAGAAATGTTCGATTATCCGTGCGAGGACCACGTTTGCCTTTGGTGCCACCCGGCACAAAGCCCTTGATCCGTTCCCATTGGTCATCCCGAAGGGCATCGCAGTTCATCACCGACCTCCAAAAAGTCAGTTTTGAATCTGATTTGCACGCCTTTG
>NZ_JBAMYD010000041.1:0-4234 GCF_037002925.1 Rhizobium aouanii
AGCCGTCACGACAACTTCTTCGAACTCGGCGGCCATTCGCTTTTGGCCGTGCAGTTGCTCGGTCGAACGCTCGCCGTTGGGCTGAAGTTTAGCGCTGCCGATCTCTTCCAAGCCCCTGTTCTGAAGGAACTCGCATCAAAGATTCATTTTCAGCGACAGCCCAGCGTTCCGGAAGCGATTACCGTTCAGGCAACCGGATCACAACCACCGCTCTTCTTTGTTCCCACAGGTTCGGGCGATTGTTCCTATGTCCTCAGTTTGGCGGAGAAAATGGACGTAGACTGTCCCATCTACGCTCTGCCATGGCCGCCTTTCAATGAAGTTTGTCCACAAACTCTTGAAAGAATAGCCGCGGAGGTGATCCTGGCGATTAGAGAGATCCAGCCACGGGGTCCGTATCGCTTTGCTGGATACTCATCAGGTGCAATCTTGGCTTATGCAATTGCCCAGCACTTGCTGGGTCTCGATGAAGCTGTATCATTCATCGCTCTCATCGATGTCGCGTTACCCGCAAATCCATCGAGCATATTGCCCACCCAAATGGTACGAGAAGTGCTGCTGGATTCTTTTGGATACTTAGATGATGAGAGTTTCGGAGTACTGGAACGCTTTGCTGGACAAAGTTCAATTGCCCAGCTTCTTGAAAAGGCAAAGCAAGTTGGGGCGATACCTTTCGATCGTGATCTCCACAACGAGGTTTTGATGTATGAAAAGACTGCGCAGTTCCAAAGGGCGCTGGACTTGTATAATGTTCCATCCCTGCCGGTTGAGATCCACCAGTTTTATGCCAAAAGGCCTCTCCTTAGCCGTCGGGCGCGACCTCGAAGAAATTCCATGGGTCCTGAGGCAAGTTCACCTATGCGGGGGTGGGACAGGGTTTTGCGTGAGGGGACCATTCATGCCATACCGGTGCCAGGCGACCACGTGACGATGATGGATGTTCCAGAAAACCGTCGAGTTCTGGCTCGACAGTTATCGATGGCCTTAAACCGCTCATTGACAACAAAAGCTTCGAATCGATTCCGGTAGATCTCGGACAGTACAGGTGGAGAACGGCGTTGGTGCATGGATCGGGTGAGCTCCGGATTTCGGTCTTTGATGCTACGATCTACGCGGTGGCTTCCTTGCAACGAACGGATTTCGGGCGTGCCCATTCCAGCATTCGATTGAGGATAGCGCAGCTGATGGCGACTTCCGTCTTTTGTGCCCGGAACGATCTTGCCCGCAGGCGGGGCCCGATGATTGATTTGTAGCGGCCGATGGCGGTCTCGACCAAAGACCGCTTGCCGTAGCGGTCGCGGCTTGCCACTTCATTCGACCGTCCGTGTTGATTGCCGCGATATGACGGTCTCGCTGGCTGCAGACGTCCGTATGCGATCGTTCGACCGCGTTAGAGCGCGGCGGAATGACGACTGCGGCGCCGGCGCTGTGGCTGGTGACGGCGTCATAGGTCGGCTTTCCGTCATAGGCGCCATCGGCGGTGAACTGGCCGATCGGGATGTCAATGTGGTCGAGGATCGGTTCCACCTGCGAGGCGTCGCCTGTGTCCTGGTCGGTCACGGCGTGGGCGATGATCTCACCACTGTCGGCATCCAGTGCCAGATGCCAGTTTGCGCCAGCTGCGCCGCGATCTGGCACCGTGCTTTTCCTCCAGCCATTGGCCAGCGCCATAGATTTCAAGCCCGATGCTGTCGAAGAGGACGTGGACAGGTCCTGCTGATGGAACGCGACAAATTTGCTGCCGTTCAGACAATCGTATAGCGCGACGATCAGGGTGAGACGCCGTATTGCCTCACCCAAGAGTGTTCCCAGAGAATAATGCCGTTGCCTCACTCGGATGTTCTCGAATGCCTCACGGCTTGTTCCGATCGTATCCCCGCACCTGGTGCAGGTGACGGAGGTAGCGAAGCCGCTCGCGAGCGCGCCCTCAATAGCGCTGTAGCGAGCGGGCGGCTTTGCGGGCGGTCATCAGTATTTTCCGGTAGCGGTCGGGTTGTCGAAGACCAACCTGGCGGTGAGAGTGCGGATGCCGATCCCATTGTCCGGTAATGATCTCACTGCACGACCTCTACGATTTCCGTCTGCCGCGCGGCATCGGCGAATGGCCCGAACACCAGCGCATTGGCCTGTGTACTGCGCCAGATCTTCATTCGGCGCTGCACGGTCCGAATGAGGCCGTCGGGATACACGCCGGGGTATTTGACCTGCAAGCGTTCAAGCAACTCTCGCGAAGTTCGCCAAGGCTCCGCCTCGAACCATTCCTCGAGTTCGGCAGTGACGGCGAGTAGAGGATCGGGCCTCCGCCGCTCACCGCTGGCTTGGAGCGGGCAGTCGGTTTCACTTCACCATCACGCCAAGCAATCCGTAAGCCAGACAGAAAGTCTTCGAGCGGTAATGCCTCGCCGTCGGTGGCAGGCGAACCATCAGGCTTGTCAGCGATTTCGACCAACCGCTCTTGTGCCAGGCGTATGTCGCGGAGCAGCCGGACCGGATCGAGCGTCAGGTACATCGCCTTGAGCCAAAGGCATGTATCCTCCGGCGTGCGTGGGTCGTCAAGCAGCCGCTGAAAGGGCGTGGCGGGACGATGATAGCGCTTGATCACCTTGGCTCCGTCACGGTGCTTTTCTTTCAGCTTGAATGATGGCTGAAAGAAATTCACGAACAACCGCATTGACGAATAAAGCTTCGCCAGCTCCCGAGTGGCTCGCAGCCCCTCGAAGCGTCGGTATCCAACGATCTTGCGCACGATCGCGCCATTCTTCTGCTCGACAAATGCCTGATCATTCTTTCGGTAAGGGCGGCAACGGGTGAGTTCGATATTATCGTGCAAGCAATACTCATGAACACTCTCGTTCATGAACACACTGTCGTTGTCAGTGTCGAAGCCCAGCAGCGGGAACGGCAGCAACTTGCGCAGTTCGGTCAACGCAGTGATCAGTAACCGTTTGTTCGCGAGCCAGCAGCGGCGCGCATTCCGTCCAGCCCGTGGCTATATCGGTCAACACCAGCGTTTGCGAGAAGGCACCTCTCGCGTAGGGGCCGGAATGAGAAACGAGATCAGCCTCGACAAAGCCGGGTGCGGGGTCATCCCAATCCGAGAAGGTTCGAACGGGAACACTACGCCGAATCGCCGTTGATCCTTTCCGGCGCCGCGGACCCGTGGCGCTCGCTTTAATCTCCTTGAGGACTCGATCGATCGTCGCCGGGCTCATCGTCAAGAGTTGCCGGCGGGTCTCGCTATTCATATCGCCGTGTCCATGACGTTCCATCGCTTCGATCAGTGTTGGCAACAGGGGGTGTAGTCGCTTGCCGCAAATTCGATCCGACGCCGCCCAAACAACGACGAGCGCTGCCCGCACGTCATCGCCGTAAACCCGGCGCCCTGGCCGGGGACCACCCTTCGTCGGTTCGCGTTCTCCTCGCAGCAGTCGCATCGCTGCTTGCGATGAAAGCCCGTGAGCGCCACGAACTCGTCTAACATCCTCGCCTTCTCGGCCCGCCCGCCTAACTCATAGCGACTACTGATCGCCGCCACCAATTCCGCACGTGTCGCCATGCTTACCTTCCTCATCACAGCTCCCGAGGTTGATTCGTCGGGAGCAATTTAGATGAGGCAATAACCCATTCTCAGGGAGCAGTTCAGGCGAGGCAATGCGGACGCGAGCGACAATCTTGTTTGTCGTCGCGCAGTTTTACCTTCGTCTGCACAGTGTATCGCTAACCCGTGCCTGAATGCTGTACAGGTTCGCTTTGCGACTGTATCCGAGGCCGGGCTACGAAAAGCGGGCGAGCATTTCGCGGAGTGTGGCGTTCTCGGTTTTGAGACGAGCGCAGAAAAGCGCCTTCAAACGCATGTTTTCCGCTTCGAGCCCCGGCAGTTCATCCTGCACTGGCGGTGGCGATTTCTGAGAGCCCTGCCCATCCGGTCGGGATTGCCTGGCGTTTGATCGCGCCCGCGATCGAGCCTTGCGCAGCTTACGCTGAGCGCGACCAGGCAATTTGTCGGAAACAGTGGCTCTGGGCTCTTCCGGAGAAGGCAAAGGCTCATCGGCCGGTTGTTCAGCAATCGCGGGTGACACCATCGAATGCGTGGATGATGCCTCGGTCGGATCACTCGGAACAATTTCCCTTGCCCCGTCGTTGACCGGCTCCTCGGCGACAGCTGCGGCATCGCTATCTAGGCTGGCGCCGCTCGGCAAAGAGTCTTCCGCGACCACAGGAATATGAGCCTGCA
>NZ_JBAMYD010000042.1:0-3954 GCF_037002925.1 Rhizobium aouanii
GTCAAGCCCGAGGATGACGGAGGGTGGGGTGAGCCTCGCCGCGGGCTCGGAGCGCGATCACATCGTCCGAATATTCATCACATAAATTGACCGAGGCGATCGAAAACTATCGTTTCTCTGATGGGTCCGATGCAGCTAAAAGCGGGTCATCAGGAACCGCTCCCCATGCCATCCACCTTTTCCTTGATCCTTCGCGACAACAGGATCCGCATTCCCAGCGTGACGCTTATTGCGCTCGCCTTCACCTATGCGTCGACCGCGCCCTACCAGTCGATCATCGGGATCAACGAACTCGGCTTGAGCAACGGCGCCTATTCGGCACTGGTGTTCTTCTCTTCGATCGTCAACGTCACGACGAGCCTGACGCTCGGCATCTGGTCGGACAGGCTGAAGGAGCGCCGGCCGCTGGTGCTGGGGCTTTCCGTCGCCGGCATGCTCGGCTTCGGGTCGATCGCGCTCATTCATAGCCCCGCGGTCTTCATCTTCTCCACGCTGTTGCTGGTGCCGATGAGCAATTCCACCTATTCGCTGCTGTTTGCCAGCCTGCGCGCCAGGACCAACCAGATGGACCGTGGCCAGGGGGCGGCGATCACCGCAATGGTGCGGGCGCTCTTTTCCGGCTCATGGGCGCTGGCGCCGGGGTTGATCGGCCTCTATCTCGTCAGTTCGCCGTCGATGACGCCGGCCTATGGGATCGCGGCATTGGCAAGCTGCACCTGCTTCTGCCTGTATTTCTTCTTCGCACCCGGAAATGGCTCAGGTGGCCCTGCCCCCGATCCAGTCGGCTTCCTTGCTTCGCTGAAACGGATTTTCGTGCCGCATGTGCTGTCGCGGGTCATCGTCATGGCGATGCTGTTCGGGCTGCAGCGGCTGAACGCCATGCTCCTACCGCTGATCATCACCCATGCGGCCGGCGGCACCGTGGTCGATGTCGGCTTCATGGCAGGTTTGACGGCCTTGCTCGAGATGCCGTTCATGATGATGTGGGGCTTTGCGCAGCGCCGTTTCCGAAGCGCGCATGTGCTCGCCTTCGGCGCACTGATCTACTGCGTCTATCTGCTGCTGCTCGGCTTTGCTTCCGCACCCTGGCACGTCTACGCACTCCTCCTCTTCAATGCCTGCGGGGCGGCAGCGATCCTCAGCGTGCCGATCACCTATCTGCAGGACCTGATCGCGGACCGGCCGGGGCTCGGAACCTCGCTGATCTCGCTGAACACGTTCATTGGGGTTGGCGTCAGCGCCGGCCTCTTCGCTTTCGGCACCGCGATCACCGATTATTCCGGCACCGCTTTCGTCGGCGCGGCCGCGGGTCTCGCATCGATCGGAGTGCTGCTCTATCTCGAAAGCAGCAGGCGGCAGGCGCGGCAACCGGCGTAAAGCGCAAGCCGCTTGCGAGCGATATCGGTCACCCGGCGGGCAGGTGTTCCGCGGCGCTTGAGACACGACTCGGCCCAGGAGATTGTTGAAAACAGCCCCTCATCCGCCTGCCGGCACCTTCTCCCCGCAGGCGGGGCGAAGGGGATATGCCGCACCGGCTTCCCCCACCTCGACGTTGCGTTTGGCATGTCCCCTCGCCCCGTTTTACGGGGAGAGGGTTAGGGTGAGGGGCGCCATTGGCGCCAGCCGCGAGGCCGAGGATGACGGCGCGTGGGAGCCGCTGTAGGAAAGAAGCGGGGCGACATCCAACACGACGCCTCAACGCGGCGTGATGCGATAGGCACAACGGCGGGCGCCGGCGAGGATGTGTTCGCTGCGCTCGACGTCGGCGTCGAGGACGGCGCGGAAGGTTTCGAGTTCGGAGCGGCAGAAGCCGGCGCAGGCGGTGGCGGCGGCGCAGATGGGACAATGGTTTTCGACCAGCATGAAGGATCCGTCTGCCTCCTCCCAACAATCGGCCATATAGCCTTCGCGGGTGCGGATGCCGGCAAGGGCCTCGACGCGTGCGGCAAGATCATGGGCCGGGCTGAGCTCCTGCCGATAGCGCTTCAGCGTCTCGGCCTCGCGGGCGGAAATGACGGTATCGAGGGCCGCGGGGCCGAGCTGTTCGACGAGCGTGCCGAGGAGGTTTGCCGTCAGCTCGGCATGGCCATCCGGGAACTGGCGGTTGCCGCTCGTTGTGAGGTGCCAGAGCTGGCGCGGCCGGCCCCGGCCAGAAGCGGCAACTGTGACCGGTTCCACCAGCCCCTCCTCCGCCATCTTCGACAGCTGCTGGCGGGCGGCCTCACCCGATATGCCGAGCGCATCACCGATCGCGGCGGCGAGCTGCGGGCCGTCGGTCTTTATCAGGATCAGGATCCGGTTGGCTGGGGACTGGCGCATATTTTCCAAGTCAAGTCTTGTTTAATTCGAGGCGGTATGTAATTTTCCAATTTATAACTTGGAAAATAATCCTTCGCCAGCAAAAATCTCGGGGTCCTCCCATGTCGAATCTCGACCAGACAGCAGCCATCCCCAGTGCCAGCTCCGTTTTCCGCCTCTTCCTGCCCGAGCACCTGCCGGCAACCTTGATGCTGGCCGGCGGCGTGACGCTTTATGCGGTGGAGAGTTACATCATGGCGACGATTGCGCCTTCGATCGTGCGCGACATCGGCGGCCTTGCGCTGTTTTCCTGGGTCACCAGCCTGTTCGTCGCCGCGGCCGTCCTTGGCTCGATCTTCGTCGCCATGCGGCCGCGCGGCATCGGGCTTCGATCGGTCTATGTGATCGCAGCGCTGGTCTTCGGCGTCGGCAGCCTGATTGCCGCAGCCGCACCGTCGATGCCGGTGGTGCTGATCGGACGCGCAGTGCAGGGTCTCGGAACCGGCGCACTTGCCGCGCTCGGCTATGCCTTCATTCGCTTCGTTTATCCCGAGCCGCTATGGCCGAAGGCCTCGACGCTCTATGCGGCAATCTGGGGGGTCTCGACCGTCATCGGGCCGACGCTCGGCGGCTTCTTTTCTGCGGGCCACGCCTGGCGCTATGCTTTCATCGTGCTCGTGCCGCTCGGCCTGCTGATGGCGTTCCTGGCACAGCGGCTGTTGCCCGACGTCGAGGACGACCGCGAGCAGGTGAAGACCCCGGTTGCCCAGATCGGACTGCTGCTTGCCGCCGTGCTGATGGTGAGTGCGGCCGGCGCGATCGAGGCGACAGCCACGAAGGTCGCGCTGATCGCGGCTTCGGTCGTCGCGGTCGCCGGCATGATCGTCATCGAGGGCCGAAGCCCGAACCGCCTGCTGCCCTCCGGCGCCGCCAGCCTTTCCCAACCGATTTCACGGGTCTACCTGGCGATGCTCGCCATGACCGTCGTTCTCGTCAGCGACATCTTCATTCCCTATTTCCTGCAAACCTTGCATGGGGTGCCGGCGATCGTCTCGGGTTATCTCGTAGCGCTCGTCGCCCTCGGCTGGACCTTCGCGGCCTTCCTCAGCGGCTCGTGGACCGGCAGACGGGCCTATCGGGCAATCGTCATTGGCGCTCTCATCGAGGCGGCGGCGACCGCTTGCCTCGCAGTCTTCCTCGCCAAGGACAATCCCGAGGGGCATATGCTCCTCATCGTGCCGGCGGCGATCGGCATGTTCATGATGGGCTTCGGTATCGGTCTCGGCTGGGCGCATCTCGTCGCCATGGTTTTGAGGCTCGTCGCCGACAACGAGAAGGACAAGGCTTCTGCCGCGATCCCGACAATGAGTTCGCTCGGCGGCGCTTTCGGGGCCGCCTTTGCCGGCGTCATCGCCAATGGCGCCGGCCTCGTTCATCCCGGCGGCATATCAGGCGCGCTGTCGGCTGCGCACTGGCTCTATCTGCTGATGGCGCTGCCCGGTGTTCTCGCCGTCGGCATCTCGCTAACGCTAGAGCGCCGCGCGTCCGACGGGACGCGCTAAGGACGCTCTATCTCTTTGTTTTGGCGCAATTCCCGGCAAAAGCGCTTCGCGCTTTGCCTGGCAAAACCGCTGCACACTTTTGCTGGAATTGCTC
>NZ_JBAMYD010000043.1:0-2823 GCF_037002925.1 Rhizobium aouanii
TCCTTCAGCACGGCGATCTTGGTCGCCAGCGTCATCGCCTCGATCTGGTCATGGGTGACATAGACGAAGGTGGTGCCCATGCGCTGATGCAGCCGCTTGATCTCGGTGCGCATGTCGACGCGCAGCTTGGCGTCGAGATTGGAGAGCGGCTCGTCGAACAGGAAGACCTGCGGATTGCGCACCAGCGCCCGCCCCATGGCGACACGCTGGCGCTGGCCGCCGGAAAGCTGGCTCGGCTTGCGGTCGAGCAGATGGCCGATCTGCAGCATGTCGGAGACCTGGGCGATCGCCCTGGCACGCTCCTCCTTCGGCACGCCGCGGATCTCCATGCCGAAGGCAATGTTGCCCGCCACCGTCATGTTCGGATAGAGCGCATAGGATTGGAACACCATGGCGATGTCGCGCTTGGAGGGATGCAGGCCGGCAATGTCGCGCCCGTCGATCCTGATATCGCCAGAGGTGATCGTCTCCAGCCCGGCAATGGTGTTGAGCAGGGTGGACTTGCCGCAGCCGGACGGGCCGACCAGCACGAGAAAGCCGCCCTTTTCGAGTTCGAGGTCGATCCCCTTGAGAATGTCGACGGCGCCGAAGCGCTTTTTGAGACCGGAGATTTCGAGGAAGGCCATGGATTACCCTTTGACAGCGCCCGCCATCAGACCGCGCACGAAGTAGCGGCCGGCGAGGATATAGACGATGAGCGTCGGTACGGCGGCGATCATCGCAGCCGCCATGTTGACATTGTATTCGACGACGCCGGTCGAGGTGTTGACGACATTGTTCAGCGCCACCGTCATCGGCATGGTGTCACCGGTGCCGGCGTAAGCCGAGGCAAACAGGAAGTCGTTCCAGATATTGGTGAACTGGTAGATCACCGTGACGACGATGATCGGCAGCGAGTTCGGCAGCATGATGCGGCGGAAGATCTGGAAGAAGCTGGCGCCATCGACCTGGGCGGCCCTGACCAGCTCGGTCGGAAAGGCCTCATAGAAATTGCGGAAGAACAGCGTCGTGAAGCCCAAGCCATAGACGACATGGACGAAGACCAGATTGACGGTCGGATTGCCGAAGCCGAAGTTGAAGCCCGTGGCATTCTGCAGCGTCATGCCGAAGCGGCCGAGGCTGCCGAGGATCGTCGCCATCGGCAGCAGCACCGACTGGAACGGGATGAAGCAGGCAAACAGCATCAGCCCGAACACCAGCGTGTGGCCGGGAAAGCGCCATTTGGTCAGCACATAACCGTTGAGTGCCCCCAAGATGGTGGAGATCACGACTGCCGGCACCACCATCTTGATCGAGTTCCAGAAGTAGCCCTTGATGCCGGCGCAGGTCAGCCCGACGCAGGTCTCGCCCCAGGCCTTGATCCAGGGATCGAAGGTCGGCGACTGCGGCAGCGCCAGCATGTTGCCGTTCTGGATCTCGTCCATGGTCTTGAACGAGGTCGTCAGCATGACGAAGAGCGGCATCAGATAGAGGACGGCAAAGATCAGCAGCAGGCCGTAGATGACGGTGCGGCCGATCCAGCGGGTGTTGGTGCTGTTCTGCGCCCTGTCGGCTGTCGGTGAGATGATCGCGCTCATCGCGCCTTCTCCTTCAGTTCGGAATAGAGATAGGGAACGATGATTGCCGAGATCGTCATCAGCATGATGATGGCGCTGGCCGAGCCGACGGCCATCTCGTTGCGCTTGAAGGTGTATTCATACATGAAGTTCGACGGCAGCCAGGCCGAGCCGCCGGGGCCGCCCGAGGTCAGCGCCACCACCAGGTCGTAGGACTTGATCGCCATATGGGCGAGCACGATGAAGGCCGACAGAAAGATCGGCCGCAGCAGCGGAATGACGATGCGCCGGTAGAGCTGGAAGGGCGAAGCGCCATCGATCTGGGCGGCCTTCATGATCTCGCCGTCGATGCCGCGCAGGCCCGCCAGGAACATCGCCATGACGAAGCCGGACGCCTGCCAGACACCGGCGATGACGACGGTGTAGATGACGAAGTCCTTGTTCTTGATCCAGTCGAAGTGGAAGCTCGTCCAGCCGAAGTGGTGCAGCGTCTGTTCCAGCCCGAGGCCGGGATCGAGGAACCATTTCCAGGCAACGCCGGTGACAATAAAGGAAAGCGCCATCGGATAGAGGAAGATCGGCCGCAACACGCTCTCGCCGCGGATCTTCTGGTCGAGCAGGATGGCAAGGAACAGGCCGAGCGCCAGGCAGATGCCGACATAGAGGAAGCCGAAGATCGCCATGTTGGTGATCGAGGTGTACCAGGAAGACGGCGGATCGCTCTCGAAGGTCCAGCGCCACAGCCGCTGATAGGCGCGTGCGCCGGTCAGCGCATAGGAGGGAAAGGTCTTGGAATTGGTGAACGACAGATAGGCCGTCCAGACGATGAAGCCGTAGACGAAGATGATGGTGATGACGAAGCTCGGCGCCAGCACGATCTTCGGCAGCGCATCCTGCAGCCGGCCCCTCAGCGAGATCCCCGTCGATTGCCGCGGCGTCAGAACCGGATCGGTGGTCGCAACGGTGCTCATGGAATGTCATCTCCTCCCTGCATAATCGTCCGGGCAATCGGCCCGGCATGATCGGCTCTGCATCATTATCCGGGCATGATTGTCCGCGTGATCATCCCGTATGATCGGCGCGGAGCCTGAAGCTTCCCCGCGGAGCCCGCGGGGAAGCATTGTCATCACACCTGGTCTCAGCGGGCGTCGTCGATCGCCTGGACGAGCTGCTTGACGGCTTCGTCGGAGGTCTTGATCTGGCCGTGGACGAACTTCGAGACGACATCCTTATAGGCATTGGCGATCGCCGGAGGGGCGCCGTAGCC
>NZ_JBAMYD010000044.1:0-2819 GCF_037002925.1 Rhizobium aouanii
AGCCGGCAAAGCCGTCGGCCTTGGAGGCGGGCAATACTATCTCTATGATGATGATCTGATGGCGACGGTGACGAACAACTTCGCTAGGTTTGGTTATCCCGTCGAGTCCAACAACGTCCAACTGATAAAGGGTAAGGTGCAAGACACGCTTACAGTCGCCGAGCCGGTCGCTTTGGCCAATATCGATGTTGATTGGTACGAGCCTGTCAGCGCCTGTCTAGAGCGGGTTATGCCTCATCTCATCGTCGGCGGCGCTGTCGCACTTCGCGCCTATTCGGACTGGTCTGGGTGCCGAAAGGCGGCAGACGATTATTTCTCTCGCGCAGGACGGGAGGGATTGGACTTTGACCTCTCGGCTGGACACATGCTTGTGACCCGAACGCACTGACCCTTCTCCGTCCAAGAAGACATTTTTGGTGTCCAAGAGGGCGTGCGCCGGTTTGTCACCTGGTAGTGCCGCAAGACGGGCAACTAAGTCGCCCATACGCGACCTTCTGCTTGAGGGCGCTTCGTCCGACAGGACCGGGCCGGTTGGCGCCAGCTATTTCGACAGCTTGCGTGACCGCGCATTGGAAAGCCTCAAGATGACATGCGTCCGTAGTGGGCGTGCCTCAAAAAGAACCCCGCCCAGAGGCGGGCCAGTTTGGCAAGCCGCGTTGATCACAGATCAAGGTGGGGAAGACAACGTGGGAGTGGCACACCGGCTACCGAAATGGGGGGCAGTTCACAGGAAGAGCGAATCAGCAGACCCCCAATTGGAGGATGAATGGCCGCGCCGATGCAATCAAACGGGCAGTGATAGCCCCCCGTTACGTAGCCGAAAAGCGGTCTAAGTCGGGCCAACTGGCCGTTGAGGGAAACCTACAAAGGATCTATAAAGCTTCTCGATAGGTCCTTGCAGAACGCTGGTTTCGTACTGTCATCGGAAGACTCTGAAATTACAGGCTTCCGAAACGCGGCCACGCCCAGCGAATAAATAATCACTACGCACAATGTGGGATAACGGTCAGGGGGACCCATGCAAGGCAGTGTCAAGAGTGGTGCGCAAAAGATACCCACTTCGTCGAACGAGAAACACACCTATTATGTTCTCCTTAGAGGGAGCGCCACTGTTGGAAATACGCTGACCGCAAATGTTTTCAATGAATACGGCCAAAGTCCTGAGAAGGAGGCGGCTTACGGTTGGCAGCAAAAAGTTGACGGGGCATGGACGAATATTGCCGGAGAGACGAGTGCTCGCATCAAAATACCGTCGGGTCTTCTTGGCAGCCAAATCCGAGCTCTAGCAGTCGTATCCACGACCGAAGGCCTCAACAGCTTCACCAGTAAGGGCATCAGAGTGGACTCTCAAAACTCAATTGTAATCGAAAATCTAAATGCCGGCACAACTGACTGGAAGATTACAAATTTGGCGACGAACCACGAGATCGAGGCTTATGCGGATGCGACAAGTATAAATGCAGGAGACTCCTTGAACCTAAAGGTTTCTTTGTCTTCCACTGGACAATATAATCTTGAGGTCTATCGCCTTGGCTACTACGGCGGTGCAGGCGGTCGACTTATAGCCAGCGCGCTCGGTCTAGACGGATTAACTCAATCAAGCCCCACCATGACCAATCCTGGCACGCGTTTGATCGAATGTCTATGGGACGTATCGTATGAACTGAAAACATCTGCAGCTTGGACAAGCGGACTTTATGTTATCAAGTTAACTGATTGCAGAAGCGGCAAACAGTCGCTTGTCCCGTTTGTTCTGCGCAAAGACAACCACCCTAGCGACATAGGCTTTCAGGATGCAGTAACGACTGCTCAAGCGTATAACATATTCGGCGGCTTCAGTGTATATGATGCTAATAGCACGAGTAACACAAGAGCATATCAGGTAAGCTTTGATCGCCCCTATGATGCCACCCATCTCGGATTCAGCAATACTGATGGCTTCAATTGTAATAATATGCTCACTTGGGAGTACAACATGGTCCGCTGGTTGGAGTCGCAGGGTTACGACATATCCTATTACACCAATGTGGACGTTCACAGTAACCCTTTACAAATACTTTCGCACAGAATATTTCTTTCGGTAGGTCATGATGAGTATTGGTCGATGGAACAGCGTGATCGAGTTGAGTCGGCACGCGATAATGGTATTCATCTCGCCTTTTACTCTGCTAATACTGCTTATTGGCAGGTTCGGTTCGACTGCTCAAGCCGGGGGCAGTCGAACCGCGTTGTTACCATATACAAGGATTCATCGGGTATTGGCGCCGGCCTATCTCTCGATCCGGTGGCTCAGCTGGATCCTCCTGCGTCAACTTCACTGTTTCGCTCTAAGGAGGTCAATAGACCGGAGAATGCACTGATGGGGGTGGGCTATGTATCCGATCAAGGTAGCATCTATGAGGGGTTTGATTTCATCGTTTCTAATGCTGCTGACCCTATCTACGCGCACACAGGTTTAAGAAACGGCGATAGGCTGAAGGGACTGGTCGGGTACGAATGGGATTCGGTTCTAGACAACGAAGAATCTCCCGACGGACTCGTCATTCTTTCGAAATCCTCTACACGTGCCAACGAAATTCTACCACCACTGCCAGGTGGCACACGTCCAAATATCTCCCACGCTATCCATTACAGAGCAGTGAGTGGAGCGCGAGTGTTTTCGACTGGATCAATTCAATGGGTATGGGGCTTAGACAACAGTTGGGCTTTCCAACCGCCTCAGCTCACAAGAAGTTGGCGGAGAAGAATAAAGAACTGCATAAAGGGTTTGGTGTCTCTAGTCGTTACTGTTCCGATAAGGAATATGCCATGCGTAGATA
>NZ_JBAMYD010000045.1:0-2512 GCF_037002925.1 Rhizobium aouanii
GATTGAACGAAGCCGCTTTCGCGGCACTTGGAGCGCGGGATTTGCATGATGCGCTTCTGATTTGAAGGATTGGGCTGTTTTAGCCCAACCTTTGAACAGGAGATGACGATGACAGAGATAAGCCCGCTACGCCGGCGCATGATCGATGACATGACGATCCGCAATCTTTCGCCAGCGACGCAACGATCGTATTTGCATGCGGTGACGAAGTTCTCGCGTTATTTCGGGCGATCGCCAGACCGTCTTGGCCTGGAAGACGTGCGCGCGTTTCAGGTGCATCTGGTGTCATCGGGCCTATCATGGCCGGCTCTCAATCAGACGGTTTGTGCCCTGCGGTTCTTCTTTGGCGTCACGCTTGGTCATGCCGCGATACCGGAGCGCATTGCCTATGCCCGGACACCCGCCAAGCTGCCGACGATCCTAAACGGCGACGAGATCGTGCGGTTTCTGGAAGCGGTTCCGAGCCTGAGGACCCGCACCGCACTGACGACAGCTTATGCAGCGGGGCTGCGCGCCTCGGAAGCTGTCCATCTCAAGGTCCGCGACGTTGATGGCGAACGCGGCATCATCCGCGTCGAGCATGGCAAGGGCGGAAAGGATCGCAACGTCATGCTGTCCGGGCAGTTGCTCGCGATCCTGCGGGTCTATTGGCGGCTGGCGAGACCCGAGGTCTGGCTGTTCCCGGGCCGGGACGAGACCAAGCCCATCGACGTCCAGGTTCTGTATTCTGCCTGCCGTTCGGCGTGCACTGCTGCCGGCATCGACAAAAGGGTGACGGTCCATACGCTGCGTCACAGCTTTGCCACCCATCTTCTGGAAAGCGGAACCGACATCCGCATCATCCAGGTTTTGCTCGGCCACAACAATCTGTCCACCACGGCACGCTACACGAAGGTTTCCAATACCCTGATCCGCAGCACGACCAGCCCGCTCGACCGGCTGACGTTAGAGGTGGTGCCGCCAGGCTGAGCGTAGCTTCGCCATGGCGGCGGGACTGGAGGTGGCGGACATTTTTCGCCGCCACGGGGAAAGATATCGTCAAACACACGACGCTCATCTCGGGCGTGTCGAACGCCGGGTCATGAGTGCGGTCGAGATGTGCCGGACCGCTCGCCTGGGCGGGCATGTCCAGCAATGTCAGGACTGCGCGGCGTTCCGCATCGCCTATAATTCCTGCCGCAACCGGCATTGCCCGAAGTGCCAGGGACAGGCGAGCCGTGACTGGCTTGCCGCGCGGCAGGCCGACCTTCTGCCGGTCGGCTATTTCCACGTCGTCTTCACCCTACCGCAGCAGATCGCCGCAATCGCCTTCCAGAACAAGAATGACGTTTACACGATCCTGTTTCGCGCCGTCGCCGAGACGCTGCGCAAGCTTGCTGCGGATCCCAGACATCTGGGTGCGGAGATCGGCTTCATCGCGGTGCTGCACTCCTGGGGACAGAACCTCCATTATCACCCGCATATCCATTGCATCGTGCCGGGCGGTGGGTTGTCATTCGACCAGTCCCGTTGGGTTGCCTGCCGGCAAAGCTTCTTTCTGCCCGTACGGGTCCTGTCGCGTCTGTTCCGGCGGCTGTTTCTTGAAGAGCTGAAGCAGGCCTACGACCTGGGCCAGCTTCGGTTCTTTGGCGATATCGCCGGTCTGGCCGATCCGCTCGCCTTCAGTCGAACCATCAAAGCAGCGCGTCGCATCGACTGGGTCGTCTATGCCAAGCCGCCATTTGCCGGACCCAAACAGGTGCTGGCCTATCTCGGCCGCTATACCCATCGCATTGCCATCTCCAATTCCCGCCTGGTCAGCATCGATGGCGATCGAGTCACATTCCGATGGAAGGACTATCGAACGGGCGGCAGGCAAAAGGTGATGACGCTCGATGCCCACGAGTTCATCCGCCGTTTCCTGCTTCACACGGTTCCGGACAGCTTTCACCGCATTCGTCATTACGGTCTGCTTGCCAATGGCCATCGGCAACTGAAGCTGGACCTGTGCCGAAGCCTGCTCGACATCCCGCCGCCGGAGCAGACGGCCGAAGAACCGGACGCAAAGCCACCACCTTTGGCGCAGCGCTGCTCCTGTTGCGGCGGAACCATGACGATCATCGGCGCGTGGACCCCGCTCCAGCCCGTACGTCGGCCAGCATGGAACGACAGTTCATGATCATATCATGCGCAGCATCATTGCAACGATCAGCGTCGGCATGCCGAGGAGCCGCGGGGCGAGTGCTTTGGCCAATCGTGCCTGAGCGACGTAAAGCGCAACACCACCAAGGGTTCGGTCGATGCAAACCAGCCGACAGGGGCGTCAAAGACACCGCAAATACCGGCAAGACTCTCCTTCCAAACCTGTCCACGTGCTCCAGCAAGGCTCGACCTTGCCAAACGCCATCCACCGCTTCGGCGAAATCCCCATAGCGCCAAACAAACCGCGCCTTCGCTCAATCCGGCTTCAATGAGGTCCGATCAGTGAATGCCGCACGCACAGCGCACGGACCTCACAGAACCCTCCAGATTC
>NZ_JBAMYD010000046.1:0-1834 GCF_037002925.1 Rhizobium aouanii
TTCAGCGTGTCATTGCCGGCGCCGCCGTCCAGCAGATCGTTGCCGGCGCCGCCGATGATCGTGTTGGCGAGCGCATTGCCGGTGCCGATAAAATCGCCGGCGCCGATGAAAGCCAGGTTTTCGACATTGGCAATATTGGTCAAGGCATAGGAAGAAAGCACCGTCCTGATCAGATCGGTCCCTTCATTCGCCCCTTCGGTGACCACGTCGGCCAGATCATCGACGATATAGATGTCGCTGCCCGCTCCGCCGATCAAGCTATCGGCACCAGCCCCGCCATTCAGCGTGTCGTTGCCGATACCACCAGTGATCGTGTTGGCAAGGCTATTGCCTGTCCCGACAAAGGCTGCCGTTCCTGCATAGGTGAGGTTCTCGACATTGGCTCCCAGTGTGTAGGCGGCCAGTATCGTGCGAACCGTGTCGGTTCCCGCGGCGGCATTCTCGGCAACGCTGTCACCGGCATTGTCGACGATATAGGTGTCGTCGCCCGCCCCGCCGATCATCGTGTCGGCGCCTGCCCCGCCATTCAGCATGTCATTGCCGTCGCCGCCTGACAGCGTATCAGCGGCAGCCGCCCCTGTGATTACATTGTCGTGATCGTTGCCGGTGCCGGCAAAGGCTGCCGTTCCGATATAGGTGAGGTTCTCGACATTGGCGCCAAGCGTATAGCTTGCCAGCACGGTCTTGACCGTGTCGGTTCCCGCGGCGGCGTTTTCGGCAACGCTGTCGCCGGCATTGTCGACGATATAGGTGTCGTCGCCCGCACCGCCGATCAAGCTATCGGCACCTGCCCCGCCATTCAGCACATCGTTGCCGGCGCCGCCGGTGATCGTGTTGGCCAACGCATTGCCGGTGCCGGTGAAGTTGGCCGATCCCGTGTAGCTCAGGTTCTCGACATTGATCAGTGCAGCGATCGAGTAGGCTGCAAGCGACGTGCGGATTTCGTCGGTGCCGGCACTGGCCAACTCTGTGACGACGTCGCTCGCACTGTCGACCACATAGATGTCGTTGCCCGCTCCGCCGTTCAGCGTGTCATTGCCGGCGCCGCCGTCCAGCAGATCGTTGCCAGCGCCGCCGGTGATCGTGTTGGCGAGCGCATTGCCGGTGCCGGTGAAGTCGGCGGATCCCGTGTAGCTCAGCTTCTCGACATTGCTGCCGAGCATATAGTTTGCCAGCACGGTCTTGACCGTGTCGGTTCCCGCAGCGGCGTTCTCGGCAACGCTGTCGCCGGCATTGTCGACGATATAGGTGTCGTCGCCCGCTCCGCCGATCATCGTGTCGGCGCCAGCCGCACCATTCAGCGTGTCGTTGCCGACACCACCAGTAATCGTGTTGGCAAGGCTGTTGCCTGTCCCGGCAAAGGCTGCCGTTCCGATATAGGTGAGGTTCTCGACATTGGCGCCAAGCGTATAGCTTGCCAGCACGGTCTTGACCGTGTCGGTTCCTTCATCGGCGTTCTCGGCAACGCTGTCGCCGACATTGTCGACGATATAGGTGTCGTCGCCCGCACCGCCGATCATCGTGTCGGCGCCTGCCCCGCCATTCAGCGTATCGTTGCCGTCGCCGCCTGACAGCGTATCGATGGCAGCCGCCCCTGTGATTACATTGTCGAGATCGTTGCCGGTGCCGGCAAAGGCTGCCGTTCCGATTCCGATATAGGTGAGGTTCTCGACATTGACGTCAAGCGTATAGCTTGCCAGGGTCGTGCGAACCGTGTCGGTTCCTGCGGCGGCGTTTTCGGCAACGCTGTCGCCGGCAATGTCGACGATATAGGTGTCGTCGCCCGCACCGCCGATCAGCGTGTCGGCGCCTGCCCCGCCATTCAGCGTGTCAT
>NZ_JBAMYD010000047.1:0-1742 GCF_037002925.1 Rhizobium aouanii
CTGATGGAGCGGCTGCGACGGCTGTCGCTCGGGGTGGAGGTGCGCACATTGTTCGCCACCCCGGTGCTTTGCGATCTGGCCGCCAGCCTGGGCAGCCATCACGAGGTGGCGGTGCCTGCCAACCTGATCGGCGAGAAGAGCGCGGCGATCACGCCGCAGATGCTGCCGCTGATCGATCTGACCCAACAGGAGATCGACCGGATCGTGTCGACGGTGCCGGGCGGGGTCGCCAACATCCAGGATATCTATGGCCTGTCGCCGCTGCAGGACGGCATTGTGTTCCACCATCTGCTGGCCAGCCAGGGCGATCCGTATCTGCTCGTCAGTGAGATGGCCTTTGCCGATCGCGGTGTGCTCGATCGCTACCTTGCTGCGGTTCAGCAGGTGGTGGACCGGCACGACATTCTGCGCACGGCCTTTGTCTGGGAGGGACTGTCGAGCCCGGCGCAGGTGGTCTGGCGCAAGGCGGCCCTGGACGTGAGCGAGGTCGAGCTGGACGAGAATGACGGTCCCGGTCGTGAGCAGCTGAAGCGCCGGTTCGATCCGCGTCAGTATCGCATCGATCTTGGCCGGGCGCCCTTGTTGCGGTTTGTGATCGCGCGCGAGCCGGGCAGCACACGCTGGCTGCTGCTGGAGCTGCAGCATCATCTGATCGGCGATCACACGACGCTGGAGGTCATGCATGCCGAGGTGCGGGCGGTGCTGGAAGGGCGCGGGCATGCGCTGGCCGCACCGCAGCCGTTCCGCAATCTGGTGGCGCAGGCCCGTCTCGGCGTTTCGTCCGAAGAGCATGAAGCGTTCTTCCGGACGATGCTGGCCGACATCGACGAGCCGACGCTGCCGTTCGGGCTGATCGAGGTGCATGGCGACGGCAGCGGGGTTGGCGAGGCGCATCGGATGCTGCCGCAGGTGCTGAACGACCGGCTGCGGGCCCAGGCTCGGCGGCTGAGAGTAAGCCTGGCGAGCCTTTGCCATCTGGCCTGGGGCCAGGTGGTGGCGCTGAGCAGCGGGCGCGAGCAGGTGGTGTTCGCCACGGTGCTGTTCGGCCGCATGCATGCCGGTGCCGACCGCGCGATGGGCCTGTTCATGAACACCCTGCCTGTGCGGCTCGACCTCGATGGGACCGGGGTCGCGGCGAGCGTGCGCAGCACCCATGCACGGCTTGCCGAGCTGCTGGCGCACGAGCATGCCTCGCTGGCCTTGGCGCAACGCTGCAGTGGCGTTGCAGCACCGGCGCCGCTGTTCAGCGCGCTGTTGAACTACCGCCACAACACGCCGGCGGCCATGGCCGGCTCGACAACCGATGATGGTCTGTCCGGCGTGGAATGGCTGGGCGGCGAGGAGCGCACCAACTATCCGCTGAGCCTGTCGGTGGAGGATTTTGGCGAGGCGCTCGGCCTCACCGCGCAGGTGGTCGAGCCGGTCTCCGCGGATCGGGTGTGCGGCTACATGCAGCGGGCGCTCGAACAGCTGGCGGAGGCATTGGAGCGAGCTCCGAATACGCCAGTGCGCGAGCTCGACATCCTGCCGCCCGAGGAGCGCCGCTACCTGCTGGAGGAGCTGAACCGGACGGAAGCGGACTATCCGTCGGATCTGTGCATCCACGAGCTGTTCGAGGCGCAGGTGCGCCAGGCGCCCGAGGCGGTGGCGGTGGTGCATGAGGACGAGCGGGTGAGCTATGGCGAGCTCAACGCGCGCGCCAACCGGCTGGCCCATCATCTGATCGGGCTCGGGGTCAAGCC
>NZ_JBAMYD010000048.1:0-1454 GCF_037002925.1 Rhizobium aouanii
GGCCACAAAGTCGTCGCTGGTTTCGACGGCGGCGCGATCACCTCGGATGCCGGTGGGCTGCTGCTTCGCCACGTCGATGCGGCCATCGGGCTGTTCGACCGGGTGGCCGCCTGCTTCGTTGATGGCCGCGATCGCAAGTGCACGGTCCACAGCACGCGCACGCTGGTCGGGCAGCGCATTGCGGCGATCGCGCTGGGCTATGAGGATGTCGATGATCACGACACGCTGCGCCACGACCCGGTGCTTGCGCTGCTGTCGGAGCGGCTGACGCCGAAGCGGCAAGACTGTGCAGTGCTTGCCGGCAAATCCACCTTGAACCGGCTGGAGCACGGCCGCCCCGGCGCGCCAACGCGCTATCACAAGATCGCCTATGACGCCGGGGCTCTGGAAGCGCTGTTCGTGGAGCTGTTCCTGGATGCACACGACAGGCCGCCAGAGGAGATCGTGCTCGACCTCGACGCCACCGATGATCGGCTGCATGGCCATCAGGAAGGGCGGTTCTTCCACGGCTATTATGACGGCTATTGCTATCTGCCGCTCTACATCTTTTGCGGCCGACATCTGCTTTCGGCCAAGCTGCGGCGCTCCAACATCGACGCCAGCGCCGGCGCGGTCGAGGAGGTCGGACGGATCGTCAAGCAAATCCGCACGCGCTGGCCTGGCGTGCGCATCGTTCTGCGCGCCGATTCCGGCTTTGCCCGCGACGAACTGATGGACTGGTGCGAGAGCAATCAGATCGACTATGTCTTTGGTCTTGCCCGCAACAAGCGGCTGGAAAAGGAGATCGCCGAGGCCCTGGAGGACGCGCGCCTGGAGGCCGGGACAAGCGGCCAGGCGGCCCGCGTCTTCCGCGACTTCCTGTGGTCGACGAAGGACAGCTGGTCACGCCGACGGCGGGTCGTCGCCAAAGCCGAATGGACGATGGCGGCCCCCAATCCGCGCTTCGTCGTCACCTCGCTGGAACCGGAATGCTGGGCGGCACAACCGCTTTACGAGGAACTTTACTGCGCCCGCGGCGACATGGAGAACCGCATCAAAGAATGCCAGCTCGATCTCTATGCCGACCGCACCAGCGCCCACACCATGCGCGCCAATCAGTTGCGGCTCTGGTTTGCCTCGTTGGCCTATGTATTGATCGGTGCGCTACGTCGCCTCGGCCTCGCTCATACCCGGCTTGCCGATGCCACCTGCGGCACGATCCGATTGAAGCTGTTGAAGATCGGCGCGCAGGTCCGCGTCTCAGTCCGCCGCATCAAGGTGGCGATGGCTTCGGCCTGCCCCTATGCCGAGGAGTTTGCTCTGGCTCACGCCCGAATATGCGCTGCGGCCCGATGATGCCGCCGGACCTGAACCCACCCACCCACCAACGAAAAAGGATACATCACCGGCCCAGACAAAACGCCCCACAGCGCGGCGACGGCCGCGCGCGTCTTCGGCGGCCAGCCCAGCCCCGA
>NZ_JBAMYD010000049.1:0-1429 GCF_037002925.1 Rhizobium aouanii
GCTCTCGAGCCGGCTGTCGCAGGCCGTTGGTGTGGAACTGCCGCTGTCGACGCTGTTCGCCAGGCCGGTGCTTGCCGACCTGGCGGCAAACATCGCCGAACAGTTGCGCCGCGCCGGTCCCAAAGACCTGCCGGCGATTGTCGCCGTGTCGCGTGACGAGCCGCTGGTGCTGTCGTTTGCGCAGCAGCGGCTGTGGTTCTTGGCGCAGCTGGACGAGGGCAGCACCAACTATCACATGCCGCTGGCCTTGCGGTTGCGGGGAGCGCTCGACCGCGTCGCCTGGCAGCGCAGCCTTGACCGTCTGTTTGCCCGTCACGAGGCGCTACGCAGTGTCTTTGTCGCACCGGAGGGCCAGCCCCGGGTCGAGGTGCTGCCGGCCGATGCCGGGCTGCCGGTGACAGAGCACGATCTGCAGGGGCTGCCGGATGCGGATGCCGTGCTTTCGAATCTGTGCCGTGACGAGGCGCGCACGCCGTTCGATCTGGCGCGCGGGCCGCTGATTCGCGCGCGTCTGATCCGGCTGGCGGATGAGGACCACGTCTTCCTGCTGACGCAACACCATATCGTCTCGGATGGCTGGTCGATGGGGGTGCTGATGCGTGAGCTCAGCAGCCTTTACCGGGCGTTTGTGGCCGGGCAGGACGACCCGCGGCCACCGCTGGCGATCCAGTATCCGGATTATGCCGCCTGGCAACGGCAATGGCTGTCGGGGGAACGGCTGCAGAGCCAGGCGCAGTATTGGCGCGACACCCTGTCCGGCGCCCCGGCCCGTCTTGCGCTGCCGACCGATCGGCCGCGGCCGCTCCAGCAGTCGTTTGCCGGGGCGAGCGTGCCGGTCGTCATCGATGCGGCTCTGACGGGCGGTCTGAAGCGGCTGAGCCGCAAGCATGGCACGACGCTTTTCATGACGGTGCTGGCGGCCTGGGCGGCGGTGCTGTCGCGCCTGTCAGGGCAGGACGACCTTGTCATCGGCGTGCCGAGCGCCAACCGCAGCCGGCGCGAGGTCGAGGAGTTGATCGGCTTCTTCGTCAACACCCTGGCGCTGCGGCTGGACCTGGCGGGCACGCCGAGCGTGTCGGAGCTTCTGGAGCGGACGCGGCGCACGGCGCTGGCCGCGCAGGAGCATCAGGACCTGCCGTTCGAGCAGGTGGTCGAGATCGTCAAGCCGCCGCGGGCCCTCGATCACACGCCGTTGTTCCAGGTGATGTTGGCCTGGCAGAACGAGACCGTCGGGTCAGTGGATCTGCCGGGGCTGCGGGTGGAGGTTGCCGGCGAGGGGCTCGATCAGGTCAAGTTCGATCTGGAGCTCAACCTTGGCGAAGATGGCGAGGAGATCGTCGGATCGCTGCACTATGCCACGGCGGTGTTCGACGAAGCGACGATCGAGCGGCAGCGCGGCTATCTGCTGGCATTGCTGCGGGCGATGGTT
>NZ_JBAMYD010000050.1:0-1214 GCF_037002925.1 Rhizobium aouanii
CCGGCGATGGTTTGGAGAGAGACTGGCATCATGGACGAGCGGCTGCGCTTTGTTGGGGAATGTCTTGCGGGCGAGGAGACGATGACGGCGCTGTGTGCTGTCTACGGGATATCGCGCAAGACGGGCTACAAGTGGTTGGAGCGATATCGGGCGCTCGGCCCTGCGGGCCTTATCGACCTGCCGCGGGCACCGCTTGAGCACGGGCGGGCAACGGCGGCGGAGCTGGTGGCGCGGATCGTGGCGGAGAAGGAGGCGAATCCGCAGTGGGGGCCGAAGAAGGTGCTGGCGCGGCTGAAGCGGTCGGCGCCGCAGCTTTGCTGGCCGGCGGCCTCGACGATAGGCGAGATCCTGAAGCGCCACGGGCTGGTCGGGCGCCGGCGGCATCGCTGGCGGGCGGCTGGTTGCGGCCCGTTCGCGCCGGCCAACGGGCCCAATGCGGTGTGGAGCGCCGATTACAAGGGCTGGTTCCGGACCCGCGATGGGCGGCGCTGCGAGCCACTGACGGTGATGGATACGGCGAGCCGCTTTCTGCTGGCGCTGGAAGCCTGCGCGACGCCGGCCGAGGCAGAGGCCTGGCCGGTGTTCGAGCGGCTGTTTGCCGAACACGGACTGCCGGAGCGCTTTCGCAGCGACAACGGTTCGCCCTTCGCGGCGATCGGCGTCACCGGGCTGACGACGCTTGCTGTGCGGTTCATCAAGCTCGGCATCGGCCTGGAGCGCATCCAGCCGGGCAAACCGCAGCAGAACGGCCGCCACGAACGCTTCCATCTGACGATGCTGCCGCTGGCCATGGCGCCGGAGGTCGACCATGCCGCGCAGCAGGCGGTCTTTGACGCATTTCGCCAGAATTACAACGCCGAGCGTCCACACGAGGCGCTCGCTATGGACGTGCCTGCTGATCATTACCGACCGTCACTGCGGCCCCTGCCCGACCGCCTGCCTGAACCGGACTATCCGGCCGAGGCGGCGGTGCGCCGGGTGCGCTCCAATGGCGAGATCAAATGGAACGGCGACCTCGTCTATGTCGCAGCAGCGCTGGCCGGCGAGGTCGTGGCGATCGAGGAGAGTGAAGCGGGCATCTGGACGCTACGCTTCCATGCCCATCCGCTCGGCATCATCGACAAGAAGACCAAGCGGCTTGTCCGCCCCAGCGCCCTGCAACCCCGACCAGCCGGCGCAGGGGCGGACACTGGTTTAAAAGGGGGAGAACTGTA
>NZ_JBAMYD010000051.1:0-1211 GCF_037002925.1 Rhizobium aouanii
CCACTGCTGTCCGGTTTAAATTTTGTCACCATTGGAGGCTCATCTGGCCGGGATTACCGGGGGGACTGTGGCTTGGTTTTAGCAGGCGGTCGATCCTTTTGCGGTGCATGAGGTTAGCCCGCACCAAGCGGGCGAAGGCCAGCGGGCTTGTGACGATGGTCTGGTCGGCCTTTGCCATCTGCAGCAGCAGATAGGCGATCAGGGCGACGGCGATCTGGATGCGGACGGCATTTTCGCTGTTGCCGAGGAAATGTCGGATCTTCAGCGTCTGCTTGACCCAACGGAAAAACAGCTCGATAGCCCAGCGGCGCTTGTAAAGAGCGGCGATCTCCTCGGCCGGGGCGGTGAGATCGTTGGAGAAGATGCGCAGCACCTTGCCGGTCTCGATCCGCACACCGATCTCACGCACCGGCCGGTTCATCGGGTTGCGGCGGCTCTTGGCCTGGCGCTGCGGCAACAGTCCGATGCGGTCGAACAGGATGCCGGCATCCTCATTTGCCGCCTGCTCGGCGCTCACTGCCAGTTTCGTGTGGGATTTGAGGCGGGTGACGATGCGGCAGCCGGCGGCGTCCAGCTTCGCCCACCAGCCGAAGTCGTAATAGCCGAGATCGAAGACATAGGTGGCGCCCGCCTCGACCGGCATCTCTTTGGCGGCGGTAATGTCATTGACATTGGCCGGGGTGACGGCCGCATAGATCGGCCTTTCGGCGTTGGCATCGTAGACGACGTGCATCTTGGCGCCGCAGGTCTGATCGGAAAAGCGGGCCCAGTGCGAGCCCGCCCCGGAAAGAGGCAGACTGCTGCCGTCGATCAGATAGACCGCCTCGCCGACGGCCCGCTTGAGCCCGCGTCCGGCGCGGGCCACCATCTGCGCGAACAACTCGGCAAAAACAGTGCTCGGACGCAGGCTGTTGGCATCGGCCAACGTCGAGCGCAATACCGGGCGAGCGCCGAGATGGTAAAGGCGCGCGCTGTGGCTTTGCAGGGAGCCGACGATCTCACGCAGGCTGACGGCACCGGCAAGCTGGCCATAAAGCAGCGCGATCAACTGGCTCTTCGTCGACAGCCGCCGAACGTGCTTATCGGCCTGATGCTCCTCCACAAGTGTTTGGAAGACCGCCCACGGAATCCGCTTCAACAGATCATGAAAGACGCTATTGTCGTGCCGCACGGTGTTGCTCCTCTTTCGTGTCCGGGAACGTCGCCAAACG
>NZ_JBAMYD010000052.1:0-1172 GCF_037002925.1 Rhizobium aouanii
GTGACCTTGCCCCGTTGAAATAATCCATTTTGAAGTAAGCTCTGGCCCATTGAGAGGACCAGGGAATGAAGCGCAGCCGTTTCACAGACGAACAGATTATCGGCATTCTGAAGGAGCATGAGGCGGGCACGCCAGTCTCGGAGCTTTGCCGCAAGCACGGCGTCAGCGATGCCAGCATCTATAAATGGAAAGCCAAGTTCGGCGGCATGGAGGTGTCCGAGGCCAAGCGGCTGAAGACGCTTGAGGACGAGAACACGAAGCTGAAGCGGCTTCTGGCGGATGCGATGCTCGACAATGCTGCCTTGAAAGACCTTTTGGGAAAGAAGTGGTGACGCCCGCGGCCAAGCGGAAAGCTGTCGCGCATCTGATGAGCCATCATGAGATAAGCGAACGGCGGGCGTGTAAAGCCATTGGTTTTTGCCGAATGACGGTCCGTTACGAGACCAGGCGCGACGATGATCATGAGCTTCGCGAGCGAATGAAGGCGTTGGCGCATGAACGTCGCCGCTTTGGATATCGACGCATTCATGTGCTGCTCCGGCGGGAGGGTCACCTCGTGAACCACAAGAGGCTGTTCCGGCTCTATCGGGAGGAGAAACTGACGGTGCGCAAGCGCGGCGGTCGCAAGCGAGCAATAGGCACGCGAGCGCCGATGCTGGTGCCGATGGCGGCCAATGATCGTTGGTCGCTGGACTTCGTATCGGATCAGTTCACCGATGGGCGCAGGTTGCGGATTCTGACCGTCGTCGATGTTTGCACGAGGGAGTGCCTGGCGCTCGTCGCCGATACATCGCTTTCCGGTCTTCGCGTCGCACGGGAGCTTGACCGGATTATCGAGGAGCGCGGCAAGCCGAGGATGATCGTCAGTGACAACGGCAGCGAGTTCACCAGCAACGCGATCCTGCAATGGGCGGACCGGACCAAGGTTGACTGGCATTACATTGCGCCTGGCAAGCCTATCCAGAACGCTTTTATCGAAAGCTTCAACGGGCGGCTGCGAGACGAGTTCTTGAATGAAACTCTGTTCTCGTCGCTTGCTCACGCCCGGTCTGCGCTTTCAAACTGGCGTAGCGATTACAACGATCAACGCCCGCATTCAGGCCTTGGCTGGCTGACACCGGCCGAATTCGCTCAGACACTCAACCCGCGACGTGATGCGGTGCTGCGCAGCC
>NZ_JBAMYD010000053.1:0-1005 GCF_037002925.1 Rhizobium aouanii
CGGCGACCGCATTGCGACAATGCTGGACCGCTCCGTCGCCCTTGTGGTGGCGCAGTTGGCGATCCTCAAGGCGGGCGGAGTTTATATCCCGATCGATCGCGCTCTGCCACCTGCGCGACAAGAATGGCTGATTGCCGATTGTGCAGCACGCCTGGTGCTCAGCGAGAGTGACGGTGTTGATCTGGTTGAGGCCACAATCCCTGTTTTGCCCATTGAGGCGCTGATGGCTGGAACCGGGTCCAGTCCCGATCCTGGCCTGGTATTGAACGCCGAGGCTGCCGCTTACGTGATGTACACCTCCGGCTCGACCGGCCTTCCCAAGGGAGTTGTTGTGCCTCACCGTGCTGTCAACCGGCTCGTGATCAACAATGGATATGCGCAGTTCGGCTCAAATGATCGTGTGGCGTGGGTGGGCAATCCTGCGTTTGATATCAGTACACTGGAAGTGTGGGCACCGCTGCTACACGGTTCAAGCCTGATTGTAATTCCCTACACGGATGCGCTGCAGCCAGAGGTTCTGCGCAGCCTGGTTCAGCAGCACCGCATTAGGGTCCTGCATTTGACAGCCGGGTTGTTCAGCCAGAGCGCTGATGATTTAGGTCCGGTGCTGGCGAGTTTGCGATTGCTATTGGTCGGCGGCGATGCGGTTGATGTGACAGCAGTAGCTCGGGTTTTGAGCCAGAACGGACCACAGCATCTCTTGCACTGCTACGGCCCGACTGAAACGACGACCTTTGCGACAGTCTGCGAGATCACCGCGATTGATGCGACATCCCGCCGCCGCCTCCCGATCGGCCGTCCGATCGCGAACACGCGGGTGTATCTTCTGGACGGCCAAGGTGGGCCGGTTCCGTTCGGGGCGGTGGGTGAGCTCTATATTGGCGGGGCCGGGGTGGCGCGCGGCTACCTCAACCGTCCGGAGCTGACGGCGGAGCGGTTTCTGGCCGATCCGTTCAGCGGCGAGCCGGGCGCCCGGATGTACAAGACCGGCGATCTGGCCCGCTA
>NZ_JBAMYD010000054.1:0-967 GCF_037002925.1 Rhizobium aouanii
GAGAAGGACGTTCGTCAAGCTGCGCTGCTCTTTGAAGCCCTGCAGCAGACAAGGCGATCTGCCGACTTGGCGCTCGTCTACAACGAAGCATGGGAGCGCGGGCCTGCGTGGCAAGAAGGTATTCGAACCGGGGCGGGAATGCTGCCGGCACAAGATGCCGAGCGGCTCAACACGGTCCTGATCGAGGGGGCAAAGAAAAACCGAGAGGAAATTGAACTTCCGTTTGGAGAGTAGGCCGTCTTCCGTTTCGAAAGCCAAGCAGTTGATTTGATTCGAAGTGGCGAAGACAAATATGGTGTCGAGAATTCAAGTCCGCTCAAGACCTGGAGATGGTGCAAGTCCTCAGCTATTTCCGACTATGCTTGATTTGTGTACACTCATCCAACTCTCCACGAGCGGCCACGTTTACGATGGCAGGAAGCGGCCGGCATCGACGAATGCATCGCGTGCGTGACAGCCAGTCGCGGCAGTCTTGTCGGGCTATCTCGGCAGCGCGGGGTAAAAGTTGGCGAGCCGCATGTTCTTGCCGCCGTAACCGCTCGACTGACAGGTCTACCTCGATCGGAACGAGAGCGCCCGACGGTCGCGCGGGTTCGGCTCCTCACAGCGCTGCATAGATTGCTTCGGTGAGTTCTGCCGGAAACCGTCCGCCGGGCGACTGCCCCTCTAGGCCCGCGTTGGTGAAGGCGACGACCGTAAGCCTGTTGGTCCGGTTGACAGACCACGAATGCCCATAGGTGTGAACCCGGTATGGAGAAGACCGAGCGGCTGGGTGACGAGATTGCGCACCGCCTGGTCCAGCAGCTGGCCGGTCGCGCGTTCGATCCCCGACAAGATCAGCGATCGACACCCGAAAATGCGTGGCGAGCTTGGTGAGAAGTTCGATAGACGGGTTGGTGCTGCGACCGGTCTCCAGGTCATAGACGTGGGTTTTCGATGCTCCGATAGCATCAGCCACATCCTGCAA
>NZ_JBAMYD010000055.1:0-933 GCF_037002925.1 Rhizobium aouanii
AGAGCCTGACCGAAAAAGAGTTGAGTGAAATCAGCCAGTTGTGATTCTGTTTGTTTGCTTAGGACGAACGGAGATCACAATGGGCTGGACTGATTTCACCCGTCGGCAATATGCCCGACGCACAATGCGGTATGCAAGCGATCTGACGGACCGAGAATGGGGATTGATCTCGCCTTGCCTGCCTAGACCGAGGCGGTTGGGCAGGCCGCGCAGCACCGATCTTCGCGAGGTCGTGAATGCGTTGCTTTACATCGCCATGACCGGGTGCCAGTGGCGGATGATGCCCAGGGATTTTCCGCCTTTTACAACTGTGCAGTCCTATTTCTACGAATGGCGAGCGACAGGGTTATGGGGTCGGATCAACCATCATCTTGTGATGGAGGCGCGTGAATTGGAAGGCCGGGAAGCCTCGCCGTCTGCGGGCGTGATCGACAGTCAAAGCGTGAAAACCACGGAAAGCGGCGGAATTTCGGGCTATGACGCGGGCAAGAAGATCAAGGGACGCAAGCGTCATATCGTCGTCGACACGCTCGGACTGATGGTCGGCCTCGTGGTTCACAGCGCCGATATTCAGGATCGCGATGGTGCACCTGCCGTCCTCAAAACCATTCTCAAGCGCTGGCCGTGGCTGAGACATATCTTCGCCGACGGTGGTTATGCCGGACCGAAGCTGAAGGGCGCACTGCAAAAGATCGCTACGTTCACTGTCCAGATCGTCAAGCGGACCGACAAGGCCAAGGGCTTCGAGGTTCTGCCGCGTCGCTGGGTCGTGGAGCGCACCTTCGCATGGCTTGGCAGATGCCGACGATTGGCGAAGGATTGGGAGAAGTCCGTCGCATCAGCCGAAGCCTGGATCACTATCGCTCACATCCGGGTCCTGACACGACGCTTGGCAAGGTACGGATATTGTTGAAACCTTTTCGAGTCAGGTTC
>NZ_JBAMYD010000056.1:0-923 GCF_037002925.1 Rhizobium aouanii
TATTCGCGCTCCGGCACTCCATAGCAGCCACCGGCAATTTCGATCAATTTTTCCCTGTCCACAATTCGCACGTTTCCGCGGGTCGATCGGATGGCGTGGACGCCCTCAAGGACGTGGAGTTCATTGGTGACGCCCGAACGGCGGACACCGAGCATCAACGCCAGAAATTCATGGGTAATGGCCAGGTTGTTGCCTTCAAGGCGGTCGTGACACATCAGGATCCACCGCGCCAACCGTTCATGCATATTGTAGCGGGCGTTGGCGAGCGCCGAATGGGCGAGTTGCAGCACGGTTGTGTGAACATAGCGAAGGAAGAAATCCTTCATCTCGGGATCATCGGCGAGCGCGCGCTGAAACGTCTCCATCGGCACCATAATTCCCGACCCTGCGACTTGCATGAAGGTGCGCGTGGGGGTGGTCTCTACCGCCAGAAGGACGTGCATGCCGGAAGCGCCTTCGCGCCCGATATGGCCAATTTCCACCACTTCTTCGTCGATGCTGCTGACAACCATGGATGCCAGGCCTCTTTCCAAGAAGCAGACATGCGTGGTTGGGACGTCGCTGGCAACAAGAACGTGCCGTAGTGGAAGGTCGACGCGCTCCATCCCTTCCGAGAGGCGTGCGAAACCGTCTACGCTCAACAATTTCAGCAGGGTATTTTCGACGGTCGATTGGTCAATGTGAGTCATAGCGGCTCCGCATGGGAGCTTGGATGTCAAAACCAAACGCCTGTGAGTTGGTGAAAAACTAAGGGACGGTCGTTGGTTTGACCATAGGTCCCAAGGAACTGTGCGTTTATGACAAAACCGCACATAAGCCGCTGAAATTGTTGACGATCAGCGACGAAAATCGGTAGCGCTGTTTCGATACCTGCCAAAGAGCTTAGCACATTTTGCCTCGGCATGCGCGCTCATTGCGAAAGG
>NZ_JBAMYD010000057.1:0-810 GCF_037002925.1 Rhizobium aouanii
CGAGCGCCGCGGGGCGATCCAGACAGATATTCCTCCGTGATCGACGCGGCCGCCAATGCTGCGGGGAGGGGACAACCGTACCGGCAGAATTGACGCGTCTCGCCAGCAAGGGTGCCACGCCGCCAACTCTACTGTCCGGGCTCCGATGAAGTTCGCGGATCAGAGGTGGGCCAGACTATACTCGTGCTGGGCCGGGTCGACGAGAGGCTCGGCCGTGGCATGCGGCGAAACCATACGAGACGCCTCTTCGAATAGCATTTCGCGCATCCAGAGGCTTGCCGGATCACTGTTGTGGGGCGCGGGCCATTGAACGGCCTCGGTGAATGGAAGGTGTAGTGGCAGCGGAAGCTCAACGATTCGGAGGGGCAACCGTGTCTTTTCGAAATGCTGTGCCAGCCGTAAGGGCATGGTTCCTATACGCTCGGTCCCTGAAACTATCGGCGGGAGCATGCTATAGCCCTGTACGAGGACGTCGATACGTCTATTGAGACCGTGCTCGCGCAAATACTGTTCCTCGATCCCTAGCCTGAGGGTATTCCCGAAATTCACCGCAGCGTGCCCCATCGACATGTATCTTTCGATTGTAAGTGGCTGTAACAGCTGTTTGTTTGAGCGACAGCCCACACACACGTGTACATCGTCGAACAATTTCGTTCGAGGATGAGCGTTCGATATGAAAATTTCAGGAAGAATTAGAAGATCGACGTCGCCGCGTCGGAGAAGGTCCACGTTGTCGTCGGTGGGAGGCCGAAATTCGAAGCTGACGGCGGGAGCTTCACGCGCCGCACGCTCCACAATCCTTTCAAAAAA
>NZ_JBAMYD010000058.1:0-800 GCF_037002925.1 Rhizobium aouanii
GCGAGCGATTCACAAATATAAATATCTGCCCTTTGTGGATCGTCGATATAAGTCGCAATCAATCTCGCCAGCCAAGCCGGCGGCAATGCGCTTCGGTCAGGACGGCCGCCTTTCGGTCAGCATAAGGACCTGGCAAATAGACCGTGACTCCGCGGAAACTGACGATCACCGCCTTTGTCGCGCTATCGAAGACGATAGCCATATCAGGCTCGTAAGCCATTTGTTTTCCTGACGACGCTTACTCCACCGAGATGTGCTCTTATTCGAATGAAACAAGGTGCCGACAGCACCTTCAGGCGGGCTTTTCACGGCTTGTGGCCGCAGCGGCGGAACGACTGGTGCGACCAGCGATCATCTAACGATTGGTGCGGAACCGCACAGCAACTTTTCCGACTATCCGTCGTTTGGCCATAAGGATCGCACAGGTGCCCCCTCTTGTGACGGGGCCGTACGCCAACTCTTCCTTCCTGTGCGATCCGTCCGTTCCCAAATTGCCCCGTTTCGGCGGGGCTTCTTTTTGATCCACGGCGGGCAAGGCGAAAGCAAGAAGCGTTCCAGCGCGTCCAGATAGGCGTTCATCTCATTGACGGCGGCGGCACGAAAAAGTGCGTTGCCGGGTCGCATCCTGATCCATTTTTGTGACCGCCAGAGTTGCCGGGATTTTTTATGCCGCCGCGCCCACTTTTCAGCAATCGCGCGTGCATTTCCCCGATCAGTCGCACCCTCGCCCTGCCGGTGCCGGGATTGTCCGGGATCTCCTTCGCGGGTCACCGTTCGTCATCCCTGGCGGTGGAGGAAGC
>NZ_JBAMYD010000059.1:0-787 GCF_037002925.1 Rhizobium aouanii
TGCCGGAGCCGCCGGTGATCGTGTTGGCGAGCGCATTGCCGGTGCCGGTGAAGTTGGCCGATCCCGTGTAGCTCAGGTTCTCGACATTGATCAGTGCAGCGATCGAGTAGGCTGCAAGCGCCGTGCGGATTTCGTCGGTGCCGGCACTGGCCAACTCGGTGACGACGTCGCTCGCACTGTCGACCACATAGATGTCGTTGCCCGCTCCGCCGATCAGCGTGTCATTGCCGGCGCCGCCGTCCAGCAGATCGTTGCCGGCGCCGCCGGTGATCGTGTTGGCGAGCGCATTGCCGGTGCCGGTGAAGCTGGCCGATCCCGTGTAGGTGAGGTTCTCGACATTGGCGTCAAGCGTATAGCTTGCCAGGGTCGTGCGAACCGTGTCGGTTCCCGCGGCGGCGTTCTCGGCAACGCTGTCACCGGCATTGTCGATGATATAGGTGTCGTCGCCCGCACCGCCGATCAAGCTATCGGCACCTGCCCCGCCATTCAGCGTGTCGTTGCCGACACCACCAGTGATCGTGTTGGCAAGGCTATTGCCTGTCCCGACAAAGGCTGCCGTTCCGATGTAGGTGAGGTTCTCGACATTGGCTCCCAGTGTGTAGGTGGCCAGTATCGTGCGAACCGTGTCGGTTCCCGCGGCGGCGTTCTCGGCAACGCTGTCGCCGGCATTGTCAACGACATAGGTGTCGTCGCCCGCACCGCCGATCAAGCTATCGGCACCGGCCCCACCATCCAACACATCATTGCCGGCGCCGCCGGTGATCGTGTTGGCCAGCGCATTGCCGGT
>NZ_JBAMYD010000060.1:0-759 GCF_037002925.1 Rhizobium aouanii
GATCTCGACAATGTAATCACAGGGGCGGCTGCCGCTGATACACTTTCCGGCGGCTCCGGCAATGACACGCTGAATGGCGGGGCAGGCGCCGACACGATGATCGGCGGGGCGGGCGACGACACCTATATCGTCGACAATGCCGGTGACAGCGTTGCCGAGAACGCCGCCGCGGGAACCGACACGGTTCGCACGACGCTGGCAAGCTATACGCTTGGCGTCAATGTCGAGAACCTCGCCTATATCGGAACGGCAGCCTTTGCCGGCACGGGCAACGCGCTGAACAATGTCCTGACTGGAGGGGCCGGGGTCGACACGCTAAATGGCGGCACGGGCGACGACACCTATGTTATCTCCACCGGTGACATCGTCATCGAGAATGCCGATGAGGGTATCGACACGGTGCAGACGAATCTGACCGCCTATACGCTGGGGGTCAATATCGAGAACCTCACCTATGGCGGTACGGCCGCGTTTACCGGCACGGGCAATGCGCTCGACAACATCATCAAGGGCGGTGTCGTTGCCGACAAGCTCACTGGCGCTGGCGGCAACGACACATTGATTGGCGGTGCTGGTTCCGACACGATGTCAGGCGGGACGGGTGACGACATTTATGTCGTCGATATTGCGACCGACCTTGTGATCGAGAATGCGAACGAGGGGACAGACACGGTCCAGACGGCGCTTGCAGCCTACTCGATCGCTGCACTGATCAATGTCGAGAACCTGAGCTACACGGGATCGGCCAACTTCACCGGC
>NZ_JBAMYD010000061.1:0-737 GCF_037002925.1 Rhizobium aouanii
GTTTCCTGTTCCGACAAAGTTCGTCGTTCCGATATAGGTGAGGTTCTCGACATCACTGCCAAGCGTGTAGCTCGCCAGTGTCGTCCGCACGGTGTCGGTCCCCGCGTCGACGTTCTCGGCGACAACGTCACTCGCATTGTCGATCACATAGATGTCGTTGCCAGCGCCACCGATCAGCGTGTCATTGCCGGCGCCACCATCCAGCACATCGTTGCCGGCGCCGCCGGTGATCGTGTTGGCGAGAGCATTGCCGGTTGCGGTGAAGTTTGCCGATCCCGTGTAGGTGAGGTTCTCGACATTGTTGCCAATCGTATAGCTGGCAAGCGCCGTCTGGACCGTGTCTGTCCCCTCGTTCGCATTCTCGATCACAAGGTCGGTCGCGATATCGACGACATAAATGTCGTCACCCGTCCCGCCTGACATCGTGTCGGAACCAGCACCACCGAGCAATGTGTCGTTGCCGTCGCCACCGCTGAGATGGTCCGCAGCTGCCCCACCGGTCAGGACATTGTTCAGCGCGTTGCCCGTGCCGGCGAAGGCTGCCGTTCCGATTCCGATATAGGTGAGGTTCTCGACATTGGCGTCAAGCGTATAGCTTGCCAGGGTCGTGCGAACCGTGTCGGTTCCCGCGGCGGCGTTCTCGGCAACGCTGTCGCCGGCATTGTCGACGATATAGATGTCGTCGCCCGCCCCGCCGATCAGCGTGTCGGCGCCTGCCCCGCCATTCAGCGTGTCAT
>NZ_JBAMYD010000062.1:0-720 GCF_037002925.1 Rhizobium aouanii
CGATCTTGCGCGCCTTCAACTCTTCGACAAAGGCTTCCACGTCGTAAGCCTTGTCGGCACCCAGCGTCGCCCCTTCGGCAAGGCCCTCGCTCAGTTCGCTCGCCGCCTCCCGCTCGCCCGTGCCGGTCGCATGCGTCACCGCACCGTCGACCACAAGTCCGTTGCGGTTCTCCATCAGCGCATGCCCCAAATAGGCCAGCCGGCTCTCCTGGCCCTTGCTCTTGCGGTAGAGCCGGGCATCCGGGTCAGTGGTGGAGGCGTGCGTCTCGTTCGAGCGCTTCTCCTTGCGGAAATCACGCTCGCCATTGCGCCCGCCCTCCGGTGGCTCGCCATCGTCGCCACCCGGGCCGTCCTTGGCGCGAAAACTCTTCATCGAGGCAAACGCCTTCAGCATCGTCCCGTCGACCGAGAAGTGCTCTGCGCTCAAAAGCTTCTTAACCGCCGGCTGTGCAAGCAGCGCCGACAGGAAGCCTTGCGCCACCTCCGTCGTCAGAACCCGGTCGCGATTATGCGTGAACACCGTCGGATGCCACACCGCATCATCGATCCCAAGACCCACGAACCAGCGGAACAACAGGTCGAACTCAAGCCGTTCCATCAATTGCCGCTCGGAGCGGATCGAATACAGCATCTGCAGCAGCACCGCCCGCAACAGCCGTTCCGGCGCGATCGACGGCCGACCCGTCTTGGCATAGAGCCCGTTGAACGACCCATCCAGCG
>NZ_JBAMYD010000063.1:0-705 GCF_037002925.1 Rhizobium aouanii
TCGGGGTGGCCCAGATCGGGCTTTTTGGCGTTGGTTCAAATAGCCGTGTCGTGCAGTTCGCCTCCTTCGGGTTTGATGCAAGTGCTTGGGAGCTTGTCATGGCGTTTGGCTCGGGCGCCGCCTTGCATTTGCCTGCCGACGAGCTCCGTCAAGCCAGTAACCGGCTATCGGATTACCTGCGTAGTGAAGCCATCACCCATGGGACGTTGCCTCCAGTATTCTTTCAGGGAAACAGGAATCGGGAATGTTTGGCATCACAAGTTCTCATTCTTGCTGGAGAACTGCCGAAAGCTGGACTCATCCGCAGTCTGGCCTCGGCCTCTGTTGTCAATGCATATGGACCTACCGAAGCAACAGTCTGCGCGACCGTTTGGAATTGCCCGGCTGGTTTTGACGGGTCGGTTGTCCCGATCGGCCGTCCGATCGCGAACACGCGGGTGTATCTTCTGGACGGCCATGGTGGGCCGGTTCCGTTCGGGGCGGTGGGTGAGCTCTATATCGGCGGGGCCGGGGTGGCGCGCGGCTACCTCAACCGTCCGGAGCTGACGGCGGAGCGGTTCCTGGCCGATCCGTTCAGCGGCGAGCCGGGCGCCCGGATGTACAAGACCGGCGATCTGGCCCGCTACCTGCCGGACGGCAATCTGGAGTTCCTTGGCCGCAACGACGAGCAGGTGAAGATCCGCGGCTTCCGCATCGAGCCGGGCG
>NZ_JBAMYD010000064.1:0-704 GCF_037002925.1 Rhizobium aouanii
ACCTCAGGCTCAACCGGAACCCCAAAGGGCGTCATGGTCGAGCATCAAAGCCTGTTGAATTTCCTATATGCTTTTTCGGATATATTGAGGCTCACTGAGCAGGATGTATTCCTAGCTATCACATCCATCTCATTTGATATCGCGGGGCTGGAGCTCTATCTTCCCACGTGCACGGGCGCCACAGTCGTCCTAGCCAGCCGAAAGGATGCTACGGCTGCTACGACGTTGCATCATCTTCTAGACCATCACAAGATCTCTATGATGCAGGCCACTCCAGCAACGTGGCGCCTGCTGATGGATGCCGGCTGGCAAGGAACGCCGGGCTTAAGTGTGCTGTGTGGAGGTGAAGCGTTACCTGCAAATCAGGCGTCGCGGCTTAGTAGAGGGGTGGGGTCTCTAAGGAATCTCTACGGTCCGACCGAAACAACGATCTGGTCGTCCAGTTTTTTTGTTGACGCTAGGCCCGGTGTATCCCATCAAAACGTGCCGATCGGCCGTCCGATCGCGAACACGCGGATCTATCTGCTGGACGCTCATGGCCAGCCGGTTCCGTTCGGGGCGGTGGGTGAGCTCTATATCGGCGGGGCAGGGGTGGCGCGCGGCTACCTCAACCGTCCGGAGCTGACGGCGGAGCGGTTTCTGGCCGATCCGTTCAGCGGCGAGCCGGGCGCCCGGATGTACAAGACCGGCGATCTGGCCTGCTA
>NZ_JBAMYD010000065.1:0-657 GCF_037002925.1 Rhizobium aouanii
TTGATTTCAGCGTACCGAGCTTTCATGTCGTCGCCATCGTGCTCCGAAGGCGGAGGGAGCATCTCGAACAGGTCGTACACGCGCATAGCGCGCTGAGGCGACTTGGCGGAACACATGAGAATTGCTGAACCGCCGCGCGCGCAACCTGCCTCAATGATCAACGCTCCGCTCGGGGCGGTACGACGCGCTACCTCAAGCAATTGATGAAGTTGACGATCAGTCGTGTAAGAAAGGTTTTCGGCGCGCACCCTTGACCAAGCCTGTCGAACGGCCCTTGGGTAGGCGGTCCGACGGGCGCGGTCCAAAAGCGCGTTGAGGCGCCAACGCGCCCCACGCGCAACTCTATGTACTGCTTTCATAACGCCCCCATCTCCCCGCAACAGCGTCCGCCTCGGCGAAGCCTTACTGAACTCCCTATGACTCCCCTTGGCGGGGGAGCCCGCTAGCGTCGTGTCTTGCCCTTCTCATCGACGTACTCTTCGTTGGCAAAGCTGATCTGTTTTCATGATACGATCATCTCTGGTCCTCACTCGCATACCTTCAAAGCGTTGGTGGATAACGCAGCGGTTCATCAGGACAAAGTAAGCCAAGCGGAAGGGGTCTGCGGTCTTACATCCATTTCGGAAAAAAGATTGACCGTCATCTGCTGCGCGCGGC
>NZ_JBAMYD010000066.1:0-449 GCF_037002925.1 Rhizobium aouanii
AGAATCGCAAATCCGCCACCTCGACGCGCTCGGTCAATCGCCCGTCGCAGACTGCAAGAATGGTATCCAGAACGGATGGCAGCGCTCTCAGCACGTCCACATTCCAGAAACGAACAACCGGCCAGCCATTGCCGGTCATGAAGACATCACGAATGCCATCTCGTCGACTTTCTGCATGTTGGCTGCCGTCGATTTCGATGACGAGTCGCAGTTCACGGCAGGCGAAATCTGCAAAATAGGCACCGATCGGCAATTGTCGGACAAACTTGTTTCCGTTGAGCCGCCGATCACGCAGCTCATTCCACAGCCTGTCTTCTGCATCATTCTCCGACTGACGCAACGATCGCGCTCGGGCGGTGGTTTTGGGCTTGGGACCTCTCATTAAAAGTCCTTCCGTGTGATTTGCCCCTCACCCTAACCCTCTCCCCGTAAAAACGGGGAGAGGGGAC
>NZ_JBAMYD010000067.1:0-437 GCF_037002925.1 Rhizobium aouanii
CGGTGCAACTGGCGTGTTAAATCCAGCGGTATACACCCAGGCTGTTGCGTCAATCGTTGCCTCAGTAGGTCCATAGACATTGACAAGTGCCCGCGGTGCGAATTGCAGCCATTTAGCGGCTTGCTCATTCCTCAGGAGCTCTCCGCCACAGAATACGTATCGTAAACTATCGACTTCATTTTGCTCAAGGTCAGTGACCATAAGCAATGCGGAGAGAAGCGACGGGACCAATTGCAGGACCGTCACTTGATACTTATTTACTAGGTCGAAAATCGTTCGAGTATCAAATTGCCGCTCGAGAGGAAGAAGAGCTACATGGGCCCCAATCGACAAGGCTGTCCATAGCTCCCAAACGGCGGCATCAAAAGAGGGGGATGTTCGCTGCAAGAAAATGTCATGGGAGGCAAACTTGAATCGATCCGCCTGCCATGTTGTGT
>NZ_JBAMYD010000068.1:0-406 GCF_037002925.1 Rhizobium aouanii
AGCCGCATGTGGCGATCAACGGCACGGTGAGCAAGACGGGCAAGGTACGCAAGACGGCGGTGCCGCCAGACGTCGCCCAAAGCCCCGGCTATGCGATCAGCCTGCGCTGCCGCAAGCGGATCGAGGAAATATTTGGCTGGGTCAAGACGACGGCCGGCCTGGCGCAGATCAAGGTGCGCGGATTGGACAAGGTGAAGGCGGTCTTCACCTTCGCCCTTGCGGCCTACAACATCATTCGTCTTCCGAAATTGATCGGATTGACGGGCGAAGTGTGTCTTATGGGAGGCAAATAGGCCAATATGATCAAGATATCGCCTGCGGCCAGCTCAAATCCGGCCGATATCCGTCAAAAAATCGCACCCGAAGCTCTCGATTGCCGCAACGCAGCGCCAATTTCAGCAGCCTG